>DDES01000060.1 GCA_002336765.1 Novosphingobium sp. UBA1948 | reverse complement strand
GCGCGCGGATATAGTCCATCGGGTGATAATAGCTGATATACTGGAGCGCGTCGGCCACGCTCTCGATCAGGTCAGCTTCGCGGATCGTCACCAATTCAGCCATCGGGGTGCTTCCTTGCGATTGGGCATGCGGCGCGCATGCGTATGTGTGGGCTTTGCGAATGCCCTTAATCACGCCCGGCGCCCCGCGCCAAGCACAAACGCCACACCCGACCAAAGTTGCGCCCTCTGGCGGTACATTTCGGGGGCGAATCAGGGCAAAAGCGCTTGGCGAATAGGGCGCGCTTGGCCTAGAAGCGCGACCAAACAACTTGGGCCATTGCGTTAGTGTATTAACTATGCAATACAGCCATCATTCAAGGACGTGAATCCATGAGCGAAATCCACTACGCACCCAAGGGCGCCGAGGCCGGAACCGCCCGCCGCGCGATGATCGAAAGCCAGCTGCGCACCAGCGGCGTAAACGAGCCGTGGGTGCTCTCGGCCATCGCCGCCGTCGCGCGCGAGGATTTCATTCCTGCCGACCATCGCGCCCACGCCTATATCGACCGCGCCATCCCGCTGGGCAATGGCCGCTTTGCCACGCCGCCGCTCTACACGGGCAAGGCGCTGGCCGCTGGCGAGCCGGTGAAGGGTGACAAGGCCCTGGTGGTTACCGCCGGTTCGAACTATCTGGCCGAAGTGCTGCGCCCGCTGGTCGGTTCGCTCGACACGGTGGATGCCGCCGATGCTGCCAAGGCCGTGGCGGGCAGCGACTACAGCCTCGTGATCGTCGATGGCGCGGCGGGCGAAGTGCCGCAGACGCTGGTCGACGCGCTGGCCGAGGGTGGCCGTATCGTCACCGGTCTGTTCAACAAGAACGTGTCGCGTCTGGCCATTGGCCGCAAGACCGGCGGCACGGTATCCTTCCTGCCGCTGGGTGAAATGGGCATTCCCGCCATCCCCGAATTCGCGGCGCCGAAACGCTGGAGTTTCTAAATCCCATGCACAAGGGTTGCCTTCTGGCCGGTGCGGCCGCTTTCGCTCTGTCGGCTGGGCCTGCCAGCGCGGAGGATTTGCGTGATGCACTGGCCGCCGCCTACACCGGCAACCCGACCCTGCTGGCCGCGCGCGAGCAATTGCGCGCCACCGATGCGGGCGTTCCGCTGGCGCGGGCCGACGGATTGCCTTCGGTAAGCGCCATCGCCAGTGAAACCGAATATGTCCGGCAAAGTACGCTGGCCAGCACCGATCTGCCGCGCATGCTGGCGGTGACCGGCACGATGTCGGTGCCGCTGTATAATGGCGGTGCGGTGCGCAATGCGATTCGCGCCGCCGATACCCGCGTGGTGGCGGGCCGCAACGATCTGCGCGCCACCGAGGCCAATATTTTCGCCCAGACGGTGGCCGCCTATCTCGATGTGATCCGCACCGAGGCAACGGTGAGGCTGAACCGCGCGCAGGTGCAAACGCTGCAAACCAACCTCAAGGCCACGGGCGACCGGTTCCAGATCGGCGATGTGACGCGCACCGATGTGGCGCAGTCGCAATCCCGCCTCGCGCTGGCACAGGGCAATCTGCGCAGCGCCGAGGCCGCCGCCGTGCAGGCGCGCGAGACCTACATCCAGTTGGTGGGCAAGGAGCCGGTGGCACTTGCCCCGCCGCCCGCGCTGCCTGCACTGCCCGCCTCGCCCGACGAGGCCGTGGCCTATGCGCTGGAGCATAATCCCGACCTGCTGGCCGCGCAGGAGCGCAGCAAGGCCGCCGGTTTCGACACCAGCGCGGCGCGCGCCTCGCGCCTGCCCAAATTGTCGATCGTGGCCAATGGCGGCTACACCAACTATCTCAACTCGCTCTCGGTGGCGGGCGTGCCGAAAAGCACGCTGCCAGAAAGCGTGACCACCAGCGATGTCAGCCTGCGCGCCACCATTCCGCTCTATCAGGGTGGACGGCCCAGCGCCCAGATCAAGCAGGCACAGGCCCGCGAGGGTCAGGCGCTGGATCAGGAAATCGCGGCGGAGCGGCAGGTAATCGCCAGCGTGCGCGCCGCCTTTGCCTCCTATCGCGCGGCGGGCGAGATTGTCGCCAGCACCACCACGGCGGTCGAGGCGGCGGAACTGTCGCTGCGCGGGGTGCGCGCGGAAAACAGCGTGGGCAGCCGCACCGTGCTCGACATCCTCAACGCCGAGCAGGAACTGGTGAACGCGCAGGTGCAGTTGGTGACCGCCAAGCGCAACGCCTATGTCGCCGGATTCTCGCTGCTTTCCGCCATCGGGCGGGCAGGGGCCAAAGATCTCGGGCTGGACGGTGGCACGCTCTATGATCCCGAGTCGCATTACCGTTCGGCGCGTGGCGAGCTGACCGACTGGGGCGGCGATGGTGTGCAGGGCGCAGGCATCCCCACACGCACGGTTGACACCAAAGCGGTGAGCGGTCCAAATCCGTGATGCGGGCGGAGTCGCAAGGCTTCCGTGATTCTGCCGCGATTGTGCTTAACAGGGGTTGGGACCAGTATGCGCCATCAGGGCGAACCGTCGGTGGAGGACATTCTCTCCTCGATCAAGAAAGTGATCGCGCGCGACAGCAAGCCTGCCGCCGCCCCTCTGCGCACACCCCGCGTGGTGGAGGACGAGGACATTCTCGATCTGGCCGATACGGTGGAGGATGATGCCGATGCCCTGCTGGGCGAGGATGCCCGCCAGTCGATGCGCGAATCGCTTGAGGCGCTGGCGATGATGGCCGCCCCGCGCGCCGCGCCGCAGATCGTGCGCTCGGGCGAAACCTCGCTCGAAGGTCTGGTGCGCGAGATGTTGCGCCCTGCTCTCGCCGAATGGCTGGACAAGCACCTGCCCCCGATGGTGGAGCGGCTGGTGGCCGAGGAAATCGCGCGGATCGTCGGCAAGAAGGGTTGATTGCAGGCACGGCGCAGACGCGCTAGCCTGCCGCCCATGATCACCACCCGCTTTCGGCGCCTTGCAACGGCGCTTTCGCTTTGTGTCGCCACACCCGCGCTGGCGGCCAGCTTCACCCCGCAGGATCTTGTCACCCTCGCCCGCGTTACCGCCCCGGTGGCCAGCGCCGATGGCAGTGTCGTGGTGTGGCAGCAGACCGACACCGATCCGGTCAGCTATAAGCGCAGCACCGGCCTGTGGATCGCGCGCAAAGGCGCGGCGCCCGCGCGGATTGCCGATCTGGCAGGCGCCAATGAAACCAGCCCGAGCCTCAGCGCCGACGGTAAACGCCTGACCTTCCTGTCCGGCCAATCGGGCAGCGACCAGCTGTGGTCGCTCGACCTCACCCAACCCGATGCCCAACCGGTGCAGGTGAGCCATTTCAAGACCGGCGTGGACGGCTTCCTGCTCTCGCCCGATGGCAAACGCTTGGTGGTCTGGGCAGAACTCGCGCGCTCCTGCGGCTCGTTCGATTGCACAGCACCCGCCGCCGATGCCGCCGCCGGTTCGGGCCGGCTCTATCCCGATGGCGTAGGCTTCGTCCGCCACTGGGACACATGGGCCAAGCCCGATGCCTATAACCGCGCCTTCGCCTTCACGCTGGGCGCGGATGGCGCGATTGCGGGCGAAGGCGTAGCGATTGATGGCAGCGAAATGCTGTTCACCGGCGACATGCCGACCAAACCCTATGGCGGCGCGGAGGATTTCGCGTGGAGCGCTGATTCGCAAAGCGTCTATTTCGCGGCACGCCAGAGCACGCGCGACGAGCCGCGCTCGACCAATATCGACATCTGGCAATCGAAGCTGGATGGCAAGGCGCCCGTTAACCTCAGTTTTGGCAACAAGGCCACGGACACGGCCCCCGCCCCCTCGCCCGACGGACAATGGCTGGCCTATGCCGCGATGGCCCGGCCCGGTTATGAGTCGGACCGGCTGGTGGTCATGCTGCGCAACCTGAAGACCGGCGAGGTCAGACCGCTGACTGCCGCATGGGACCGTTCCGCTGCCTCGCTGGCATGGACACCCGACAGCAAGGCGCTGATCACCACAGCCGATGATGTGCTCGATCACCCCGCCTTCCGCATCGACATCAAGAGCGGCAAGGTCGAGCGCCTAAAACTGGTGGAGGGCGCGCGCGAGGGGCATATCAGCGCGATCCAGCCGCTCGCGAAAGATGGCTTTTTGTTCGCCCGCGACAGCGCCTCCGGCCCCTCGGAAATCTATCGGACACAGGGCGGCAAGACCACCGCGCTCAGCCACGCCAATGATGCGACGCTGGCCGCCTTCCCCGCCGTCAGCGTCGAGCGCTTCAGCTTCACCGGCGCCAATGCCGATACGGTGCACGGCATGGTCTACAAGCCCGCCGGCATCTCCGGAGGCGCCAGCGGTAAACTGCCAGTGCTGCTCTTTGTGCATGGCGGGCCGCAGGGCTCGTTCAACGATGGCTGGTCCTTCCGCTGGAACCCGCGTGTGTTCGCCTCGCAGGGTTACGCGGTGGTCAGCGTCGATTTCCACGGCTCGACCGGCTATGGTCAGGCCTTCACCGATGCGATCAACCGCAATTGGGGCGGATGGCCGCTGGAGGATCTGCAAAAGGGCCTCGCCGCCGCGCTGGGCAAGGACGCCAGCCTTGATGGTGGCAAGGTCTGCGCGCTGGGCGCGTCCTATGGCGGCTATATGATGAACTGGATCGAGGGCCAATGGGCCGACCGTTTCCGCTGCATTGTCCAGCATGACGGTGTGTTCGACGCCCGCGCCATGGCCTATGAAACCGACGAATTGTGGTTCGACGAATGGGAACATGGCGGCCACGCCTATTTCGAGGCGCCGCAGGAATACGAGCGCTGGAATCCGGTGAACCATGTCGACAAGTGGAAGACGCCAATGCTGGTCATCACCAGCGAGAAGGACTTCCGCATCCCCTATACGCAGGGGCTTGCCGCCTTCACCGCGCTCCAGCGGCGCAATGTGCCTGCACAGTTGCTGGTTTTCCCCGACGAGAACCATTGGGTGCTGAAGCCCAAGAACTCGCTGCAATGGCACAGCACCGTGCTGCACTGGCTTGACCGCTGGCTGAAGCACTGAGAGGACCAAAATTATGGCCAAACCCGATCCCGCCCTGCTCGATCCCGCGCATTATCCGCATCATGTGGAGGTTTCCACGCGCTATGCCGATATGGACCCCAACAACCATATCAACAATGTCGCGCTGGCCGCGATCATCGAGGACAGCCGCGTGCGATTTTACATCGAAAGCGGCCATGCGGCGGCCATGCCCAAGGGCGCCCAGATCATGATCGTCAACCTCAACATCGACTATCTGGCGCAGGCGCATTACCCGCTGCCGGTGGATGTGCACAGCGGCATTGCCGAGATCGGCAACCGCAGTCTGGTCTTGCGCCATTTGCTGACCCAGAACGGGCAGCCGGTCGGACTGGCGCAGGCAACCACGGTCTTCGTGCTGGATGGCAAGGCATCGGTGCTGCCCGACAATTTGCGGCCCCTGCTGGCCCAATGGTCATGCCAGTGAACCACCAGCACGACATCACCAAGGCGCGCGAGGCGCTGGCCAAGGCAGGGGCGGGGGTTTCCGGTACGTCTGCGCGCCACATCTTCCTGTGTGCCGAACCGCAGAAGGGCGAGTGCTGCTCGTCCGAGGCGGGCAAGGCGGCGTGGGCCTATCTCAAGAAGCGCGTCAAGCAACTGGGCCTGACCGAACTGGGCGTGCAGCGGACCAAGGCGGATTGCCTGCGTGTCTGTTTCGCGGGGCCGGTGGCGGTGATCTATCCCGAGGGCGTCTGGTATCATTCCTGCCGCGAGGATGTGCTTGAACGCATCTTGCAGGAACATATCATCGGCGGCGTACCGGTGGAGGATTTCCGGCTGCGCGTTCCGGCCTGATCCGGCCGGATCAATCACCGCATCAATCTTTGTCGGTGGGATCGATCACCGATTCATCATGCCCGCTGCCGCTGGACAGGAACACCAGACCCATCAGCGCCGCCATCAGCAGCATGGCGAAGGATATGCCGATCGCCACCGCGATGTAGAAATGGACGGAAACCATCCCCTCCTGCTTGTAGAGCACGGAGAGGGCGCCGATCACCACTGTGACCGTCACCAAAAACATCCAGCGCATCAGGCGGCGGAAGCGCGCCCAGACGAAGGCCGCGGTTTCGGGGCTGTCGAAGGGAGATTTGTGGCTCATGGTGCCGTCATGCGCCTTTGCCGCAGGCGGGGCAAGGGGCATTCCCATGCCACAAATTCCGCGCGATTTTCACTAGGCAAGATGTGGGACAAGTGTCATACTCATACAAATAAAAGGGGGCGACCAACCAAAACGCCTGACATAAGGAGGATGCCACATGACGATTGCCCGTGTCATCAATGACCGGTCGGGCGAAGTGATCGCCTGCACCATTGCCATGAAAGTGCGCGATGCCATCGCGCTGCTGGCCGAAAAGCGGATCGGCGCGCTGCCGGTGCTCGATGGCCATGCCATCGCCGGCATCTTTTCCGAACGCGATGTGATCTACCGACTGGCCGACCACGGCCCCGCGCTGCTCGACATGGCAGTCGGTCAGGTGATGACCAGCCCCGCCATCACGGTGGACAAGGAAACGCCGGTGCTCGAGGCACTGGGCCTGATGACCCGCCGCCGTATCCGCCACCTGCCGGTGCTGGAGAGCGGGCGGCTCAAGGCCTTTGTCTCGATCGGCGATCTGGTGAAATACCGCATCGACCATATTCAGGGCGAAGCCGACGCCCTGCGCGACTATATCCAGATGGCTTGAGGCCGTTCTGGATTCATGGGCGCGCGCCCGCCTTGCGAGTGGACGGGCGCGCGCCTACATGGGGTGTATGACCCAAGCCCCCGACTCTGTCAGCCCGATCACCCTCAGCCCTTCGGCCGCCGCCCGCGTGGCGTGGATCGCCGAAAAGCAGGGTAAGCCAGCCATGTTGCGCCTTGCGGTGGAAGGTGGCGGCTGTTCGGGCTTCCAATATCGCTATGGTCTGGCCGAAAACATCGAGGCCGATGACAGTGTGACCGAAACCGACGGGGTCAAACTGGTGGTTGATGCCGTCAGCCTCGATCTGGTGGCGGGCTGTGTGGTGGATTATGTCGAATCCCTGGGCGGCGCGGCGTTCAAGGTTGAAAACCCCAATGCGGTGGCCGGTTGCGGCTGCGGCTCGTCCTTCGCGGTCTGAAGGGCCTTGCAGCGCATGAAAATCGCCAGTTTCAATATCAACGGTATCAAGGCCCGCCTGCCGCGCCTGCTCGAATGGCTGGAGGAAACACGGCCTACGGTGGCCTGCCTGCAGGAAATCAAGACGCAGGACGAGGGTTTTCCCGCGGAAGAGTTCGAGAAGATCGGCTATCACGCCATCTGGCACGGGCAAAAGAGCTTCAATGGCGTGGCGATTCTGGCCGACGGGGTAAAGCCTGTGGAGACGCAGCGTGGCCTTACCGGCGAGCCGGAGGACGACCACAGCCGCTATATCGAGGCCGAGGTGAACGGCGTGCGGATCGCGGGCATCTATCTACCCAATGGCAATCCGCAGCCCGGCCCGAAATTCGACTATAAACTGCGCTGGATGGAGCGCCTGCGCGCCCGTATGGCCGAGCTGAAAGCTCTGGAAATCCCCACCATCGTCACTGGCGACTTCAATGTCATCCCCACTGATGCCGATATCTGGAGCCCCAAGGCGATGGCCGATGACGCGCTGATGCAGCCGGAGTCGCGCGATGCCTATCTACGCCTGCTCCATGACGGTTGGACCGATGCCATCGCCACCCACAACCCGCAGGGCGGCGTCTGGACCTATTGGGACTATCAGGCGGGCGCATGGCAGCGCGACCACGGCTTTCGCATCGACCATGCCTTGCTGTCGCCCGAACTGGCCGACCGGCTGGTGGCCTGCGGCGTGGACAAGGAGCATCGCGGGCGCGAAAAGGCCAGCGATCACGCGCCGATCTGGGTGGAATTGCGGAATTAGGGGCTGAGAGTGCCTCCGGCGGGTTAAGGGTGTTGCACCCTTAACAATCCCCATGCTGTCTTTGTTGGGACAAGATCTCGTCGTTGCGTAACGTTGCACCGCCGGAGGCTTTTATGGCCTGCGGCGCTGCAAACTTGCATATGGATGCAATGATGCGCCACGCCGACATTAAAGGGATTGCAAAGGGTCATTACCCTTTGCCCGCCGAAGGCAAAATCCTTACCCCAAAAACAACAAAGCCCCCCACCAGCCAAGGCGAGGGGCTTTGTGCATCCATCATCCACCGATCAACGATAGAACAGATGGTTCTCGATGCGGGCGACCTGTACCGCCTTGTTCCAACGCGGCTTCACGCGGGTAGCGTGGAAGAACAGCGCGCCCTCCGAAGCGTTTTTCCAGCGACCCTCATGTGCGATGCGGGCCACGGCCACCGCCTTGCGCCAGTTGGGCGAAGCGGTCTTCACCTCGGGCAGCTTGTTGTGGTGCACGAAGGAGAATTGCGAGGGCTGCTTGACCACGCCGCAATAGGAGGCGGGGAAACGACCGGACTTGGTGCGGTTGACGATCACGCGACCGACGGCCAACTGGCCATCAAGCGGTTCATTGCGCGATTCGAAGTAGATGGCGCTGGCAAGGCAGCTCAACTCTTCGGAGACATCCTGAGTTTCCGGCTGGGCAGCCACCAGATCAGCCAGATTGGCCGCAGGCTGCGCGTCTTGCTCGGAAATGGTTTCCGTTTGACCAGCGGTCAGGATCTTGTCCTGAGCGGCCGCGCCCGAACCGGTGGCGCTGAACACAAGCATCATAACATAGGCGGCCATCGACACAGCGCTGGCGCGTTTCAGGATCAGACTCATTACACTCTTCAATTAGGCGGTGAGCAGCCTGTCGCTGGAAGGGGCAGCGCCTTCGCCACGGGTGGCGAGAGTTTCATGCTGCCAGCATTCCCAGCCGGATGCCCCCCGTCTGCGCGCTTGCTCCTCGGGTGGAAATACCGTCAAAGCCGCCCTCGCATGGGTAGTCGGGCGCCCTTGGAGATGGGGGGGCAACAAGTCAACCGGAAATGGTCGGCAATCCGATGAACCGTTCGCCATCCGCGATGTCCAGTTCAACTATCCACAGATCCGGATCCTGTTTCCGGCGCCTTTCGAGCCAGTCGACAAAAGTGGCGGGATCGGCGGGATCGCGCCTGCGGGCCAATTGCCAGCGGCGCTCGCCATCCAGATCGGGCATGCGCTCATAGGCGCGCTCATTGGCGCCATTCTCGCAAAAAACCAACAGGATCGTGCCCGCGTCCGGCTCGCCCTTGGCCATCACCATCGCAAAGCCACCCTCGGCATGGACGCGGCGGATCAGTGCGGAAACCTCGATATGGGTGGGCAGGCGGGCGCTCATCCCTGCGGGTTGACGCTGGCGGCATAACCGGCAAGGCCCGACAAGGCGATATGCGAGCGCATGAATGTGCCCGTGCCGCGCCCCACTTCCTCGCCTTCCTCGTCGATCAACCGCGCTTCGGCCACCAGCACGCGGCGACGCCCGGAAATCCAGCGCCCCTCGGCCACAATCGTCTCGCTGTGAACAGGGCGGGTAAAATGCAGGTTGAACGCGGTGGTGAGCAGGAAACGATCCGTCACCAGCGTGTTGGCCGCATAGAAGGCGGCATCGTCGAGCATCTTGAAATAGATCGTGCCATGCGCCGCGCCCGCCGCGTGGAAATGCTCGGGTTTCACGTGGAACGTGATGCGCGATTGCCCTTCGGCGGGGATTTCCAGTTGCGATTCAAACAAATGGTTCACCGGCGCCGACGCATAAAGCCGCTCCAGCGCCCGCCAGTGCAGCGCCGCGCCCGTTGCTGCTTCAGGCCCTGAGAATGGCTCAGGCGGCGTCACGGTCGATAACATTGGCGATCAGGGCATAGATCGCCTCGTTGCCCGGCGCGTCGGCCAAGGCGGCGTGCATCTTGTCATCCCGCATCATGCGCGAAATCGCCGCCAGCGCATGCAGATGCACCACGCCCGCCGCCTCGGGCGACAGCAGGCCAAACACCAGATCCACCGGCATATCATCCGCCGCTTCAAAGGCGACCGGCGATTCGAGCCGCATGAACACCGCCACGGGTCGCTCCACCTCGGCAATGCGAGCATGGGGGATCGCCACGCCACGGCCGAAGCCGGTACTACCCAGTTCCTCGCGCTCGTTCAGCCGTGCCAGCACGGTCGCGCGATCCAGTCCGTAAACCGCCTCGAATCGCTCGGCCAGCCGTTCCAGCACCGCCGGTTTGGAATCGAGCTTGACCGTTTCCACGGCCTCGGGCTGCAAGGTGAACAGAGCGGTCATTGCCTGATGCGTAAGCCTTCAAATCCCGCAGGCCATAAAAAAGGCAAGGGGTCGGCGGGGCCGATAGCGCTTTTCGGGGGAAGGTGCAAAGGTTTGGTCGCGCCGGTATTGCCGTCTCGACCAAACCTGCCAACGCTTCACCGCAAAGGGCGCGCGGCGCCGCCGCCCCGAGCCGGACGGCCTGCGTCAATCGACAGTGGTCAGGACGGTTCGACCCAGCCGATCGAGCCATCACCGCGCCGGTAAACCATATTGTGCTTGCCGGTGCCAGCATTTTTGAAAAGCAGCGCGTTGGTGTTGCGCAAATCGAGCATCATCACCGCATCCGACACGGTGGTTTCGGGCACATCCACCCGCATCTCGGCAATCACCAGCGGCGCCTCGACGGTCACTTCGGCCTCGGCCTCGGGCTCGGCTTCCACGAAGATGGTGTAGGCGGCTTCTTCCGAGCGCACCGAATGGGCGGCCTGTTCCTGACGGGCCGACAGGCGGCGCTTGTAGCGACGGAGCTGGGTTTCCACCTTGTCCGACGCCTGGTCGAAGCCATTATGTGCATCCTGCGAGATGCTGGCACCCTTCAGGATCAGACCCTGGCGCACATGCATCACGATGTCGCAACGGAACGCGCCGGCAGGGGCCTTGCTGAAGGTCACAACCGAAGACAGGGCGCGCGAGAAATATTTATCGATGATGGCGTTCAGCCGATCCTCAACATGCGTGCGCAGAGCATCGCCAGTTTCCATCTGATGGCCGGAAACGCGAATGTCCATGGTTGTACTCCTCTTGTTGTTTTCACGCTTTAATCACTGAAGCCAGATCGGCTCCTTGATTTTCTTCAAAAATTCGGCGTGCGCCGCCAATTCTTCGGCGCTGGCCTGATGGGTGCGCGGGGCGCGGAAAGGGCGCTCGCGGCGCGGCGCCTCGCTCACGGTTTCAACGCTGACAGTGACCGTTTCCGCCGCCAGGCCAAGCCCGATCTGCCGTCCACCCAGCAGCTCGACATAAACCTGTGCCAGCAGTTCGGAGTCGAGCAGCGCGCCATGCTTGGTGCGATGGCTGCGATCCACGCCATAGCGGGTGCACAGCGCATCAAGCGAGTTCTTGGCGCCGGGATGCTTGGCCCGCGCGATCTTGACCGTATCGACCATGCGATCAAGGCTGACCGGATCGAAACCGGCGCGCACCAATTCGGCGTTGATGAAGCCGAAGTCGAAACCGGCATTATGCGCCACCAAGGGTGCATCGCCGATGAAATCGAGAAATTCCTGAGCTTTTTCGGCAAATAGCGGCTTGTCGGACAGAAAGGTGATAGACAGGCCATGCACGCGCTCGGCCTCTTCAGGCATGTCGCGCTCGGGATTGAAATAGCAATGAAAGGTGGCACCGGTGGCCACGCGGTTGACCATCTCGATGCAGCCGATTTCGACCAACCTGTCACCGGATTGGGGGTCGAGACCGGTGGTTTCGGTGTCGAAAATGATCTCTCTCATTGGAGTCTTTATTGTCCCGCCCAGCCCCTTGCACAAGAGGGCCAATGCGGATTTTATCGTTAACCCGACGCTTTTTCCCGCAAGGTCGAAATCAGCGCGAAAACAGCCGCTTGGGTGGCTTCAAGCGAGGTGCCGGTATCGATAACATAGTCGGCAAGCTTGCGCTTTTGCGCATCGGGCATTTGCGCCGCGAGGATCGACTCGAACTTTTGCGCATTCATCCCCTCACGCGCCAGAACCCGCGCGCGCTGTTGTCCGGCAGGAGCGGAGACCACTGCCACCGCATCCATGCCCGCGCGGCCGGTGCGCTCGAACAGCAGGGGGATGTCGAAAACCACCAGCGGCGCATCGGCATGTTTGGCCAGAAAATCCGCGCGCGCCGCGCCGACAGCGGGATGCACGATAGCTTCCAGCCGCGCCAAGGCCTCGGGATTGCCGAAAACCGCCGCGCCCAGCTTGCCGCGATCCACGCCTTGCGGGCCGGTGGTATGAGGGAAACCCGCCTCGATCGCGGGGATTAGGGCGCCATCGGGGCCTTGCAAACGGCGCACCTCGGCATCGGCGTCGAACACCGGCACACCGGCGGCGCGGAACATCGCCGCCACCGTTGATTTGCCCATGCCGATCGAGCCGGTCAGCCCGAGAACAAGGCTCCGACTCATACCCCGCCCGACAGGAAGGCGCGCAATTCGGCGTCGCCCCCAGAATCGCCAGCACCGCGCGGGGCAGGCTGGCCATAGAAATGCTCGAAAGCCTCCGCCGCCTGTCCGATCAGCATCGAAAGGCCATCCACGGTGCGCAAGCCCCGCGAGCGGGCTTCCTCGATCAGAGGGGTTACCGACGGAGCGGTGACGATGTCATAGATGATCGCTGCCTCGCTCGCCTGTCCGAAATGAAAGGTGAGGGGGGGATTACCCGCCATGCCCAGCGGACTGGCATTGACCACCAGTTCGAACGCGCCATAGCCGGGGCGGGCCAGATCGGCGATCTTCATCACCTTGTTGCCCTTGGCCGGCGCCAGTTCATCCAGCAGCGCCCGCGCCTTGTCGGTATCGCGCGCGGCCAGCGTGATGGTCAGCCCCGCATCGGCCAAAGCGACGAGAATCGCCCGCGCCGCGCCACCGGCGCCGATCACCAACACCTCCTGCGGCGCGAATTCATCTTGCAGCACCGGCAGCAGCGGCTCGAGAAAACCCGGTGCATCCGTGTTGCGCCCGATCAGCGCATCACCCTCGCGCAGCACCGTGTTCACCGCGCCAATCCGCGCCGCAGCGGGATGCAGCCGGTCTAGCAACGGGATAATCGCCTGTTTGTGCGGCATGGTCACATTGCAGCCCACCCAGGCCGGATCCTCGCGGCGGTTGGCAACATAGTCCGCCAGATCGCCAGCCAGCACATGGGCGCGACCATATTCCGCGTCCAGCCCAAGCTGGCGCAACCAGAACCCGTGAATGGCGGGCGATTTGGACTGGATGATCGGATCGCCGATCACTTCAGCATAGGGCGTGGTCATGCCAGCAAGACTCCGTAATCGCGCAGCGCCCCCAGCACCGGCAGCAAAGGCATTCCGAGCACGGTAAAGTGGTTGCCGTCAAGTTGATCAAACAGCGTAACACCCCGCGCCTCGATGCGGAAAACACCGACACAACAGGACACTTCAGGCCATTCGGCATCCAGATAGGCGGCAATGAAATCTTCCGACAGCACCCGCACCGCCAGCCGCGCCACATCCGCATGGCGCCACACGACCGCGCCATCGCGCGCCAGAGCGGCGGCAGAGTGCAATTCCATCACCTTGCCGGAAAAGAAGCGCAGATGGTCGGCGGCATTCTCGCGGCTGGCAGGCTTGTCGAACCGGCGACCCTCCACCACCACAAGGGAATCGCTGCCCAGCACCAAGGCTGCGGGGTTTTCACGTGAAACAGCCAAAGCCTTGGCCTCGGCCAGCGCCAGCGCGGTGGCGGCGGCATCGGCGCCTTCCAGCGAAGCCTCGAGCGCGCGCTCGTCAATATGGGCCGGAATAGCGTCATACACCACGCCCGCCGCATCCAGCATGGCGCGGCGCGAGCTGCTCTGGCTGGCCAGAATAAGGCGATTGGGGATCAATCGTGTCATCAGATCGGTTTATTGCCTTCTTGCGGCCCGCCTTCGCGGGTGTTGCGGTCCTTCAAAAGGTTGATCACCGCCGCCGCCGTCTCCTCGATCGAGCGGCGGGTGACATCGATCACCGGCCAGCCATTGTCGGCAAACATGCGGCGGGCATATTGCACCTCGCTCGATACATGATCGCTGTCGACATAGCTGGTATCGGTGCCCTGATTGAGGGTCAGCAGCCGGTTGCGGCGGACCTGGATCAGCCGCTCGGGCGCGGTGGTCAGGCCGACCACCAGCGGATGCTTCAGGCCATAGAGCATCTCGGGTGGCGGACTTTCCGGCACAATCGGGATATTGGCCACCTTGTAGCCACGGTTGGCGAGATAGATGCTGGTGGGTGTTTTCGAGGTGCGCGATACGCCTGCCAAGAGGATATCGGCTTCCTCCCATTCCTCGTGCAGCACGCCATCATCATGGGCGATGGTGTAATGGATTGCCTCGACGCGGGCAAAATAGGCGGCATCGAGCATGTGCTGGCGACCGGGACGGCCCTTGGCTTCCTGACCCAGCGCGCCTTCCAGCGCGTCGATCACCGCATCGAGCGCTGGCACGGCAGGCAGGCCCAAGGTGCGACAGTGCTGTTCCAACCCCTTGCGGATATCCTGCGAAACCATCGTATACAGCACGAGGCCGGGGTTGGCGGCGATATCGGCGATGATACGGTCCAGATGGGCCTGGCTGCGCACCATCGGCCAGAAATGGCGCACCACATCCATATCGTCGAACTGCGAAAGCGCCGCCTTGGCGATCATCTCCAGCGTTTCGCCGGTGGAATCGGAGAGCAGATGAAGATGAAGACGCGTCATAGGGATACTACCCGTTTTACCCGTGCGCTGTGGACAAGTCTGTCCATAGGCACGGCAGAGGTGGTCTGACAACTCGTCTGCTCCGTTTCCTCCCCGATGAGGGGATTTATTTTCTCCGGTTGTGGACAGGTGAACAAGGTTTCCCACAGGCTGGGGATAGAGTGGATAAGCTTTGCTTGACCTAGGCCAAGGACGAGTCGGGCAAGGTCTGGCTCTGGCCAATCGGGCATAAATCGGGCAAGGCGCCGGTATGCCCGCTATCCACAGGCCAACAGACTCCTACATCCTTTCTTAAAGAATCTATTATTTTGATTGGAACGATACGCGATGCCCGGTTTGCTCCTTGATACGTTGCGCGGAAAGAATGCTGACAGGCGGCCGATCTGGCTCATGCGTCAGGCGGGGCGCTATCTGCCCGAATATCGCGCCTTGCGGGCCGAGAAGGGCGGTTTCCTTGCGCTCGTCTATGACAGCGCGGCAGCGGCCGAGATCACGTTGCAACCTTTGCGCCGTTTCGGCTTCGACGGGGCGATCCTGTTTTCCGACATTCTGATCGTGCCCTATGCCATGGGGCAGGATCTACAGTTTCTGGCAGGCGAGGGACCGCATATGTCGCCCCGCCTTGTCGACCATGCTCTCAATTCGCTTGTAGCGGTCCCTGAGCGCCTTGCGCCGATCTATGCTACCGTGAGGCGGGTGGTGGAGCAATTGAGCCCTGAGCAGACCATGCTGGGCTTTGCGGGCAGTCCGTGGACCATTGCGACCTATATGGTGAATGGCGAGGGCAGCCGCGACCAGCACGAGACCCGCGCCTATGCCTATCGCGATCCGGCAGCGTTTCAGGCAATCATCGATGCTATCGTGGATGTGACGGTCGATTATCTCGACGGGCAGATCAAGGCCGGTGCCGAGGCGATCCAGTTGTTCGACAGTTGGGCCGGTTCGCTGGCCCCGCGCGAGTTCGAGAAATGGGTTATCGCGCCCAATGCGGCCATCGTGAAGCGGCTGAAGGTTCTGCACCCCGCAACGCCTATCATCGGCTTTCCCAAGGGCGCTGGCGAGAAACTGGCAGCCTATGCACGCGAGACGGGTGTGGACGCGGTGGGTGTGGATGAAACCATCGACCCGATCTGGGCCGCGCGCGAATTGCCTGCGGGCATGCCGGTGCAGGGCAATCTCGATCCGCTGCTACTGCTGGCGGGTGGGGCTGAACTTGAAACTCAGGCCAACAGGGTGCTTGAAGCCTTTGCAGACCGTCCCCATGTCTTCAATCTCGGGCATGGCATCGGGCAATTCACGCCCATCGAGCATGTCGAGCAATTGCTGGCAGTGGTGCGCGCATGGAATGGTTCCTCTCGATGACCTATCTCTGGCTCAAGGCGGGGCACATCATCTTCGTCATCTTCTGGATGGCGGGCCTGTTCATGCTGCCGCGCTATTTCGTGTATCATCAGGAAAGCGAGGTAGGATCGGCGGAGGAAGCGCGCTGGGTTGATCGTGAGGGCAAGCTGCTCAAGATCATCCTGTGGCCCTCGCTGGTGGTGGTATGGGTGCTGGGCCTGTTGCTAGCCTACACGATTGGCGCGTTCGCCTCGGGTTGGTTCCATCTCAAGCTGGCCTTTGTGCTGGCGCTCTCGGCTTATCACGTGTGGCTGGCGGGCTATGCCAAGGCTTTGGCACGTGGCGACCGACGGCTTTCGGGCAAGCATTTGCGGATGCTCAACGAGGTGCCAGGGCTGGCAGCGGCGGTAATCGTGATTATGGTGGTTTTGAAGCCGTTTTGATTGTGGGGGTTTTGTGCCTCCGGCGCTTCTAGCTCGCGCAAGGTTCAAGCGGCGCGCCACGCTGACATTAAGGGGATTGCAAAGGGTGATGACCCTTTGCCCGCCGGAGGCACTTTTCCCCTGAATCCCTGATTTTCTTGACCCCTTAACCTTCCTCCCCTAAACGCTTCGCCAACCGGCACAGCCGCGCGCACGACAGACGCGGCAACCAACGATCCTGCATTCCCCATGCCCGATGGATCAGCCGGCCGAACATATCATACGGAAATACGATTATGCATTTGAAAGAATTGAAGAAAAAGACTTCGGCCGAGCTGGTCGAAATGGCCGAGGAATATGGCGTGGAAAGCGCCAGCACGCTTCGCCGCCAGGATCTGATGTTTGCGATCCTGAAGGAAGTGGCCGAGGATGGCGAGGAAATCGTCGGCCTTGGTACGATTGAAGTGCTGCCCGATGGCTTCGGCTTTTTGCGCAGCCCCGAGGCGAACTATCTGGCGGGGCCTGACGATATTTACGTGTCGCCCAATCAGGTCCGTAAGTGGGGCCTGCGCACCGGCGATACGGTGGAAGGCGAAATCCGCGCGCCCAAGGATGGCGAACGCTATTTTGCGATCACCAAGCTCAAGTCGGTGAACTTTGACGATCCGGAGGCTGTGCGCCACCGCGTCAATTTCGACAACCTGACCCCGCTCTATCCGAACGAGCGCCTGCGCCTTGACACGCTTGATCCCACGGTGAAGGACAAGTCCGCCCGTGTGATCGATCTGATCAGCCCGCAGGGCAAGGGCCAGCGCGCGCTGATCGTTGCCCCGCCGCGCACGGGTAAGACCGTGTTGCTGCAGAATATGGCCAAGGCGATCACCGACAATCACCCCGAGGTGTTCCTGCTGGTGTTGCTGGTGGACGAGCGTCCGGAAGAAGTGACCGACATGCAGCGCAGCGTGAAGGGCGAGGTGATCTCCTCGACCTTCGACGAGCCTGCGACCCGCCACGTGCAGGTTGCCGAAATGGTGATCGAAAAGGCGAAGCGTCTGGTGGAGCACAAGCGCGATGTCGTCATCCTGCTCGACTCGATCACGCGTCTGGGCCGTGCCTACAACACCGTTGTGCCGTCGTCGGGCAAGGTGCTGACCGGCGGTGTGGATGCCAACGCCTTGCAGCGCCCCAAGCGCTTCTTTGGTGCCGCGCGCAACATCGAGGAAGGCGGTTCGCTGACCA
>DDES01000148.1 GCA_002336765.1 Novosphingobium sp. UBA1948 | reverse complement strand
GCGGCAGCGGCGGTGGTGGCATTGTCGCGCGCGGCGGCGGTCACCCAACCTTCCTTGAACAGGGTATTGCTGCGCCGTTCGATCACCTCGGCCGAACGCTGCTGGGCCCCCGCCTGATCGACCAGCGCGCGCTGTTCGTCGGAAAACAGGATGGCCAGCGCCTGCCCTTTGCGCACATGGTCGCCTTCGTTCACCAGCACCTTGTCCACCGGCGCGGTGATGCGCGAGGACACGCTGACCGGTTGCTGCGCCTCGACATAGCCGGTGGCATAGACCAGATCGGCGGCGGGGCCGGATTTCACCTTGTCCACGCTGACCACCACGGGCCGCGTTTCATACCACAGCGCGCCGCCGCCAGCGGCCACCGCCAGACCAGCCGCGATCCACCAACCCCTGCCCATGCTCAACCCTCCTGCGCCGCGCCGAGCAGGCGGCGCATTTCGGCGATGACACGGCGGCGCGCCGCATCGCCCTTGATATGGGCCAATTCCTGTTTCAGGCTTGTGGCAAAATCGGCGTAATCGTTCTGCCAGTCATGGCCCATGGCCTGCTGGATGTCGGCGCGGCCGGTGGACAGGCGCTTGGGCGGATGGCCTGCGCGCAACATCCATGTCTCGCCAATTGCGGGCTTCACGATCTTGAGCGACAGGTCGTCGGGCTGCACCAGCGCTTCCAGCCCCGCCACGGCCTCTGGCTCGCCATGCGACAGGAACAGGCCGCCACGGATCGGGAAGCGCGCCTTGATCCATGCATGCAATTCCTCGCGGTCGGCATGGGCGGAATAGGTGTCGATGTGGCGGATGCGGGCGCGTACGGAGATGTCCTCGCCCGAGATGCGCACGCGAGTCGCGCCATCCTCAAGCACGCGGCCCAAAGTGCCCTGCGCCTGATAGCCGACGATCAGCACGGTGGATTCGCGGCGCGGCAGATTGTGTTTCAGATGGTGGCGGATGCGGCCAGCCTCGCACATGCCGCTGGCCGAGAGAATGATCGCGCCCGACATCAGGTTGAGCCGCATGGATTCGGCGGGATCCTCGACATAGCGCACCTGCGGGTGGTGCAGGATGTTGATCCCGTCGAGATCCTCCAGCTCGCGGCTATGCGCGGCGAACACGGTGGTGGCCTTGCTGGCCAGCGGGCTGTCGACAAAGACCGGAACGCCGGGGATGCGGTTGGCCTCGGCAAGGCGGATGATGTCGGTGACGAGTTCCTGCGTGCGTTCCAGCGCGAAGACGGGGATGACCAGATTGCCGCCCTTGACCAGCGCATCCTTGATCTCGCGCTCCAGCACGTCACGGCGCTGCTCGATACTCACATCCTCGCGGCTGCGGTTGCCATAGGTGCTTTCGCAGACAACATAGTCGAGACCATGTGGCGCGGCGGGGTCGGGGTAAAACTCTTTGTTGTCGGGCCCGATATCGCCCGAGCAGAGCAGTTTGATGCTGCTGCCTTCGGAGCCGATCTCGATTTCGGCCGAGGCCGAGCCAAGGATATGGCCCGCATTCCAGAAGCGCACGCGGAAGCCCTCGGCAGGCTCGAACCATTCGCACAAAGGCGTGGGGCGCGTGGCCCGCCATGCTTTCAGCCCGTCCTGCTCGGTGTAGAGCGGCTCGAAATGCGCGTGATCCTGCCGGTCGCGGCGGCGGTTGCGGCGGGTGGCTTCCGATTCCTGAATGCGCCCCGCATCGGCCAGCATATATTCCAGCAGATCGGACGTTGCAGGCGTGCAATAGATCGGCCCGTGATAGCCCTGCGCCACCAGCTTGGGCAGCAACCCGCAATGGTCGATATGGGCGTGGGTCAGCACCACCGCGTCAATATCGCGCACATCGAAGCCAAAATCACCGTGGTTGAGCGTTTCGAGCGTGCGCGAGCCTTGGAACAGTCCGCAATCGACAAGGATGCGCTTGCTGCCCAGCGCCAGTTCCATGCAGGAACCGGTGACGGTGCCGGCGGCACCGTGGAAAGTGATGGTGACGGGATCGGAGGCAGTCATCGGGGGCGTCCTGCTTTTGGTATTCCAGCAGGTTACGCTTGCGACGGCGGCGCGGCAATCACATTGAGCAGGCGCAAAAACCGGACGCAGGCGTAAATACAGTTCATCCCTGTCGGGCGAACCACGGCACCATGCGGGCAATGGCTTCCTCAACCAGCTGGGTGGAAACGGCGAAGGAAAAGCGCATGAAGCGATGGCCGTCCACCGGATCGAAATCGACGCCGGGCGCGCAGGCGACCCCGGTTTCCTCGAGCAGGCGGGTGCAGAAAGCCATGCTGTCGTTGGTGAGATGGCCGATATCAGCCCAGATGTAGAAAGCGCCATCGGGCGGCGCGATTCTCGCCAGCCCCAGTGCGGGCAGCGCCGCCAGCATGGCCGCGCGGTTGGCGGCATAGGTGGCGATATGGCCTTCCAGTTCCTCGGCGCAATCAAAGGCGATCAACCCTGCATGCTGCGCCAGCACCGGCGGTGTCAGGAACAGATTGCTCATGCGCGCATAGGCGGCATCGACCAGATCGTCGGGCGCCACCAGCCAGCCCAGCCGCCAGCCCGGCATCGAGAAATATTTGGAGAAGGAATTGACGATCAGCGCATCGGGCGCATGGACCAGCGCCGAGACGCAGGGGCCGGTGTAGCTGAGCCCGTGGTAGATCTCGTCGGAGATGATGCGGATGCCGCGACGCGCGCATACGGCGGCGATGGCGGCCATCTCTTGCGGAGGGATGATCGTGCCGGTGGGGTTGGCGGGGCTGGCGAGGATCACGCCATCGGGCGCGGGATCGAGCGCGGCCAGCGCGGCGGCGCTGATCTGGTAACGCTCCGCCGCGCCGCAGGGTACTTCCACGCATTCCATATGCAGCGCGCGCAAACTGTTGCGATAGGCGACATAGCCCGGGCGCGCGCAGGCGATCCGCGCGCCCGGCGCGAAACCGCTCATCAGCGCCAGCACCAGCGCGGGGCTGGCGCCGCAGGTGAGGATCACCTGTTCGGGGCGGATGGTCACGCCCTGCGTCTCGGCATAGTGGCGCGCGATGCGCTCTTTCAGCGGCGCGCTTTCCCAATAGCCCTGCGCCTCGTGGTCAAGCACCTCATGCGCCTTGGCCAGCGCGGCGGCGGGCGCGCTGGTGGAAGGCTGGCCATATTCCATATGGATCACACTGCGCCCCTCGGCCGCCAGCTTGTGGGCAAGCTGGCCGATGGCCATGGCGCGGAAGGCCTCAACGGGCGGAACGGAAGGTGGAACAGTCATGGCGGGGAGTTAGCACAAGGCGGCGCCACCGCAAGTGTGCGCTTTTCGGCAACGCGCCGTAGCATTGCCGAGGTAGAAAAGACGCGCTAGTGGTCCGATTCTGACATTCGGTACCGTTTGAGGCTAGGGCACGCCCGAATGCCAGAATCTTTTCGGACCACTAGAAACTTATGAATCTAGTGGATTTTACGATTTTGACATTTGCAAACCCATCCCAGCCGACAGGGGGTGCAAATGTCAAAATCAATCCACTAGGCCAAGCCCATGCTCGACCGTATCAAAGCCTCGTTTGACCCCTATATCCTCGCGCTGATCGCCACCATCGGATTGGCCTCGCTGCTGCCTGCGCATGGCGCTTTCGCGCAAATCTGCGATTCCATCGCCAATGGGGCGATTGTGTTGCTGTTCTTCCTGCATGGCGCCAAGCTCTCGCGCGAGGCGATTGTGGCAGGGGCGGGCCATTGGCGGCTGCATCTGGCGACGCTGGCCAGCACCTTTGTGCTGTTTCCGCTGCTGGGCCTGGGCCTGTCGCATATCCCCGGCCTGCCGGTGCTGGTGGCGAGCGGTATGCTGTTTCTGACGCTGCTGCCCTCGACCGTGCAAAGCTCGATTGCCTTCACCTCGATCGCGCGGGGCAATGTGGCGGCGGCGGTCTGTTCGGCGTCTTTCTCCAATCTGGCGGGGATTTTCATCACGCCGCTGCTGGTGACGCTGTTCATGGGCTCGTCAGGCGCCAGCATGTCTTTCGCGGCGGCGGAAAAGATCGTGCTGCAATTGCTGGTGCCCTTCATCGTCGGGCATCTGGTGCGGCCGTGGCTGGCGGGCTTTCTGACGCGGCACAAGGGCGTGATCGGCTATGTTGATCGCGGGTCGATCCTGATGGTGGTCTATACCGCCTTTTCGGCCGCCGTGATGGAAGGCCTGTGGAGCAAGCTGCCGCTGTGGGAAATGGGGCTGATCTTCGCGCTATCCGCCGCTTTGCTGGCGCTGGTGCTGGCGGCGACATGGGGGCTGGGCGGAATGCTGGGCTTTGAACGGGCCGACCGTATCGTGCTCTTGTTCTGTGGCTCGAAAAAGTCGCTGGCCAGCGGGGTGCCAATGGCGGGCGTGCTGTTTGCGCCCTCGCAGGTGGGGGTGGTGATCCTGCCGCTGATGCTGTTCCATCAGGTGCAATTGATGGCCTGCGCGGTGATCGCGCGGCAGTTTGCCCAGACGCCGGACGAATAGAGGCGGAAGATTAACTCTCGAGCAGGTCGAGATAGGCCACCACATCATTGTCGGTGGCGATGAACAGGCCTTCCTGCACCTCGGCTGGTTCGAGATCGGCAAGACGCATCGCCTCGCTCAGCGGGCCATAGAACAGCGTGGTGGCGGCCCCGCCTTCCGGCCCGCCATCGAGATGGTAGAGCCGCACGCTGGCACTGTCGTAAGTCGTGCGCATTATTGCCGCGCCACGGCAAAGGGCGAAAAGGCCTGCGCCACCGGCATGATCTCGATGGTGTTGACGTTGAGATGCTCGGGCAGGCGCAGCACGGCTTCCACCGTATCGGCCACATCCTCGGCGGAGAGGGGCTGCATTCCGGCATAGACCTTGGCCGCCGCCGCACTGTCACCGGCAAAGCGCACCTCGGAAAACTCCGTTTCGCACATGCCCGGTTCGATGCTGGTGACTTTCACCTTTGTGCCCAGCAGGTCGGAGCGCAGACCCAGCGAGAATTGCCGCACGAAAGCTTTGGTGCCGCCATAGACATTGCCGCCGGGATAGGGGTAGCTCGCCGCCACCGAGGCCATGTTGAGCAGATGGCCGCGATTGCGCTCCACCATGCCGGGCAACACAGCATGGGCGATGCGCGCCACGCCTGCCACATTGGTCTCGATCATGGTTTCCCAATCGGACAGGCTGGCGCGCTGCGCCGGTTCGAGGCCGAGCGCCAGCCCTGCATTGTTGAACACGATGTCGATCGCGGCAAATTCGGCGGGCAGGGCGGCCAGCAGCGTGGCGCCGCAATCCTTGGCCGACACATCATGCACCAGTGTGAACAAACGCTCGCTGCCTGCGTCCCGCGCCAGTTCGGCAAGGCGATCCGCCCGCCGTCCCGTGGCGATCACCCTTGCGCCAGCGCGCAGCAGTCGCAGCGCCACGGCGCGGCCAAAGCCCGATGTGGCACCGGTCACCAGCGCGATGCGGTTTTCGGCCCAAAGTGGGTTCTGCGTCATGGTCCGGCTCCTGCTTTGCGGTCTGGCCACCGCGATAGTGGCGCGATCCGCACCATGCAAGCCGACAGTCGGAGATTACGCGCCGCCGGTCTGTTCGTCCAGCTTGGCCTGCGTCTCGGCGGCAAGGCGGTTGAGTTCCACCACCGTTTCCTCAAGCGCCACGCGCTGTTTTTCCAGCAGCTTGAGCCGCTCGTTGATGCGCTTGAGCAGCATGCGGTTCTGCTCTTCATGCCTGGGGTCGACATTGTAGAGGTCGAGGAATTCCTTGATCTCGCGGATCGAGAAACCCAGCTTCTTGCCGCGCAGGATCACCTGCATCCGTGCCACATCGCGTCGCGCATAGACCCGCGTGTTGCCCACGCGCACCGGTTCGATCAGCCCTTTGTCCTCGTAAAAGCGCAAGGTGCGGTGGGTGACCTTCAACTGGTTGGCCACCTCCTGAATGCCTTTCAGCTCGTCCTTGGCAGGCCCGCCCCCGCTTGTTTCTATCATATCACTTGCCCCCAAGCCCTGCCTTCACCTGTTCCGCCTTCAAGCGTTCTTCCTCCACCAGTTCTTTCTTGGACAGCTTGCCCACCAAGGTTTTGGGCAGACTATCGCGGATTTCGATCTGTTTGGGAATCTCGATCTTGCTGATCTGATCGGACAGGAAAGCCTTCAGGTCTTCTGGCGTGACGCTGGTGCCCGCGTGGAGCTTGACGAACAGCTTGGGGCTTTGCCCGCGATAGGGGTCGGGAATGCCGATGGCGATGGCTTCCTCCACCGCCGGATGCAGATAGGCCGCATCCTCGATCACGCGGGGATAGACGTTATAGCCGCCGCACAGGATCACATCCTTGATGCGGTCGACCAGAAACAGATAGCCGTCCTCGTCGAGATAGCCGATGTCGCCGGTGCGCAGGGCGCCGTCGATGAAGGTTTTGGCCGTATCCTCGGGGCGCTGCCAATAGCCCTGCATCACCTGTGCCCCGCGTGCGCAGACCTCGCCCTTCTCGCCTTGCGGCATCAGGCGCGAGGGGTTTTCCGGATCGCGGATCTCGATGGTGGTGGCGGGGAAGGCCGGGCCGCAGGAATTGGTCTTGATCCCGCGCCCGTAGGCATGGCCGGGGATCGGGTTGCAGGTGATGATCGGCGAGGCTTCGGTCAGGCCGTAGCCTTCGGTGACAATCGCACCGGTCAGTTTTTCAAACGCCTCGCGCACCTCCAGCGGCAAGGGCGCCCCGCCCGAGATGCAGGCGGTGAGGCTCGACAGATCGGGCGCATCCTCGGGAGCGACATTGTGGTTGATCGCCACCCAGATGGTGGGCACGCCGAACAGGATGGTGGGCTTGGTGCGGCGGATCGTCTCCATCACCTGCTTCAGCTCGAAACGCGGCAGCAGGATGATCTCCGAGCCAATCTCGAACGAGAAGTTGAGCACCGTCGTCAGCGCGAAAACATGGAACATCGGCAGCACGCCCAGGGTGCGCTCGGGCGTTTCCATATCATGGCCGATATGCACCAGCATCTGCTGCGAATTGGCGGTCAGATTGGCATGGCTCAGCATCGCGCCCTTGGGCAGGCCGGTGGTGCCGCCGGTGTATTGCAACACCGCCAGATCCGCAGGGCGAACCTCGATCGCGGGCAGTGGCGCCTTGCGCGCCACCAGCGAGCAGAAATCGACATGCAGCCCGTCATCCTCACGGAAACGGGCATGCTCGCGTCGCTTGAACAGACGCCAGCCCCATGCCTTGAGCGTGGGCAGGATCTTGCCCAGTGGGCACATGATGATCTTCTCGATCCCCGCGGGCGGGCCGACCTCCAGCACCTTGGCGTGGATTTGCCCGATATCGGGCACGGCGATCATCTTCGCGCCGGAATCGCGGATCAGGTGGTCCAGCTCGCGCGTGGTGTAGAGCGGGTTGATGTTGACCACCACCGCCCCCAGCCGCAGCGCCGCGAAATAGAGCACGATGAAATAGGGTGTGTTGGGCAGGCACAGGCCAAACCTGTCGCCCTTGCGCAGGCCCAGCGCATGCAGGCCCCGCGCGGCGCGTTCGACATAGGCGCCCACTTCGCGATAGGTCCATGTGCGGCCCAGAAAATCGAACGCGCGGCGCTCCGGCCACCGCGCCACCGCACCGTCGAGCAGATCGGTGAGGAGGCGCGGCGCCGGTTCGCGGCTGCGGTCAAAGGCGTTGGCTGCGGGGGCATCCGCGGCGGGGGTCTCGAGGACAGCCATGTTCGCCTTCTCCCGTCTGTCTTAGAGGCCGTATCGCACGCCGGCGGCGAGGATCAGCACATTGGCGTTGGTCATCGTGCCGTTGACCGCGAACAGCGTCTGGGCCGGCGTGCCGACATAGGCCGCCGTCGGACGGTTGATCTGCGCGTCGTCCAGCTTGAGATAGTTGGCGCCCAGATCGAGCTTCAGGCGCGGCGTGACGGCATAGGAGCCGCCCACGGCAAAGACCCAGCGGTTGGCATCGGGCACGCGCGCGTCGCGGTAGTCATTGCGCACGGGGCTCTGGTCGCGGGCGATACCGGCGCGCAGCGTGGTGCGTTCCGACACGGCGATGTCAAAGCCGCCCGCGAAGGTCCAGCTGTCGCGATACTTCTGCGGCAGCGCGGTGTTGAGCGGGGCGCCCAGCGCGATGGCGTCAAACTTCGACCAACCCACGGCGGTGGCCTGCGCGTTGAGCGTGATGGCCGGGGTGATCGCATAGCGCGCGCCAAACACAGCCTGCCACGGGGTGGAGAAGGTGGCGGTGGTGCTGATCGTGCCGTTGTTGGGCGCGATCGGGCCGAGCAGCCCTGCAATCACCACCGAACCGTTGAGCGTATGCTTGACCGACGACTTGTAGCTGGCGCCGATGCTGACCGGACCGCGCTGGAACTGCATACCGGCCGAGAAGCCGACATCCCAGCCATCGCCTTCCAGCTTCTGCGAACCATCGGGCAGACCGGCCGCCAGATTGGGCAGGGCGTTGCCCAGCTCCGCCTTGGAATATTCGATGTTGACGCCAACGCCCAGACGCAGGCCATCGAGCGGGGTGATCGCCAGCGTGGGCTGGATGTCGATGGTGCGCAGGCTGGTCTTGAGCGCCGAGTAGCGCGCCCAGCTTGTGGAGGGGTAGTTGGTGGTGAAATTATAGGGTGCGGTGATGGCCAGACCCAGCGCGATCTTGTCGTTCAGACCATAGGCAAGGCCCATCGTGGGCACCAGACCCTTGTCGATCGGATCGCTGGACACCTGATCGCCACCCACGGCCGCAGGCGCCGAACCGGGGCGCACGATCAGCGTCGAGACATTGTTGATATCGGCCTTGGCCAGAATGCCCGAGGCACTGGCGTGGACCTGAAGGCCCTTCTTGCCGGCGATCGCGGCGGGGTTCCACCACAGGCTTTCCGCGCCCGTGTCGGCCACTTCGCCCGAATAGGCGCGGCCTGTCGCCTTGGCGCTCTGCTCGACGATATAGAAACCACTGGCCATGGCAGCGGTGGGCGCCATGCCCAGCAGCAGGCCACCAGCCATTGCGATACGGCCCATTGCGACGCGACGAAGGGTATTGTTTTTGTTCATTGTTCTCTCCGGTAGAAAGTGATGGATTACTTGATCCGTTTCCAGGTCTGGCTCTTGCACAAGGGCCAGATGATGCAGCCCTTGACCTTGAGCGTGTCGGTGCCGACCGGGGTCAGGGTGGCCTGATAGGTGCCACCGTCATCGGCGTTGTAGATCGTGCCACCGCCCCATTCGCTGCCCGATGCTTTGAAGCCCTTGAGGATCAGCAGACCCTTGAGCAGACGGTCGCGCTGGGCGGCGTCCTTGTTCTTCACATCGCGCAGAGCGGGATTGGTGCGCAGCGAATCCGATTCGACGAGGCGCCCGCACACAGACGGACCACATTGGGTGATTTCCACCACACCATGACGGGTTTCGGTCTGCCAGCGACCAAGGGTCGCATCGGGCAATGCGGCAGCGCCGCTGGCCAGAAGGCCAAGTAGGACCATCATCCTTTCAACTCCATCCTCATGTTTTCCGCCTCGCCGGTCGGAGCCGGTGATGTGCGGTTACCGCGTCGATCTGTCTTTGCGGCGAATCACTGTATGCCTCAAATTTTAGTTGACGTATAGGGAAACTTTGTCACCATTAGGGTCAAGAAGTGTCGAGGCGGTGATTCTCCGCCGCTGGGCACGTGGCCAGAGGATGTGAAAGATGCGTGATGTGGTAATCGCGGGTTATGCCCGTTCGGCGTTCCAGCTTGGGCACAAGGGCGCTTTTGCGCGGGTTCGCCCCGATGATATTGCCGCCGCCGTGGTCAAGGGGCTGGTCGAGCGGACCGGACTGAAACCCGATGACATCGAGGATCTGGTGATGGGCTGCGCTTTCCCCGAGGCGGAGCAGGGCTTCAACGTGGCGCGCCTTGTCGGCATGCTGGCCGGTCTGCCGCGCAGCGTGGGCGGGATGACGGTCAACCGCTTCTGCGGTTCCTCGATGAGCGGCGTGCATTATGCGGCGGGCCAGATCGCGCTGGGCGCGGGCGAGGTGTTCATCGCGGCGGGCATGGAATCGATGAGCCGTGTGCCGATGTGGGGTTTCAACCCGCTGCCCAATCCCGAACTGGCCAAGAACACGGCGGCCTATATCGGCATGGGCGACACGGCGGAAAACCTCGCCAGCCAGTATGGCATCACCCGCGAGCGCCAAGAGGCTTTCGCGCTGGAGAGCCAGCGCAAGGCGGCGGCTGCCATCGCGGCGGGCCATCTGAAGGACGAGATCGTGGCGGTGAAGGGTGTGGACACCGACGGTTGCCCGCGCCCCACCACGACCGCCGAAGGGCTGGCGGGCCTCAAGCCCGCTTTCAGCCAGACCGGCACGGTGACGGCGGGCACGTCCTCGCCGCTGACCGACGGCGCCTCGGCGGTGATCGTGGCCAGCGAGGACTATGCCCGCGCCAACGGCCTGCCCATTCTGGCGCGCATCAAGTCGGTTGCCATCTCGGGCTGCGCGCCGGAGATCATGGGCATCGGTCCGGTCGCATCCTCGCGCAAGGCGCTCGAGCGCGCCGGTTTGACGGCGGCTGATCTGGATGTGGTGGAGCTGAACGAGGCTTTTGCCAGCCAGTCGCTGGCCTGCATCGCCGATCTCGGGCTGGATCTGGCCAAGATCAACATCGACGGTGGCGCCATCGCCATTGGTCACCCGCTAGGCGCCACGGGCGCGCGCATCGTGGGCAAGGCGGCCAGCCTGCTGCAACGCACCGGCGGCAAATATGCGCTGGCAACGCAGTGCATCGGCGGCGGTCAGGGCATTGCCACGGTTCTGGAGCGCGTGTGATGACCATCAGCAAAGTCTGTGTGATTGGCGCCGGCACGATGGGTGCCGGTATCGCCGCGCAGGTCGCCAATGCGGGCGTACCGGTGCTGTTGCTCGACATCGTGCGCGATGAGGCCGACCGCAGCAGCGTCGCCAAGGGCGCGCTCGAGCGTTTGAAGAAGGCCGAGCCTGCCGCGTTTATGAGCAAGGCTGCGGCGCGGCTGGTCGAAACCGGCAATATCGAGGATGATCTCGCCAAGGTTGCGGAGTGCGACTGGGTGATCGAGGCGATCATCGAGCGGATCGATCTGAAGCACGCGCTCTATGCCAAGCTGGAAGCGGTGCGCAAGCCGGGGACGGCGGTGTCGTCCAACACCTCGACCATCCCGCTCGAAAAGCTGATCGAGGGGCGCAGCGAGGCGTTCCGTCGCGATTTCCTTATCACCCATTTCTTCAATCCGCCGCGCTATATGCGCCTGCTCGAAGTGGTGGCGGGCAAGGATAGCGACCCCGCGCTGGTGGCCAGCGTTTCGGATTTTGCCGATCGCGCGCTGGGCAAGAGCGTGGTGGTGGCCAAGGATACGCCCGGTTTCCTTGCCAACCGCGTGGGCACATTCTGGCTGCAGGTGGCGTTCAACGCTGCCTTTGATCTGGGCGTCAGCGTGGAAGACGCCGACGCTATCGGCGGCAAGCCGATGGGCATTCCCAAGACCGGCATTTTCGGGTTGGTCGATCTGGTCGGTATCGATCTGATGCCGCATCTCAAGGTGAGCATGAGTGCTACCCTGCCTGCGGGCGATCCCTATCACGCGATTGCCAAGGATCACCCGCTGATCCTGAAAATGATCGAGGATGGCTATACCGGCCGCAAGGGCAAGGGCGGCTTCTATCGCATCAACAAGGAAGCCGGAAAGGTGAAGGAGGCGATCAACCTCCAGACCGGCGACTATGCCAAGGCGAAGAAGCCGGTCTCGATCCCCTCGGTGGCTCAGAAGGATTTGCGGGCGCTGGTGTTGGCCAAGGGCATCGTGGGTGCCTATGCCTGGGCGGTTTTGGGGCCGACGCTGTCTTATGCGGCGGGGCTGATCGGCGAGGCTTCGGACGATATTCTGGCCATCGATACCGCGATGAAGCTGGGCTATAACTGGAAATATGGTCCCTTCGAGCTGATCGACCGGCTGGGCAGTGCGGAATTCGCCGCCCGTCTCGAGGCCGAGGGCAATGCTGTGCCCGAGATCGTCAAGCTGGCGGCGGGCCGTCCCTTCTACCGCGTGGAAGGCGGCGTGCGGGAATATCTCGGCACCGATGGCGCTTATCATCCCGTGGTGCGCCCTGAAGGCGTGCTGTTGCTCGAGGATATCAAGGCGGCCTCCAAGCCGCTGGTCAAGACGGCCAGTGCGGCGCTGTGGGACATTGGCGACGGCGTGGTGTGCCTTGAATTCACCGGCAAGATGAACGCGCTTGACGGCGAGGTGATGAAGGCCATCGAGAAGGCGATCCCGCTGGTGCAGGAAAGCTACAAGGCGCTGGTGGTCTATAACGAGGGCAGTAATTTCTCGGCGGGCGCCAATCTGGGCCTTGCCTTGTTTGCGATGAACATCGCGGCATGGGGCGAGGTGGAAAAACTGGTGACCGGCGGGCAGAAGGCCTACAAAGCGCTGAAATACGCGCCCTTCCCCGTGGTGGCGGCACCCTTTGGCATGGCGCTGGGTGGCGGTTGCGAGATCTGTCTCAACGCCGATGCGGTGCAGGCCCATGCCGAAACCTATATCGGGCTGGTCGAATGCGGCGTTGGCCTGATCCCCGGTTGGGGTGGCTGTGGCGAGATGATCGAACGCTTCCGCGACGATCCCAAGCTGCCCAAGGGGCCGATGGTGGCGGTGTCCAAGGCGTTTGAAACGATCTCGACGGCAACGGTGGCCAAATCGGCGGCCAATGCCAAGGAGATCGGCTATTTCCGACCCACGGATGGCATCACCATGAATCGCGACCGCCTGCTGGCCGATGCCAAGACGCGGGCTTTGGCGCTGGTGGAAGGCTATACGCCGCCCACCCCGCCGACCTTCCGCCTGCCCGGCGCGGGTGGCCGCGCGGCGCTCGATCTGGCGGTGCGGAGCTTCGCGGCGCAGGGCAAGGCCACGCCTTACGATCAGGTCGTGGCGGGCAAGCTGGCATGGGTGTTGACGGGCGGCGAGGCCGATCTGGTCGACACCGTGACCGAGGAACAGATGCTGGCGCTGGAAGCTGGACAGTTCATGACGCTGGTGCGCGACGAGCGCACCGTGGCGCGGGTCGAGCATATGCTGACCACCGGCAAGCCGCTCCGAAACTGACAGCGCAATTGAGGGAAACGGACAATGCAAACCTATAAGGCTCCCCTGCGCGATATGCGCTTTGTGCTCAACGAGCTGCACAATGACGACGGCTTTGGCGATTTGCCCGCGCATGAGGAATTCACCCCCGATCTGGTGGATGCCGTGCTCGAGGAAGCGGCCAAGATCTGCGAGGATGTGTTGCTCCCGCTCAACCGCAGCGGCGACGAGGAAGGCTGCCACTGGGAACGCCACGCGGATGGCACCACCACGGTGCGTACCCCCGAAGGCTTCAAGGACGCCTATGACCAGTTCGTGCAGAACGGCTGGAACGCGCTGGTCACGCCTCCCGAGTTTGGCGGGCAGGGCCTGCCGGAATCGCTCGGCAAGATGGTCGAGGAGATGATCTGCGCGGCCAATGTGTCGTTCAGCCTCTATCCGGGCCTCACCAATGGCGCGATCTGCGCGCTGACGGCCTATGCCAGCGACGAGCTGAAGGCGGCCTATCTGCACAAGATGGTGAGCGGGCAATGGTCGGGCACGATGTGTCTGACCGAGGCGCATTGCGGCACCGATCTGGGACTGCTCCGCACCAAGGCCGATCCGGTGGGCGATGGTTCCTACAAGATCAACGGCGCCAAGATCTTTATCTCGGCGGGCGAGCAGGATCTGACCGAGAATATCATCCACCTCGTGCTGGCGCGTCTGCCCGATGCTCCGGCGGGGGTGAAGGGGATCAGTCTGTTCCTCGTGCCCAAGTTTGTGCCCGACGATGCCGGCGATCCGGGCGCGCGCAACGGCGTGACCTGCACCGCGATCGAACACAAGATGGGCATCAAGGCCAGTGCCACCTGCCAGATGCAGTTCGAGGATTCGATCGGCTGGCTGGTGGGGCAACCGCACAAGGGCATGGAAGCCATGTTCACGATGATGAATGCCGAGCGCGTGGGCGTGGGCATTCAGGGGTTGGGCATTGGTGAGGCGGCCTATCAGTCGGCCGTGTGGTATGCCAAGGATCGCTTGCAGAGCCGCAGCCTGTCGGGCGCGAAATATCCCGAGAAACCGGCCGATCCGATCATCGTCCACCCCGATGTGCGCCGCATGCTGATGACGATGCGCGCCTATAACGAGGGCTGCCGCGCGATTTCGGGCTGGGTGGGCCGTGCGCTCGACGCTGAAAAGCATGGTGCCGATGCGCAAACCCGCGCCCGTGCCAAGGATTTCGTGGCGCTGATGACGCCGGTGGTGAAGGCCATGTTCACCGATCTGGGCCTCGAAAGCGCCAGCCTCTCGGTGCAGACCTATGGCGGCCACGGCTTCATCCGCGAGAGCGGTGTGGAGCAATATATGCGCGATGCGCGCATCGCCATGATCTATGAAGGCACCAACGGCATTCAGGCGCTCGATCTGGTGGGGCGCAAGCTGCCCACCGACATGGGCCGCCTGCTGCGCAGCTTCTTCCACCCCGTTTCGGCCTTCATTGAGGAGAGCAAGGGCGAAGGCCCGATGCAGAAGATGATCGAGGGGCTGGAGCGGGCCTTTGGCGCGCTGCAACTGTCCACCGCCACGATTGCCGAGCGCGGCATGAAGGATCCCGAGGAAGCGGGGGCGGCGGCCACCGACTATCTGCGGCTGTTGGGGCTGGTGGCGATGGCCTATTGCTTTGCCAAATCGGTCAAGATCGCTGGCTTCCAACTGGCCTTCGGCACGCAGGAGAAGGAATTCTATCAGGCCAAGATCAACACGGCCACTTTCTTCTATGACCGCATCCTGCCGCAGAGTGCGGCTCTGTTCCTCGCCATCAAATCGGGCAAGGGGTCGACGATGGCCATGCCGGAAGACGCGTTCTGATGGAGATTTCCATCCCGCACAGCCTCGGGCGTGACGAGGCGAAACGCCGGATCGAGGTGGGCCTGCCGAAACTGGCGGCCCACATCCCCGGCGGTGGCACGATGAGCTCGGCATGGACCGGCGATTATGCGCTGGAGATGGTGATCAAAGCCTTGGGCCAGACCATTCCGGTGGCGCTGGCCATTGAGGATGCGGCGCTCACCGGTGAGGTGAAAGTGCCCGCCTTTCTGAAAATGATGGCGGGCCAGATCGGCGATTTTGTGAAAGTCAGCGCCGGGAAGATGCTGGATAAGGAATAAGGCGTTGTGCGTGCTGGCGGTTCAACCTGCCAGCACGCCACGCACGCCGTCGATCACATATTGTACGGCTAGCGCGCCCAGCAGCACGCCGAGCACACGGCTGATCACCGCCTCCACTCGCGCGCCCATCAGGCGGATTAGCGGCGCGGCCAGCATCAGCGCCAGCGCCGTGAGCACCAGCACCGCAGCCAGAGCGGCCAGCACCACCAGCATTTCCTGCGTCGTGGTGGTATGCCCCATCATCATCAGCAGCGTGGCGATCGAACCCGGCCCCGCGATCATCGGCATGGCCATCGGAAACACGCTGATATCCTCATGCGGCTCGGGCGTGTGCTTCACCTTTTCGGCGCGTTCCTCGCGCTTTTCGGTGCGTTGCTCGAACACCATGGTCAGCGCGATCAGGAACAGCATGATGCCGCCCGCGATGCGAAACGCGTTGAGTTCGATCCCCAGCGCGGCGAGCAGCCCTTTTCCGAACAGGGCGAAGACCAGCAGGATCGCGGCGGCAATGCCCGTGGCGCGCAGGGCGGTGCTGCGCGCGGCTTGCGGCGTGTAGCCGGTGGTCAGCCCCGCAAAGATCGGCGCGCAGCCCGGAGGGTCGATCACCACAAAGAGCGTGGCGAAGGTGGAGATGAAAAGTTCAAGCATGGCACATGCCTAGCCGTTTGCGGGCAAGGGGGGAACCCCCTGCGGGTCAACGGCGCAGCACCTCGACCATATCCGCGCCCTGTTTGATCCGCACAACATAGGCGCGCTTGCCATCAGGCCCGAGGGTGGTGGCCCATGCCAGCGTATGGTCGGCAGATTCGCCCGACAGGTGATCAACCTCGCTCTTGGTGGCTGGTTCGACGGCGACCGGCATCGGCTTGGCGCCCCGCGCGGGGCAATCGGCCACCTTGGCCTCGATCACCGGCAACTCGTCATCGGGCTTGGCGTCAGCGGTGCCATCCCCGCCCTGATCCAGAAGGAAGCGATAATCGCCCCTCTTCTGCCGCTGCCAAACGGTGGAAAACCAGCCCTTGGCGGTTCCGGCGTGCCACGTACCGTAAGATACGCCGACCGAGCCATCGCAGCTCATCCACACTGAACTGGCGGTCCATTGCAGCGGCTCGGTGGGGTCCTTGCGGCCCTTTGCCCATGCCTGCACCCGCACGGGATCGGTGCCCGCGAACATCTGCGCATCGTCTGCAGCAAAGTCGCGAAAGGCCTTCCACTGGCCCTTTTCGCGGGCGGCGCGGGCAAAGGCGATCTCGCGCGCGACGATATCGCTGGCCAGCGCGAAATTCTGCGGGCCGCGCTTTGCGCCACCGGCGGGCGCCTGCGCCCATGCGGCACCATCCAGCACGCCAACACCCATCACGAGAGCCAACAGCCCCCCGATCATCATGCGAGGGGCTGCACTCGGCTGCATCAGATGGTGTTCTCCGGTAATTCGGCGGTGGGCAGAGGCGCGCCGATATGGTCATAGGCCGCCACCAGCGCGTTGCGCAGCAGCACCGCAATGGTCATCGGACCGACGCCACCGGGCACGGGTGTGATGCCCGCCGCGTTGTGAAGCGCGGATGAATAGTCGACATCGCCCACCAGACGCCCCTTGGGCTTCTCGTCGGTCGGCGGCAGGCGGTTGATGCCCACGTCGATCACCGTAGCGCCCGGCTTGATCCAGTCGCCCTTCACCATCTCGGGGCGGCCTACGGCGGCCACCACGATATCGGCGCGGCGCACCACCTCGGGCAGGTTCTTGGTGCGGCTATGCGCGATGGTGACGGTGCAGCTTTCGGCCAGCAGCAATTGCGCCATGGGCTTGCCCACGATGTTGCTGCGCCCGATAACCACCGCATCCAGCCCCGACAGATCGCCCAGACGATCCTTCAGCAACATGATGCAGCCGAGCGGTGTGCAGGGCACATAGCCCGACTGCCCCACCGCCAGACGTCCCGCATTGGCGATATGGAAGCCGTCCACGTCCTTGTCGGGATCGATGGCGGCGATCACCGTCTGCTCGTCGAGATGCCCCGGCAGGGGCAGCTGGACCAGAATGCCATCGACGGCGGGATCGGCGTTCAGACGCGCGATCAGCGACAGAAGATCAGCCTCGCCGGCATCGGCGGGCAGCTTGTGCTCAAAGCTGGCCATGCCGGCGGCAACGGTCTGCTTGCCCTTGCTCGACACATAGACCTGACTTGCGGGATCTTCACCCACCAGCACCACGGCGAGGCCCGCCTTGCGACCGGCGCGCGCTTCGAAAGCGGCGGCCAGCGCGGCGATGCGGGCGCGCAGGCGTTCGGCAAAGGCCTTTCCATCGATGACTTTGGGATCACTCATCACATCGCGCTCCGCAAGGCGCCTTCTAGCAGCAGGCGCACCACCGTCAGCCCGACAATCAGTACCATCGGCGAGAAATCAATCGCGCCCGTATCGGGCATGATCCGCCGCACAGGGCGCAGCAGCGGTTCGAGCAGCCCGTTGATGCCCTTCCACACCGCCGCGACAAATTCGCTATGGGTGTTCACCACATTGAAGGCGATGAGCAGGCTGAGCACGAACTGGGCGATGACCAGCCATGTGATGACCGAAATCAGCAGGTCGACAATCTGGATAAGCGCGAAAAGCACGGGGGCGTTTCCTCGTTCAAGGGCGGGGACTTTGCCCTAGCCGAGGGGGAAGGGCGGCGCAACCTGTGAGCGGGGGATGGTGTCGGCGCGGTTGACAGGATCGGCGGAGGCGTGGCAGGTTCGGCCCTTGTTTCAGGTATTTGGAGACTACCATGCGTGCGATGGCGGTTGCGGCCATGATGGCTCTCCTGACCCAGCCTGTTCTGGCCGCCGAGGTGGTGCCCTACAAGGTGATCGAACTGCCGCGAACCGGCCAATGGGTGCTCAATCTGGACGATGATTCCTGCTCCATCGGCGCCGCTTTCGGCGAGGGTGACGGGCAGATTGTGCTGAAGCTGCTTCGCTTTGAACCATCAGAGAACTTTGAAATCCAGTTGATCGGTCGCCCCGTCGATCAATTCATGCGGGTCGAACCCATCAAATTGCGTTTTGGCGAGGGCGCCTTTGACGAGGCCGCTGCGACAGGAGGCGGGGTCAATGGCATTCCCTTGCTGCTTCTGGGCTGGCACCGCCTTGTCGCCGATCCGCGAGCATTGGCCATCAGCCCCGCGCAAGAGGCTGCCATCACGAGTTTCACATTCCGCGCACCCTCGCGGCAATGGTATCGCTTGGCCACTAGCTCGATGAAAAACCCGCTGGCGGCTTTGCGCGATTGCACCACTGATCTTGTCGCAAGTTGGGGTTTTGATCCGGTGCAACAGGCGGGTTTAGCTAACAAGCCCCAGCCCGTCGGCAATCCTCAGGATTGGGCAAAAGAAGAAGATATCCCGACAGTGACAGGGGATCTGCGGCATAATGCCGCATTTGTGAATTTTCGCCTTGATGTGGATGAAACTGGCAAGGCCACCGCTTGTCACATACAGGCGCTTGTGGGGGCCAGTGTCTATGTCAAACCCACTTGCGACAAAATTGCTGCCCGAGCCCAATTTACCCCGGCTCATGATGCGGCCGGAAAGGCGGTAAAGTCCTACTATTTGAACCGCGTGGTCTGGTAAGGCCCTGCCTTACCTCTCGCGGATTTCTCACCCCTTGCGGATCAGCGTTCCCGCGCCGCGCTGGGTGAAGAATTCGAGCAGCATGGCGTGGGGCACGCGGCCGTCCAGCACCACCGCCGCCTCGCAGCCAGCCTCCACCGCATGGGTGCAGGTTTCCAGCTTGGGGATCATGCCGCCGCTGATCGTGCCATCCTGCGCCAGACGCGCGATGTCGGCGGGCGTCAGATCGGTTAGGAGGTTCTTCTCCTTGTCCAGCACGCCCGGAACATCGGTCAACAGGAACAGGCGCGCGGCGCCGATGGCGGCGGCAATCGCGCCCGCCATCGTATCGGCGTTGATGTTGTAGGTCTCGCCATCCGGCCCCACGGCGATCGGCGCGATCACCGGCACGAGGCCCGCCTTGGACAGGGTTTCCAGAATCGAGGTGTCGATGGTTTCCGGCTCGCCGACATAGCCCAGATCGACCACCAGCGCCTCGCCATCCTCGTCTTCGATGGCCTTGCCCAGCTTTTGCGCGCCCACTTTGCGCGCGGTTACCATGCCGCCATCCTTGCCCGAAATGCCGACCGCCTTGCCACCGGCGCGGGAAATCCAGCTCACCAGTTCCTTGTTGATCGCGCCCGACAGCACCATCTCGGCCACTTCCGCCGTGGCCTTGTCGGTCACGCGCAAGCCGTTGACGAAGCTCGACTCAATCCCCAGCGCCTTCAGCATCCGCCCGATCTGCGGCCCGCCGCCATGCACCACCACGGGGTTGATGCCGACCGCCTTCAGCAACACGATATCCTCGGCAAAATCCTGCGCCAGCGCCGGATCGCCCATCGCATGGCCGCCGTATTTCACCACGAAGGTGCGGCCTTCATAGCGTTTCAGGTAGGGCAGCGCCTCGATGAGCGTTTCGGCTTTGGCGAGAAGAGCGGGATCATGCGTCATGATTCGCGCCTTACCGCGCTTTGCCGCGAAGGAAAGGGGTTTTTAGCCTCGATCCAGCTTGCGCCCCAATGCGACGAACAGATAGATCAGCGGCGGCACCATGATCGTGGAGAGCACCAGCTTGGAAATGATCTGGCCGGTCATCAGCGGGGCCAGATCGAGCACACCATAAAAGCTGATGGTGATGAAGATCACCGTATCGACGATCTGGCTGAGCAGGCTGGCCATCCATGCTCGCAGCCACAGCAGCTTGCCATCCTTGCCCTGCGCCAGTTTGGCAAAAACATAGACGTTGAGCGTCTGCGATGTGCCATAGGAGCAAAGTCCCGCAAACTGCATACGCGCGCCCTGGCCCAGCAAATGCGCGAAGGCGGGCTGGTCCTGCCAGAAGGGCGCGGGAGGCACAACATGGATTACGATCTCCAGCAACACCATCGACACGATCAACGGCACAAAGCCGAAGCGGACAAGACGGTTGGCGGTGGCAGGCCCATGTAGCTCCGCCGTGGCGCTGGCCAGCACGACGAGGATCAGGAAAGCGAAAATCCCGCTTTCCACCGCCAGATCGCCCACCACCGGCCAATGGCCCAGATCTGCGATCTTGGTGCCCAAAACCCCCGCCAGCACACACAACCCGCCATAGAGCAGCGAGCCAGCGAACAGCGAAAGCGGAATTTGCGGAGCGGTTTGCGTGTTATCAGCCATCGCAGGGGTTTAGCGGTGGGGTTTCGGGGGTGCAAGGGGGCGTCTTGCGCGGGGTTAGGCGGGCTGTCACGCCCGAATCCATCTGAAATCCAGCTGAATCGCCGAGCAACATCCCCGAAACGGAGTAGTCCCGATTTGACCCCGTGGCCCCATCTGCCCGATTAATAGGATGCCTGCGGCCTAATTTAGGAGGCAGCCATCCTGAAAAGAATCGCATCATGAGCACCAATGCTGATAACAAGGCCAAGTTTGATTACATATACGAGCTTGATATTATCCGCCTTGTCACGGCTGTTCTGGTGGTTTTGTACCATTTTGGCGGCTATCCCCGCTTTTTCCGAGGGCACGATAGCTGGCGTACACCGGATCAGGCCTTCGCCTTTCTGCCCAACTGGACTCATGCCGGATGGGTGGGGGTGCAGATTTTCTTTGTGATTTCGGGCTATGTGATTGCGCATTCGGCCCGGCAAGGTTCAGCGACGACCTTTCTGAAATCCCGTCTGATCCGCGTGCTGCCCGGTCTTTGGATTATGGCCAGCGTGACAGCATTGATGCGGGTTGCTGGCGGCGATTCTTTGCACGCTATTGCCTTCGCCTGGCTCAAAAATGTCCTTCTTAGCCCGGTGGGACCCTATGTGGATGGCGTGGTCTGGTCGTTGGTGGTCGAGGTGATCTTTTACGGATTGGTTGTGTTGGCCATCTATTCCGGCCGGTACCGGTCCAGAGAGGATATGGTGAAGTGGCTAGGGCTTGGTCTTCTGCTGGCGAGCGGAGCCTTCAACCTTCTCGAGTTTTACGCGAAAACTGCCCATTCCGAGGGACTTTATAGCCTCTTGGGCCGGTATTTTTGGAATTTGACTCTTCTTCGACCGGGCATTCTCTTTTCGCTGGGCATCGCATTGTCGCGGTTGGGGGATGGTCATCGGGACATCGGGACCAAGCTGTGGTTCGGGGTGGCCGTTGTATTGTCGCTGGGCCAAGCTTTTTTGCACCAGCAGGTCGATCTTGCCACAAACTGGGCCGGGATGCTGATCTTCGTGCTGGCATTGGGCTGGATGATGATCGCCATTTTCACCGATCAGGGCACGTACAGGCTCATGCCCCACGCGTTGACGAAGGGCATGGGGCAGGCGAGTTATCTCGTTTATCTCGGCCACTACGAACTTGCCTGTATTGCCATAGCGGCGCTGCCGCTCGGTCTGTTGGATAGTTTTAACAGAGTCCCGTTGTTTTTGGCGGCGATCACGGGGGTTTTGCTACTGGCCTTTCTCGTGTCGAAATATGCCGAGCAGCCCGTTCGCCGCCATCTCGCCAGATTGCTGCTCAACCGGCGCTGAGCTTTAGCCCGCCTTGCTGCGCAACAGTCCTCGCACGAAGGGGATCAGTCCGGTCTGGCGTTTGCGGCGCATGCGTTCGGCGGCCAGAATCAGTTTCACCTGTTCGAAGCATTCGTCGAGGTCTTCGTTCACCACCACATAGTCATAGGCGTCCCAGTGGCTGATTTCGGAGCGGGCGCGGTCCATGCGGGCGTTGATGACCTCGGCGCTGTCGGTGCCACGGCCCGAGAGGCGGCGTTGCAGTTCCTCGATGCTGGGGGGCAGCAGGAACACGCGGACCACATCCTGCGCGTCCTTCTGGTAGAGCTGCTGGGTGCCCTGCCAGTCGATGTCGAACAGGAAATCCTTGCCCTGCTTCAGGCCGGTGCGGATATGCGCCTTGGGCGTGCCATAGCAATTGCCGAAAACCTCGGCCCATTCGTAAAATTCGTCGGCTTCGGCCATGCGGTCGAATTCGCTCTGGCTCACGAAGAAATAGTCCTGCCCGTCCACCTCGCCCGGGCGCGGGGGGCGGGTGGTGCAGGACACCGAGGAATGCAGCGCCTTGTCCTCGGCCAGCAGGCGGCGGGCAATGGTGGTCTTGCCCGCGCCCGATGGGCTGGAGAGGATGAACATCAGCCCGCGGCGGTGCAGGTCGTGCCGGTGCGGTTCAAAAGAATGTTCGATGTGCGGGAATGTTTGGTCGGCCATGCCGCGCGATGCCGCAAGCAGGGCGCGCCGGTCAAGACGGATTTATGCGCCGCTGTCGTTCTTGGCTTTGGCCGTTGCCTTGTCCGTGGCTTCGGCCGCGCGGGCTTTCTTGCGATCATGCAGGTGTTTGGCCAGCAGTGCGCCGCCTACGATGATCGCACCGGGCACCGATTTGGTGGCCACTTTCATCAAGACCGCGCCTGCAACCTTGCGGGGCAGCGACAGTCGCGCTTCACCGCCCGCCTTTTGCTGCACCACCACCGTATCCACCGCCTTTTCGATCAGCGACTGGCCATTTTGCCGGATCAGGCGCGAGAGCAGCGGGGCGACCATTATTTCTTGCGCCCGAAATCCACCGAGACGACGTTCGAGCCATCCTCGGCGGGCTTGGCCAGCGGTTCGGGCGAATCGTTCTGGGCGGGATCATGCGGCTCGGGCTCGACATCGGCGTCGAGCGCCTGAAACTGCAGGCCGAAATCCACCGCCGGATCGACAAAGGCCGTGATCGCGGCAAAGGGCACGAACAGCGAGGCAGGCACCTGATTGAAGGTGAGGCCGACCGAGAAATGATCCTCGGCCACCTTCAGATCCCAGAACTTGTTTTGCAGCACGATGGTCATTTCCTCGGGGAAACGGGCCTTCAAATGTGCGGGAATATCGACACCGGGCGCATGGGTGCGGAAGGTGATGTAGAAATGATGGTTGCCGGGCAGAGTGCCGCCGCTCGCTTCCACCTGCCCGAGCACACGGGCGACCACGGCGCGCAGGGCTTCCTGCACGATTTCGTCATAGGGGATCAGGCTGTCGGGCGTATCATCGGTCATGGCGCTTCAAGTGGCGTCTGGCGGGGCTGTGGTCAAGGGGAGTCTTCGATGTCGGGAAAACGCCGCCGCGTTTTCCCTGCGGCAGGGGGCGAGGGCCAGTCCCGCGCATCCGGCAAAACATATTGATCGCGCGGGCGGCGGGTCTATAGGGCTTTTCTTATGCGCACCGCCACAATCGCCCGCAAGACGCACGAGACCGAGATTCTCGTGGGAGTGAACCTCGATGGATCGGGGCAGTATGATGTCAGCACCGGCATCGGCTTTCTCGACCATATGGTGGAGCAGCTTTCGCGCCATTCGCTGATCGACATGACCGTGAAGATCAAGGGCGACCTGCATGTGGACCAGCACCACACGGTGGAGGATTGCGGCATCGCCATCGGTCAGGCGCTGTCACAGGCGCTGGGCGACAAGGCGGGGATCGGGCGTTATGGTCAGGTCTATTCGCCGATGGACGAGGCGCTGGTGCGCGTGGCGCTCGATATTTCGGGCCGACCGTGGCTGGTGTGGAAGCTGGAGTTTTCAACGCCGCGCCTTGGCGAGATGGACACCGAACTGTTCGAGCACTGGTTCCAGAGCTTTGCGCAGGCGGCGGGCATCACGCTGCATGTCGAGGCGCTCTATGGCAGCAACAACCATCACATTATCGAGGGCGCCTACAAGGGGCTCGCCCGCGCGCTGCGCAGCGCGGTGGAGCTGGATCCGCGCAAGGGCGGGGCGGTGCCCAGCACCAAGGGTCTGCTCGGGGACGGTAGCTTGAATGGCTGAAGTGCTGGCCCTGATTGATTATGGCGCGGGCAATCTGCATTCGGTGGCCAATGCCCTGAAGGCAGCGGGCGCCGACGGGGTCAAGATCACCGCCGATCCCGATGTGGTGCGCGCGGCGGATCGCATCGTGCTGCCGGGCGTTGGCTCGTTCAAGTCCTGCGCGGAAGGGCTGCGCGCCATCGACGGTCTGGTGGCCGCGATGGAAGAGCGGGTTCTGGTGGGCGCGGCGCCTTTCCTTGGCATTTGCGTGGGGATGCAATTGCTGGCCTCGCGCGGGGTGGAGCATGGCATCACCGCGGGGCTCGACTGGATCGGCGGCGAGGTGCGGCTGATGGAACCGGCTGACCCCTCTATCAAGATCCCGCATATGGGCTGGAACGACGTGGCGGTGAAGCCGCATGCCGCGCTGATCGAGGCGGGCGAGGCTTATTTCCTGCATTCCTATCAATTCGTGGCCGAGGATGGCCATCATGTGGTGGCGATGACCGACCATGGCGGGGGCGTGACCGCCGCGGTGGGGCGCGACAATATTATGGGCGTGCAGTTTCACCCCGAGAAGAGCCAGTCCTATGGCCTCTCGCTGCTGGCCCGTTTTCTGGAATGGAAGCC
>DDES01000085.1 GCA_002336765.1 Novosphingobium sp. UBA1948 | reverse complement strand
TGCTTTTTGCCCTTCAACTTGCGCACCTGCGCTTCCAGCTTCTTCAGCCGCGCACTCATCGCCGCCATTTGCGCACCGGCTGTGCGCGCATCGGCGGAGGCTCCCGTAGCCGAGGCATTGGCCGCCAGAGCGCTTTGCGCCGCACCGTCCGCCGTGGTCTGCGCGCGGCCGGCCGCGCCCATTGCGCCATCGGCGGCAGTCTGCGCACGCTGCGCCGCCGTCAGCCCGTCCTGCGAGGCCGCGAAGGCTTCATCCGCCCGCGCCTGCGCCCGCTTGACCGAGCCGGTGGTGGCGCATCCGCCCAGCACCAGCGATCCTGCCATGACGGCGATAACCAGCTTGGCCTTGGGGGCGAGCTTTGTCTGGGAACCCATCATCGTGTCGATCCTTTCGCGACAGTGTAACATGCTCCCTCGTGCTGGTGCCAAGCTGGCCCGTGGATGAACAGGCGCGCGCCGTTCCGACCAGCCGCATTGGTGCTGCGGCAGGACGAGGCCAGCGCCGCCTGCTTGCCGCTGTGCTTGTCACATTCCGCGTTCTGGCCTAGGCTGGGACTAGGGTCAAAACCATGGAGCACCAGGGGACAGCAGATTTCGGGCGTCTCTCGATCCACTTCATTAAAGCACCCATCCTTCTTCGCACCGCTGGCGGAGAACCGGACAGCGCCGAAACACGGGCAAGGCCATGATCCAACCACACTACCCACGCCAATTGTTGATCATGACGATTATCTGGCTGCTGGGCCTCGGCATTTCGGGATGGCATCCTTATGACAGGAGCACGTGGTGGATGGAGATTGCGCCGGTCCTTATCGTGCTTCCCCTGCTCTGGGCTCTGGCACCGCGCGTTCGCTTCACGCGCCTCGCCCTCGGCCTCGCTACCCTCCACGGCATCGTGCTGATGATCGGTGGAGCCTACACCTACGCCCGCGTTCCGCTAGGCTTTGCGCTGCAGGAATGGCTGCATCTTGATCGCAACCCCTATGACCGCATCGGACACTTTATGCAGGGATTCGTCCCCGCGATCGTCTTGCGGGAATTGCTTATCAAGCAGGCCAACCTGAAACGCGGCGCGCTGCTGGTGGCGCTGTTGCTCGCCTGCTGCCTCGCCATATCGGCAAGTTACGAACTGGTCGAATTTGCCGCCGCGCAGTTGCTGGGTCAGGGAGCCGACGCGTTTCTCGGCTCGCAAGGCGATCCTTGGGATACCCAGTGGGATATGCTGACGTGTCTGGTCGGCGCAATCGCCGCGCTGACACTGCTGCCTCGGCTGCATGACCGGCAGTTGGAAGGCATGGCGCCAGCACGGTAAATCCCCTTTTTCCTTGCCTTTCGGGGCAATTTCACCTAGGCGCCGCGCGTTCACTGCGGGCTTGCCCGTGGCGGGCGCCTGTGTCTGCATCCGGCGGCATGGGCAGTTCGGCCCTTTTTGGCCCGCGCATCGCATGGTGCGGCGCGCGGAGGAAAGACCGGCGGAAACAACCGCCTGGCCGGGAAAACCGTTAGTTTAAGGAAGTTCCTATGAGCACTCCGACGCGCGATGATTTCGCTGCGCTTCTGGACGAATCGCTGGGCGGCGCCGCCAATGGTGGCTTTGAAGGCCGCGTGGTGAAGGGCACCATTACCGCTATTGAAAACGACAAGGCCGTTATCGACGTAGGCTTGAAGAGCGAAGGCCGCGTGGCCCTGCGCGAATTCGCCTCGCCCGGTCAGCCGCACGGCCTGAAGGTCGGCGACGAAGTCGAAGTTTACGTGGATCGCGTGGAGAACGCCGACGGCGAAGCCATGCTGAGCCGCGACCGCGCCCGCCGCGAAGCCGCGTGGGACAAGCTCGAAAACGAATTCGGCGAAGGCAAGCGCGTTGAAGGCGTGATCTTTGGCCGCGTGAAGGGTGGCTTCACCGTCGATCTCGACGGCGCCGTGGCCTTCCTGCCCGGTTCGCAGGTCGATATCCGCCCCGTGCGCGATGTCACCCCGCTGATGGATGTGGCCCAGCCCTTCCAGATCCTCAAGATGGACCGTCGCCGTGGCAACATCGTCGTGTCGCGCCGCGCCGTTCTGGAAGAAACCCGCGCTGAACAGCGTTCGGGCCTGATCCAGAACCTCGCCGAGGGCCAGATCATTGTCGGCACCGTCAAGAACATCACCGATTACGGTGCGTTCGTTGATCTGGGCGGCATCGACGGCCTGCTGCATGTGACCGACATGAGCTACAAGCGCGTCAACCACCCCAGCGAAGTGATCGCCATCGGCGACGAAGTGAAGGTGCAGATCGTCCGCATCAACAAGGACACGCAGCGCATCAGCCTCGGCATGAAGCAGCTTGAAAACGATCCGTGGGATGGCGTTGCCGCCAAGTATCCCGTGGGCGCCAAGCTGCGCGGCGTTGTCACCAACATCACCGAATACGGCGCCTTTGTGGAGCTGGAAGCCGGTATCGAAGGTCTGGTGCACGTTTCGGAAATGTCGTGGACCAAGAAGAACGTCCACCCCGGCAAGATCGTTTCGACCTCGCAGGAAGTCGACGTGCTGGTTCTGGAAGTCGATTCCGACAAGCGCCGCATCTCGCTCGGCCTCAAGCAGGCCCAGCAGAACCCGTGGGAAGCCTTCGCCGAGAAGCACCCCGTTGGCTCGACCGTGGAAGGCGAAGTCAAGAACGCTACCGAGTTCGGTCTGTTCATCGGTCTGGACGGCGATGTGGACGGCATGGTTCACATGTCGGATATCGCATGGGGCATCTCGGGCGAGGACGCGCTGGCTCTGCACCGCAAGGGCGAGCAGGTTTCGGCCGTTGTGCTCGACGTGGACATCGAGAAGGAGCGCATCTCGCTCGGCATCAAGCAGCTTGAAAAGGGTGCGCCTGCCGCAGGCATCGCCACCGCTTCGAGCGGCCTGAAGAAGAACGAAGTCGTCACCGTCACCGTTCTGGAAGTCCGCGATGGCGGCCTCGAGGTTCAGGCTGGCGACGATGGCGCCACCGGCTTCATCAAGCGCAGCGATCTGGGCCGCGACCGCGACGAGCAGCGTCCGGACCGCTTCCAGGTTGGCCAGAAGATCGACGCCCTCGTCACCGGTTTCGACCGTTCGAAGAAGCCCAGCTTCTCGATCAAGGCTCGCCAGCTGGCCGAGGAAAAGGAAGCCGTGGAACAGTACGGTTCGTCGGATGCCGGCGCTTCGCTGGGCGACATCCTGGGCGCCGCGCTGAAGGCCAAGCAGTAAGCTTAAGCCTTCGGGCCTTGCCTGAACAAAATACCCGTCCGGAGCAATCCGGGCGGGTTTTTGTTGTTGGGATGCGCGGGCATTGGCCTATAAACAGGCCAAAGCCCCCATCAGGAAGTCCCGACCCATGCCTCTGCACATCCATCAATTCCCCTGCCTTTCCGACAATTATGGCTTTCTCGTCCATGATTCGGAGTCCGGCGAAACGGTGTGTATCGATACGCCCGACGCCGAGGATTATCTGGAGCAGGCCGCGCTGAAAGGCTGGCGGATCACGCAGATCTGGAACACCCACCACCACGCCGACCATGCGGGCGGCAATGCGGCGATCAAGGCTGCCACCGGCTGCACCATCACCGCGCCCGTGGGCGACGCGGACAAGATCGCGGGCGTCGATCGCACAGTGGATCAGGGCGACACGGTCTCGCTGGGCGCTTACACGGCGCAGGTGATCAATGTCGGCGGGCATACGCTGGGCCACGTGGCCTACTACCTGCCCGACGCCGGCGCCGCCTTTGTAGGCGACAGCCTTTTCGCACTGGGCTGCGGACGGATGTTTGAAGGCACGGCGCCGCAATTCTGGGCCTCGCTCCAGCGGTTGAAGGCTCTGCCCGCCGAAACCATGCTCTATTGCGCGCATGAATACACCGCTAGCAACGCCAAATTCGCCACCCATGCCGATCCCGACAATGCGACGCTGGCCAATTATGTGCGCGAGATCGCCAGCCTGCGCGCGGGCGGCGAGCCGACCGTACCCTTCCCCCTGTCGCGTGAATTGGCTACCAACCCGTTCCTGCGCGCGGATGATGCGGAGATACAGGCACGCTGGGGAAGCGATGATGTCAGCGCCTTTGCCGCCCTGCGCGAGGCCAAGAACAGCTTCTGATCAGGTATTTACCACACCGAAATCCAAAGCTGGCAGGGTGAGGGCCATGTTGACCAACATCGCCCTCACCCTGCTCGCCGTGAACCTGTGGACGGTATGGGCCTTTTGGCATGACAAGCGGTGTGCCATGCGAGGCCGCCGCCGCACACCTGAGGCCAATCTGCTCGGCCTCGCTATGATGGGCGGTACAACGGCAGCCTTTCTGGCGCGCCACCTGTTTCGCCATAAAACGCGCAAGGAACCTTTCTCCACTCACCTGCAATTGATCGCGGTGGTGCAAGGCGGCCTGGCGATCGGCTTCTACGCGCTATAGGCAAAAGAAAAGGGGCGGNNAGTTCGACCGGCGTGGCGCGGCCGAAGATCGACACCGAAACCTTGACCCGGTTCTTGTCGAAATCCAGCTCTTCCACGACACCCGTGAAGCTGTTGAACGGACCGTCCAGCACCTTCACCGAATCGCCGATCTCGTAATCCACCGCCACATGCTTCTTGACCGTGGTGGCCACCACCTCGCGGTGTCCGAAATAGCGGGCAGCGTCGCGTTCGGAAATCGCCTGCGGCTTGCCATTGTTGCCAAGGAAACCGGTCACCTTGGCGGTGTTCTTGACGAGGTGATAGACATCGTCGTTCATCGTCAGCTTGGCCAGCACATAGCCGGGCATGGTCTTGCGTTCGACCTGAACCTTCTTGCCGCGCTTGACCTCGGTCACATGCTCGGAGGGAACCTCGATCTGTTCGACCAGAGCCGACAGGCCAAGGCGCTCGGCCTCGGACAGGATCGCTTCCTTCACCTTGTTTTCAAAGCCGGAATAGGCGTGGATGATGTACCAGCGGGCCATGTGTGCCTCTTTATCCTAGAAGTTTCAGGCGAGCGACAGCAGCCAGCGCACCGTGGCGCCGAACAGCGAATCGATACCGAGGAAGAACAGCGCGAGGATGCTCATCAGCACGCCGACGAAAATGCCGGTCTGCAGCGTTTCCTGACGGCTCGGCCACACCACCTTGCGGGCTTCGGCCTTCACCTGGTTGAAAAACTCGCCCGGGGATACCTTGGGCTTCTTGTCTTCCATCGACGCGTCCTCGACTGTTGGCCCCGAATGTCTCGAACCATTGCCGCCGCGCCGCCCCGGATCAGGTCCGGGAGGGGCAGTGCAACGCTCCGATGTCGGGAGATGCGAGCCGATCTAGTGACTTGCGAAAGAAATTGCAAGTTCCGGTTTTACCGGCGCCAATCGCGCCACAAACGAGCGATCCCCGCGCCAGATCACCTGTGCGCCCTGCGGCATCGTGTCGGGTGCGCGGGCGCCGACATACCACAGATAGTCCGCCTCGCGCGCAGGGGCGAAATGCGCCAGATCGATCTTTTGCGAAGGCGCTACCAGAATACGCTGCGAGGGATCGACGAAACGCGACGAGGCGCCCCTCACCTGCAACATATGCACATGGGCCACCGCGAAATTGGCGTTCACCAGCGCATGGCGCCGCACCACCGCATAGGCGCCGATATGCTCGAAATGGTTGAGCGGCCATTGCCCGCGCTCGACCACCACGGCGCTGGCCACGCGCGCGCCCTGCGGGATGGCATCAAGCGCGCCCAACATCCGCTCCGTCGCGGCGGAATCGGCCTGCCAACTGGCCGTGGTCAGCGCCAGACGCAGCGCGCCATGCAAGCCCGCCAAAGCCCAGCCCCATGCCGCATCGCCCCATTCCATCGCCAGCGCGCAGATCATCAGGCCCGCCGTAATCAGGCGATAGTCGGCATAATCCCCGCCCGAAATATGCCGCGGCACCGCGATAGACAGCACCAGCAGCAAGCCCCCCGCCAGCGCGAGCCGCAGATCAAGCCGCCGCCACAGGATCGCCAGCGCCAAGAGCAGCATTACCGCCACCAGCCAGCCCATATCCATCACATAGGATGTATCGCGTGTGGCCTTCATCCAGATCGCCTGTTTGTAGATCCACCACATGCGGCCATAGGAAAAGCTCGAGGCCGTGCCGGGGATCAACGCCATCACCGCCACCGGCGCGGCCAGCGGCGCGGGCAGCAAGAACGCGCGCCAAATCGGGCGCTTGGTCAGTTCATAACCAAATACCATGATGCCCAGCACGCCCCACGCCGACAGATGGCACAGCCACACGACCAGCGCGCAACCGGCAAACAGCGGCACGCGCAAGGCCCATGCCCAGCCCCGCCGGTCCGCCAGCGCCCACAGCGCGAAAGTCCACAGCGCCAGCGCCTGCCCCAGCGCGAAATTCATCAGGCCGATCAGCATCATCGGCGACCACACAAAAGGCATGGCCAACAGGCTGGCCAGCGTGATCCGCCCGCGCAGCACCTTGTCCACCGCCAGCAGGCCCAGCCCCGTGAGCGGCGGGATCAGCCCCGCGATCACACGACCGCCACCCTCCAGCCCGAACAACGCGGCAAAGGGGCGGATCAGCAGATCAACCCCCAGATTGCCGGTCCACGCCCATTGGAAGCCATAGTAACGCGCCAGATCGGCGCTTGGACCGGTGCCGCGCATCGCGTCCAACATCACCGCGTAGCGCGCCAGATGCGCCGGATAGTCGCTCATCTGGGGATAGCGCGCCATCACCACCGGCAGGCACGTAGCCAGCGCCAAAAGCACCGCCAAGCCGCCGCGCCAGTTTGCCTGTTTCGATCCCGCCGTCATGCCTTGCCTGTGGCAGGCGATCACGCCGCCCGCAAGCCCCCCTTGCGATCCGCCCCAAGGCCAAGATCACAATCCGCATCACAGGGCGGCAAGGCCAGTCGCGCGGCATAGGCCATCAATCCGGCATCCGTCATCGGCACATCGGCCACCACACCCTCGCGCAGATCCGCGGCATCGCAGGCATGGGGAAACAGCAACACATCAAGGCTCGATCGCGCCTCCAGCGGGACATCGGGCACCGCCCCGCCGCGCAACAGATCCGCCAGCGCCTGCACCAAATCCACCCCGACGCGATAGCCTAGATGGCAGGTCTGGATCGGGCGCGGGTTGCACTCGATCAGCACCGGCACGCCGGTTGCCGTCAGATCGCCCTCGGGCAGGATAAAGTCGAAGCCGATAAAGCCGGTGCAACCCAAGGCCTCGATCAGCCGCTCGGAGGCATTGGCCATCGCCGCATGCGCGCCAATCCGCACCTCGCAACTGGGGCCGGTGGGGCCAGCGGTGCGCAAGGGTTGCCCCGCAAAGCCGCCCACCATGCGCCCTTCCCACGCCAAGGCGCAGTAAAACGCCGGCCGTCCGGCCACGCCTGCCTGAACAGTGATGCCCTGTGCGGCGGGATACCAGTCGCGCCCCATGGCATGGCGCAGAGCCGCTTTCACCGCGCTTTTCGAAGGCTCCAGCGCGACAAAGGCGCGCACCACGGCGGCGGAATCAGCGCAGGGATAAACGCCCTGCCCCGCCCAGCCGAAACTCTCTTTGACGAACACCGGATAGGTCAGCCGTTCAGCCGCCCGCACCGCATCTTCGGCATTCCCGACCAGCACGCCATCGGGCACGGCAAGCCCGATCCGCCGCGCCAGCGCCAAAGTCTCGTGCTTGAACAGCATCGCGCCCAGCCGGTCCGCCGGCCCCAGCGAATCAAGCAGCAGCGAGCGCAGGGTCTGGTCGATGCCATTGTCGCCATTTTCCCAGATCGCATGGTGCAGCAAGGCCACCGCCTGTTCGTCGCCCGGAATCACCAGTGCTGGTCGGCATTCGCCCACCACCGCAGCCAGCCTCCGCACCAGCCGCGCGCCAGAGCGCGTGGAAGGCAGGCGATAGGTGGCGCTGACATGATCGGTGTGGGACAAGACATTGTCGAGCGGGCACAGAGCCGCCACCCGCAACCCCGCCGATTCGAGCGTTTGCGGCAGGCGGGCGGGGCCATAGCGGCCCGCCTCCATCGCGAAGATCAGTACATCGACCGCCTGGGTCATCCCCGTGTCAGCCTCCGGTCGGTTTTTGCAATTGGCATCATTGTGGTGTCCCGTGGAATTCCACGAGAGATGCAGCATAATCTGTGCCAGCAGCATCACAGTGTCGGAAAAACGCGGCCCGTGGCGCATGATACCGCGCATCGGCGTGGCGCCCGTCGCGTTTTGCGGGCCTCGCCCTTCGCGAAACGCGAAACCCCGGAAAGGGGAAAACTATCGATGGCGGGAAACCTGGCAGGAGCGGAGGGACTCGAACCCACGGCCCTCGGTTTTGGAGACCGATGCTCTACCAACTGAGCTACGCTCCTGCAGGGTGAAGCGCCACTAGGGGACGGAGCGCGGCTTGGCAAGCGGGCAATTCGCGATTTTTCGCATCGGATCGCGCAGGATGGGTAAATCAGCCCATTCCTGTTGGCATGGCCTTGATGGTATGGGCTGCGGCGTGACCTCCGGCGATCTTCTCGACCCTGCGCTTTTGCTGCTGGCCTATCGCAGCGGGATTTTCCCGATGGCCGACGCGCGCGACGATCCCGAGCTGTTTTGGGTCGAGCCAAAATTGCGCGGCATCCTGCCGCTCGATGGCTTCCGCTGTTCGCATTCGCTGGCGCGAACACTGCGGCGTGAAGGCTTCACCGTCACCTGCAACACCGCTTTCGCGCAGGTGATCGAGGCCTGCGCCGCGCCCCGTCATGCCCGTGATGAGGAAGGCGATGATGGCGAGACATGGATCAGCCACCGTATCGCCGCCTCCTATCAAAAACTGCACGAAGCGGGCCATGCCCATTCGATCGAATGCTGGCAGGGGAACGATCTCGTCGGCGGCCTCTATGGCGTGGGCTTTGATCGAGTATTCTGTGGCGAAAGCATGTTCTCGCGGCGCAGCGATGCCTCGAAAGTGGCGCTGGCATGGCTGGTAGCGGCGATGCGGCTGGGCGGTTTCGCGCTGCTCGATTGCCAGTTCATCACCCCGCATCTGGCCAGCCTTGGCGCGGTGGAGATCAGCCAGCAATCCTATCTGGAAGCCTTGCGCAAGGCGCAGGATCAATCTTGCGCGGGTGCCGCAGGCGCTGATTCTGCCGGTGCCGCCGCCTCGCTGCCCGACGCCTTCGGCGCGCTTTTGGCGGCGGCGAAATCGGCGGGGTTCTCTTCCTCGCCGGGGAATTTCATCGCGCAATCCTTCACCCACACATCATAGACGGGGTGCTGCACCACATTGAGCGAGGGCGAGGTCTTGAACAGCCAGCCCGAAAACACCTTGTGCCACACCAGCGGATCGGAGGCCTTGGCGCGCTCTTCCACAAAGACCTGAACAAAGGCGCCGGTTTCCTGCGGACGCTCCCACGGGGCGGTGCGTTCGCAAGCGGCCAGTTTCACCACCACATTGCCCACGCGCTTGGCCTCGCCGGGCTTAAGCACCAGATCCTGCTGCTCGTTGTTGCGCTTGTTGAGCAGACCGAGCGTGGCGACGCGATCCTTCAGCGGTGTGCCGAACTCGCTCTCCACCGCCCCCTTGGGCGCGGCACCGCTGCTGGCCACAGCCTGCGGCACATCGCTGGCAGTGGGATCAGGCTGGGCGCCCTTGTCGCAACCGGCCAGCGCCACAACGGCAAAAGCCGCCAGCGCAGCCAGAGGGCGACGGGCCAGCATGGTGGGAAAGATCAGCCTTCGGGCGTCCAGGCTTCATAGCCAGCAGCTTTGCCGGCACCGCGCAGTTCGGGGTGCGGCTGGTGCGCCTTGGCGGTGCCGGTGGCGTTGGGCGTGTATTCGGCTTCCCAGATGTGCGGCGGGGGCAGATGGCTTTCGGGCACAGCATCATAGGAATTGTGCAGCCAGCCATGCCATTCGGCCGGAACGCGGCTCGAATCATTGGCGCCATTGTAGATCACCCAGCGGCG
>DDES01000128.1 GCA_002336765.1 Novosphingobium sp. UBA1948 | reverse complement strand
CGCAAAAGCCGCGCCCCGCGCCCGTCAACAGGATCACGCGCAGCCCCGCGTCCCGCTCGACCGTATCGAGAGCAGCTTGCAACTCCTCGTGCATCTGCGCGGTAAAACTGTTCAGCCGCTCGGGTCGATTGAGTGTGATGCGGGCAACGCCCTGCTCGCCATTCAGGCGAATCGTGGTGAAGGACATGGGGGCTGGCTCCTCTCTCATTAATAGACTTACCGGTCAGTCTTTTATTGGCAAGCGATTTTTTTGCCGTTACACCCCGGCGCCATGAGCATCGCATCGGATTCGCAGATCGCCATCATCGGCGCAGGCATCATGGGCAGCGGCATCGCCCAGATCGCCGCACAGGCCGGCCACCGCGTGACGGTGATCGACGCCCAGCCTGCCGCCCTCGAACGCAGCCGGAGCGGCATCGCCAAGGCGCTGGACCGGCTGGTCGAGCGCCAGCGCATCACCGCCCGTGCCGCCGGTCAGGTCATGGCCCGCCTGCATTTTTCTNNCCCGCCGCGCTGGTGATCGAGGCGATTGTCGAGCGGGAGGAGGCCAAGCGCGCCCTGTTCGCCACGCTGGAGGGCATCATCAGCCCGCAAGCCTGTCTGGCCAGCAATACGTCCTCCTTCTCCATCAACGCGCTGGCGCGGGATCTGCGCGTGCCCGCCCGTTTCGCAGGACTGCATTTCTTCAACCCCGTGCCGGCGATGAAACTGGTGGAGGTGGTGCCCGCCGCTGCCACCGATCCGGCGCTGACCAGCGATCTGGCCGGTTTGATGCGGCGCTGGGGCAAGATCGCGGTGGTCCTGCGCGATGTGCCGGGCTTCATCGTCAACCGCGTCGCCCGCCCTTATTACGCCGAAGGCTTTCTCGCCCTGTCCGAGGGCATTCCCGCCGCCACTATCGACCATCTGCTGGAGGGGGCGGGCGGCTTCCGCCTTGGCCCCTTGGCGCTGGCGGACATGATCGGGCATGATGTCAACGCCACGGTCGCCTCCTCGATCCACGCGGCCTATGGCGGCGCCCCGCGCTTTCGCCCCCAGCCTGCCCAGCAAGCTTTGGTGGCGGCGGGCCATCTTGGCCGCAAGAGCGGGCGCGGCGTCTATGACTATGCCACCGCCCTGCCCCTAGCGCCCTTCGTGATCGGGGATCGCGCACCCTCCATCCTGCTTGCCGCAAGCGATCCGGCCATGCTGGCGCCGCTGGTGGATCAGGCCCGCAGCATCGGCGTGCCGGTGAGCGTGGACGATAGTCTGCCAGCGGGCCATCTGGTCTGTGACGGCATAAGGATCGCGGCGGGCGACGGGCGTTTGCTGGCGCAGCGGGACGATGTCGATATCCTGCTCGACCATGTGCGCGATTGGGCCAGCGCGCCCTGCCTTGGCATCACCGCGCGCGAGGATGATAGCGCCGCCCGCATCGCCTCGCTGTTCACCGCGCTGGGCAAGCGGACGCTGCGTCTGCCCGACCGCGCGGGTGGATTGGTGCTGCGCACGCTGGCGCAACTGGCCAATGCGGCGGCCGACGCGCTGGCCGATGAGGTGGCGGACGCCGCCGCTATTGATGCGGCGATGATGCACGGCGCCAACCATCCCGAAGGCCCGCTGGCATGGGCCGCGCGCTATGGCCACGCCGCGCTGGGCAAGGCGCTCGAGGCCATCGCGACGGCCAGTGGCGATGCACTTTATCGCCCCGCCACCGCCTTTCAGACAGGGAGCCACCAGCCATGAACGCCGACCAGCAAGTCCTCGCCATCGCCCGCCACCTGCTTGAAGCCGAAGGCACGCAATGGGGTATCGTGATCGAGGAGGCGCGCCTTGGCTATGTGCGCCTCGGCATGGTGGTGCGCCCCGATATGACCAACGGCCACGGCAACGCGCATGGCGGCATGATCTTCGCGCTGGCCGACACCGCCTTTGCCTATGCCTGCAACGCCCGCAACGAGGCGAGCGTGGCAGCCAGCGCTTCCATCATCTTTCTGGCCCCCGCCCGCCTTGGCGAGGACCTGGTGGCCGAGGCGCGCGAGGAAGCGCTGGCGGGACGCAGCGGCGCCTTCAGCGTGCTGGTGCGCCTGCGCGATGGCACACCCGTCGCCCATTATCAGGGCCAGTCGCGCAAGATCGGCGGCCCGCTCATCAATCAAGGGGAGAGCAACCATGGCTGAGGCCTATATCTGCGACGCGGCGCGCACGCCGATTGGCCGCTATGGCGGGGCGCTGGCGGGCGTCCGCGCGGATGATCTGGGCGCGGTGCCGCTGCGCGCGCTGCTGGAGCGCAATCCGGCGATCCTTGGCGCCATCGACGATGTCATCATGGGCTGCGCCAATCAGGCGGGCGAGGACAACCGCAATGTGGCACGCATGGCCGCCCTGCTCGCGGGGCTTGGCGAGAGCGCGCCGGGCACCACCATCAACCGCCTGTGCGGATCGGGCATGGATGCGGTGGCCTATGCCGCCCGCGCGATCAAGGCGGGCGAGGCCGAGCTGATGATCGCGGGCGGCGTCGAAAGCATGAGCCGCGCCCCCTTTGTCATGCCCAAGGCCGACAGCGCCTTTTCGCGCAGCAATGCCGTCTATGACACGACCATCGGCTGGCGTTTTGTCAACCGGCTGCTCAAGCAGCAGTTCGGCGTGGATTCCATGCCCGAAACCGCCGAAAACGTCGCCACCGCCTTCGCCATCAGCCGCGCGGATCAGGATCGCTTCGCCGCCGAAAGCCAGCGCCGCGCCGCCGCCGCGCAGGCCAGCGGACGCCTCGGCGCCGAGATCGTGCCCGTCACCATCGTGCAAAAGAAGGGCGATCCGCTGATCGTGGAGCAGGACGAGCATCCGCGCGCCACCACCGCCGAGGCCTTGGGCAAGTTGCGCCCCATCGTGCGGCCCGATGGCACGATCACGGCCGGCAATGCCAGCGGGGTGAACGATGGCGCGGCCGCCATCATCATCGCCAGCGCCGCTGCCGTGGAGCGCTATGGCCTGACGCCGCGGGCGCGGGTGCTGGGCGCGGCGGTGGCCGGTGTGGCACCGCGCATCATGGGGATCGGGCCTGCTCCGGCCAGTGTTAAGCTGCTCGAGCGGCTGGGCCTGACCATCGGGGCGATGGATGTGGTGGAGCTGAACGAGGCCTTTGCCGCACAGGGGTTGGCGGTGATGCGCCAACTGGGCCTGCCCGACGATGCCGTGCATGTGAACCCCAATGGCGGCGCGATCGCGCTGGGCCATCCGCTGGGCATGTCGGGCGCGCGGCTGGTGATGACCGCCACCGAGGAACTGGCCCGCTCGGGCGGTCGCCGCGCGCTGTGCACGATGTGCATCGGTGTGGGTCAAGGCATCGCAATGGCCATCGAGCGGGTTTGACGCCGGATTATTAAATTGACCGTATGGTCGATTAATTATAAACGATTCGCGAGGAGCACGCCCATGTACACCACCGAACTGGACAAAAACCGCGCCCCCGATCCAGCCGCGCCGGAAGATCCCGCGCTGTTGGCGGCGTTCGAGGCGCGCGTGGCCGCCGATGAATTCATCGAGCCCAAGGACTGGATGCCGCAGGCCTATCGCCGCACGCTGACCCGCCAGATCAGCCAGCATGCCCATAGCGAGATCGTGGGCATGCTGCCCGAGGGTAACTGGCTGACCCGCGCGCCCTCGCTCAAGCGCAAGGCGATCCTGCTGGCCAAGATCCAGGACGAGGGCGGCCACGGACTCTACCTCTACTGCGCCGCCGAGACACTGGGCACCAGCCGCGAGGAAATGATCGAGGCGCTCCACGCCGGTCGCGCCAAATATTCCACCATCTTCAACTACCCCACGCTCAACTGGGCCGATATCGGCGCCATCGGTTGGCTGGTGGATGGTGCCGCGATCATGAATCAGGTGCCTTTGCAGCGCACCTCCTATGGCCCCTATGCCCGCGCGATGGTGCGTATCTGCAAGGAAGAGAGCTTCCACCAGCGGCAAGGCTATGATCTGCTGCTGGCAATGGTGCGCGGCACGCCGGAACAGAAGGCCATGGCGCAGGATGCGCTCAACCGCTGGTGGTGGCCATCGCTGATGATGTTCGGCCCGCCCGACGACAACAGCCCCAACAGCGCGCAATCGATCCGCTGGCGCATCAAGCGCGAAACGAATGACGAACTGCGCCAGAAATTCGTCGATGCCACCGTGCCGCAGGCGCAACTTTTGGGGCTGACGCTGCCCGATCCCGACCTGAAGTGGAACGAGGCGCGCGGCTCCTATGATTATGGCGCCATCAACTGGGACGAATTCTATGCCGTGGTGCGCGGCGAAGGGCCGGTGGCGCGCGAACGCATGCGCGCGCGGCGCAAGGCATGGGACGATGGCGCATGGGTGCGCGAGGCCGCGGCGGCCTACGAGGCCAAACAGGCCGCAAACCGCGCGGCCGCCTGACAGGGGAGACAGGAACAATGGGCAATGACTGGCCGCTTTGGGAAGTATTCGTGCGCTCGCGGGGGGGGCTGGACCACCGCCATGCGGGCTCCGTCCATGCCAGCGACGCCGAGATGGCGCTGCGCCATGCCCGCGACACCTACACGCGGCGGATGGAAGGGGTGAGCCTGTGGGTGGTCCGCTCGCAGGACATCACCGCCTCCGATCCGGCCGACAACGGCCCGCTGTTCGAGCCGGCGCGGGACAAGATCTACCGCCATCCCAGCTTTTACGACTTGCCCGACGCCGTCAAACATATGTGAGCGCGACCATGAACCAGGCTCTCTTTTCCTATCTTGTCGCGCTGGGCGACGACAGCCTCGTGCTGGGCCAGCGCCTGTGTGAATGGTCGGGCATGGCGCCCACCATCGAGGTCGATCTGGGCCTTTCCAACCTCGCGCTGGATCTGGTGGGTCAGTCGATCCTGCTGCTCGATTATGCGGGCGAGGTGGAGGCGCGCGGCCGCGATGCCGACGCACTGGCCTATCACCGCGATGCGGGACAATTCCGCAACAGCCTGCTGGTCGAACAGGCCAATGGCGATTTTGCCGAGACGATGGCGCGGCAAGTGCTGTTCTCGCTCTATCAACGCCACCTCTACGAGGCCTTGTCGCGCTCGACCGATCCCCGCATCGCCGAAATCGCGGCCAAAGCGGTTAAGGAAGTGCGCTATCACGCGGGGCTGGCGAGCGACTGGGTGATCCGGCTGGGTCAGGGCACGGCGGAAAGCCACGCACGCATGGCCGATGGCATGGCCGGTGTATGGCGTTTTATGGACGACCTGTTCGTCCTGCCTGCGGGCGGCGAGGCGCTGGTCAATGCCGGTATTGCCGCCGACGGGCCCGCCTTGCGCGCCGCTGTGCTGGGCGAACTGGGCGTCATCTTGCGACAGGCAGGGCTTGAGGACCGCAGCGCGGCGCTGCCGTGGCAAATCACCGGTGGTCGAGAGGGGCGCCATAGCGAGCAACTCGACCGGATGCTGGCCGAAATGCAGGTGTTGCCCCGCGCCCATCCCGAGGCGGTATGGTAGGCGCAGGTATGGTAAGCGGGGCGCACCAACCTGATGACCGCGCGCTGCTGGATGTGCTGGCGGCGGTGCCCGATCCAGAAATACCGGTGGTTTCGGTGGTCGATCTGGGCATTGTGCGCGGCATCGCGCGCAGCCAAAACGGACAGGCCGAGGTGTTGGTGACCCCCACCTACACCGGCTGCCCCGCCACCGAGGTCATCACGCGCTCCATCCGTGCCGCGCTGGATCAGGCGGGCTATGGCGCCGTGGCGATCCGCAGCCTGCTCTCGCCGCCGTGGAGCACCGATATGATCAGCGCGGAAGGGCGCGCCAAGCTGCTGGCCTATGGCATCGCGCCCCCCACGCCAGCCACAACACCGGCGGGTGACCATGACCCTGCCCCCTGCCCCCGCTGCGGATCGACCGACACGCGCGAGGTGAGCCGCTTCGGCTCCACCCCTTGCAAGGCGCTGTGGCAATGCCAGAGCTGCCTTGAACCTTTTGACCGTTTCAAATGCCACTAAGGCGCCCCTGCGCGCACGGAGCCGGATCGTCCCATGTCCAACGCATTCCACAGTCTGACCATCACCGATCTGCGCCGCGAAACAGCCGATGCCATCTCGCTCGGCCTGTCCGTTCCCGACGATCTGGCGCCACAGTTCCGCTTTGCGGCGGGGCAGCATCTCACCCTGCGCGCGCGGATCGGCGGCGAGGATGTGCGGCGCAACTATTCGATCTGCTCCGCCTCGCACGAAGGCGCCTTGCGCGTTGCCATCAAGCAGGTGCCCGGCGGGCTGTTCTCGGGCTGGGCTAACCGCGAACTGACCGAGGGGCAGAGCATCGAGGTGATGCCCCCGCATGGCAGCTTCACATGGCGCTTCGATCCGGCCCGCCAAGCGCATTATCTAGGCTTTGCCGGTGGATCGGGGATCACGCCCGTGCTGTCGCTACTCAAGACCGCGCTGCTGACCGAGACTCACAGTCGCTTCACCCTGCTGTATGGCAACAGGTCGACCGCCAGCGTGATGTTTCTGGAGGAACTGGCCGCGCTCAAGAACCGCTTTCTGACGCGGTTGCAGGTGGTGCATGTGCTGGAGGACGAGGAAGGCGATTTCGAGTTGCTCAACGGGCGGCTCGACGCCGACAAGACCGGCGCCATCCTGCAAACACTGGTGGATCCGGCGGGGATCGAGGCGGCCTTCATCTGCGGTCCGGCGGGGATGATGGACGCAGCCGAAGCGGCCCTGCGCGCCGCCGGTGTCGAGCCGCGCCGCATTCTGGTCGAGCGCTTCACCTCAGGCCCGCTGAACGCCGCCCAGCAGGCCGCCGCCAGCGCGCTGGAGAGCAAGGCGCAAGGGCGCGCCATGCGCGTCACAGTGGATGGCCGCCGCCGCCGTCTGGTCTTCGAGGCGGGCAAGGGCTCGATCCTCGACGCGGCGCGCGATGCGGGCCTGCCCGCGCCCTTTGCCTGCAAGGCGGGCGTCTGCGCCACCTGCCGCGCCAAAGTGCTGAGCGGCGAGGTTTCGATGAAACAGAACTATGGCTTGAGCGAGGAGGAAGAGGCGCAAGGTTTTGTACTGGCCTGCNNGTGGGCCTGTCAGGCCCTGCCGCTCAGCGACGATGTGGAGTTGACCTTCGATGTCTGAACCGACGGCATCGGATGCCGCGGGCGATCATGGGCTGGTGCTGAGCCAGCCTTGCACCGGCGTGTTGCAGATCCAGCTCGACCGGCCGGAACGGCGCAATGCACTGGGAACACCCCTACTCCAGCAACTGGCCCGCGCATTGCGTGAGGCGGAAGCGGATCCGGCCCTTCGCGCCGTGGTGCTGTGCGGCCATGCCAAGGTGTTTGCCGCGGGCGCGGATATTGCCGAACTGGCCGCCAGCTCGCCCGACGACCCTGTCACCAGCCCCCGCTTCGAGGCATGGGCGGCGATCCGTCGCTTTGCCAAGCCGCTGCTGGCTGCCATCGAAGGCTGGTGCCTTGGCGCGGGGCTGGAACTGGCGCTTTGTGCCGATCTGCTGATCGCCGCACAGGGGGCGAGACTGGGCCTGCCGGAAACCGGTCTTGGCATCATGCCCGGCGCAGGCGGCACCGCCATCCTGCCGCGCCGCATCGGACAGGCGCTGGCGATGCGGATGGTGCTGACCGGCGAGCCGATCTCCGCTGCCGAGGCCCATGCTGCCGGTCTGGTGGCGCAGGTCACCCCCGATGGCGAGGCGCTGTCCACCGCACTGGCTCTGGCCGAAAAGCTGGCAGCCCGCGCGCCTCTCGCGCTTCGGGCGGCCAAGGCCAGCGTTAAACAGGCCAGCTTGATGGCCGAGGATGAGCATTTACTGGCCGAACGCCGACGCTTCCTTGCGCTGCTCGGCACGGCCGACAAGGCAGAGGGTCTGACCGCCTTTCTGGACAAGCGCACTCCCCAATGGCGGGGTNNGATCATGCCGAACAGCAGCATGGTCTTGACCCGCGCCGCCGCCGGATCATCGGCCAGCGCCGGATCGACCGCCACCACCAGTTGCTGCACCGCATCCATCACCTTGCGCTGCTGGGCAACGATCACAGCGCGCTTGTCGGCGGGCAGATATTCCAGATCGTTCAGCAACACTTTCTGTCGCGCGGCGGCGCCCACATAATGGGCCATAAAGCGTTTGATCAGATCAAGCAGACGCTCTGCTGCCGTGCCGCTGGCCTGTTCGATCGCCTCCACATCCTCCACCAGATGCTCGATATGCGAGGCCATCACCGCATAGAGCACATCCTCCTTGGATGGGTAATAGTGGTAGAGCAGCGATTTGGACGTGCCGCAGGCCTTGGCAATATCCTGCACCGAAGCGCCCAGAAAGCCGCGTTCGGCGAAAAGCGCCGCGGCGCGGGCCACGATCCCTGCCCGCCGCTCCTCGTAATCTGCTGCCTGTGTTCGTGCCATGATGGATTCAATCGCCCCGGGAATGCCCTCCCCCTATCACGGTGCCCGAGGAAAACCAAAGCAAAGTCAGCCAGACCGATGGCGGTCTGATCCCGCAGGATAATTCTCCTCTCCGCCGCAAGGCGACGGACGCTGACAGCCTGTTAGAACGCCTTCATCAGGCTGGCGGTGAGACGCGGAGTCTTGTCGCCCGTCTGGTAGCGCGGCTGGTTGAGCGGAAAGCCCGCTTCCATGCTGAGCAGGAAACGCTCCGCAAAGCCGATCCTTGTGCCCATACCCGCCGAATAGAGTTCGCCGGTGCCATAGGTGTTGGCGATGTTTTCCACCACGCCGCCATCGGCATAGGTGTAAAGCTGGGCAGAGCGCAGCAGCCCCCTGTCGCGGTCAAGAACGTTGGCCTGCAATTCGACCGAGCCGAGCAGGCCCTTGTCACCCGTGCGCTCGGCTAAATCATAGGCGCGGCCAAAGGCGGGGCCACCGATCGAGATCTGCTGCATCGCCAGCAGCGGACTATCCGTGGTCTGCGCGCTGAAGGCGAGGCGGGCGCTGAACGGGCCATAGATGTCGCCCACCCAATTGCCCCAAGCGTTGAAGCGCGTGAACCTTGCGCTGGCGTCGGGACGCGAGGCCAGCGGATCGCCCGCCAGCGTGGTGCCCGCCAGAGCAAGGCCCTTGTTGACGCCGGCACCCAGCCGCAACCGCCCGCCCAGCACCGGCACATAACCATTGAGCGACAGGCTGGCGATGGCCATGCGGTCGCGCCGCACCTGAAAGCCGGCAAAATTCTGGTCGAGGCCCAGATAGTCGAAACCGGCATTGATCCAAAGGCTGGTCTTGCGCCCGCGCAGCAAGGGATGGGCAATCGAAACGCCGCCGCTGAAGGAATTGCCGTTGACGTCGAACTCCCGCCAGAAGCCGCCTGCCTGCGTACGGCCATAGCTGCCCGAGATGGCGATTTCCGTGCCATCCGCGCCGATCTGGTAGCCATAGCGCGCCGAGCCATAGCCCAGCTCGGACGGATCGGCGGGCGTTACCACCACGGCCAGCGTAAGGCGGTCACGGTGATTCACCACGCCTTCGATGTCATAGGCGATCTGCACGCGCACCGGCCCCGCATCCTGCGTGCCCCAGTTGTCGACCGCGATCCGCCCGCTGTTCTTCTTCTTCTTCACCGGCACGAACAGCACGCCGCGATCGCCCTCGCGCTCATAACGCAGCTTGCCGATCTCGACGCCGGGCAGATCCTGCGCGATCAGCACCTGTCTTTCGACATCGGCACGATTGGGTGCCGATCCCACCAGCCGGTCGAGAGCCTGTTGCACCGCCGGATCGCGTTCACCTGCCAGCCGCACCTCGTCGATGCGCCCTTCGTTGACCACCACTTTCAGCCGCCCCTGCGCGTCGGCGGGGCCCGCAATAGAGGAACGCGCGAAAAGAAAACCCTTGCCCCGCACCATGCCCGACACCGACGCAAGCAGATCGGCCTTGTCCTCCTCGGTGAGCGTGTGGCCTACATAGGCGGCGGTGATCTGGTCGATCTCGCGCTGGGAAAGGTGGTTAGCGCCCACCACCGTAATCATACGCATAGCGCCGGGCGACAGTGTGGTCGCCGCCCGCGCCGTGGATTTGACGGAAAGGCCCGTGTCCGGCGAGGGCTTGGCAGGCAGGACGGGGGTGAAAACCGATGTGTCAAAACCGGGCGCAGCCGCCTGCGCAGACGCGGGCAGCAGAACTGGCAGGGCCAGTAGCAACAGACAGGATGACGCCCGAAACGTCACAAAGATATCCTTTGCATTATTTGTTCCATAGCGCCGGTTTGTTGAGAAAGCTTTTACGCTGATCCTCTAAATCGCTGCTGTCCGGGGGGAAAATTCGACTCAGTGCCGGACGCGGAGGATTGTGTCATGCGTCGCACCCTTTATGCGCTCTTGCCGCTGTTGGCCGCCGGTGTTGCGACACCGGCCCTGGCCGCCGGCCTGCCGGTCTGGACCATTTCGGAAACCAGCGATGGCGTGTTGGTGGTGCATGGCGGTGTCACCACTCCTGCCAAGCGCGGCGCCAGGCTGACGGTGGGTGATACGATCACCACCGGCGCCAATGCGCGCGCGGTGCTGGTGCGGGGCGGCGAATATGCGATGGTGGCGCCCTCAACCCGCCTGCAACTCGCCGATCCGACGGCCACCGGTGGCCTTTCGCAATTTCTTGAAAAGTTTGGTAATGTCGTCTTCTCGATCAAGAAGATGGCCACCCCCCATTTCGGCGTGCAAACCCCCTATCTGACCGCCGTGGTCAAGGGCACCACCTTTAGCGTTACGGTTAACGACGCGGGCGCTTCGGTGCAGGTGGTGGAAGGCGCGGTGGAAGTGGCCACGCGCGACGGCGGCGCACGCCAGTTGCTGACGCCCGGCTCGGTGGCCTCGGTGGATATGGGCAATCTGGGCACAATGACGGTGCGCGGCACGATCAATGCCGTACTCCAGTCGCGCCAGCAGGCCGAGAGCAAGGCACAGGCCGAAGCCAAAGACGCGCAAGAAAAGGGCAAGGGCGCAGCGGCGACGGCAAGCTCGTCGAGCACGGCAGCCACCGGCGATGCTACCAAGACTTCATCTTCCAGCGCTTCAAGCAGCGCGTCGAGCGCCTCTGCCACCAGCGCAGGCGCGAAAGACAGCAGCGTTTCGGTAGGCGTTGTCGAGGAGAAGGGCGTGTCGCTCTCGCAATTGAGCGACGGACTGGTTTCGGGCAACACCAATGGCAACAGCAATGCCAATGCGACCGCCACGCTCGCATCGATGAACAAAGACGCCGCCAGCGCCCCGCCTGCCGCGCCCAGCAGTCTTGCCAGCACAGCGCCGAGCGCGACCACCAGCACCGCGCCGAGCGATACTGCGGTTAGCGGCAACAACAGCAGCAACAGCAGCAACAGCAACAGCGGCAACAGCAACAGCAACAGCAACAGCGGCAACAGCAGCAACAGCAGCAACAGCAGCAACAGCAGCAACAGCAACAGCAACAGCAACAGCAACAGCAACAGCCATTCTGACGACGATCATTCAAGCAGCAGCAACCATTCTGACGACGATCATTCAAGCGGTAATCGCTCGGATGATTCCAACTCCTCGAGCAACTCCAACTCCTCGGGCAACTCCAACTCGTCGGGTAACTCCAACTCCTCGGGCAGTTCCAACTCGTCGGGTAACTCCAACTCCTCGGGCAGTTCCAACTCGTCGGGTAACTCCAACTCGTCGGGTAACTCCAATTCCTCGAGTAACTCCAACTCCTCGGGCAATTCGGGCAACAGTCGCCCCACCTTCTCCAGCGCTGCCGAGGCACGGGCTTATTGGCAAATGCTCTCAAACCAGACGAAAAATGCCACGACCGGCACGCGGCCTGGCCCGTGATCGCGCCCGTGATCAAGCCCACACCCCCGCTCACCACACCTGAAGCCGCATGACCAAAATCCCGCTTTCCCTGTCGCGATCCTTCATCGCCGTGATGCGCCCCCTGCTGTCCTCGTGGGTGGCAGCGTTGTGGCTGGCGATTGCCGGGGGGGTAGTGGCGATGGTCACCCCCTTGGGGCCGGCCTTCGATGAATCCATGCAGGGCTGGCGCGCCGCGCTGCACCCGCGCAACGCCACCGACCAGCTCGCGCTGATCGAGGTCGATGCCCGCAGCCTTGCCGCCTACAAAAGCTGGCCCTGGCCGCGCGAACGCTATGCGCAGGCCATTGCCGCACTGGAACAGCAGGGCGCCGCATTGGCCGCCTTCGATATCGACTTTTCCGCCCATTCCTCGCCCGAGCAGGATGCGGCGCTGGCCCGCGCCATCGAAACGGCGAAAATCCCCGTTATCCTGCCCACTTTCCGGCAAGCCGCCAGTCAGGACTCGCTGGATGGCAAAGGCGGTGGCGAGCTGGAAAATCTGCCCATCCCCGCGCTGCGGCACAAGGCGCAACTGGCGGCGGTGAACATCTTTGCCGATGCCGATGGCATGGTGCGCTCCTATCCGCTGGGCATGGTGACGCAGGGCGTGCCCCGCCCGGCCATCGCCGCGATGCTTTCCAACGCCAGCGGCAGCGCCGACACGATCTTCCCGCTCGACACCTCGATCGAGCCAGCCTCCATCGCGCATTACAGCTTCAAGGATCTGGTCGATGGCCGCATTCCGTCCGGCGCGCTGACCGGTCGCCATGTGTTGATCGGCGGCACCGCGGTCGAACTGGGCGATCGCTATGCCGTGGGCGGACGCGGGATCCTGTCGGGACCGATGATCCATATGATCGCGGCCGAAACCATGCTGCAGGGCAGCGCGCCTTTCGATCGCGGCGGGGTTGTGCCTCTGCTGATCGCGGCCGCCTGTATCGCGCTGGCGCTGCGCCGCGCGCGCAAACGCTGGCCGTTGATCGCGGCGGCGGCGGTGCTGATTCTGACCCTGCCGATGGTGTCCGAAATGCTCAAGCTGGGCACGTTCTCCACGGCGCCCGCGCTGGCGGTGCTGGGCGTGTTCTGGATCACCCGCGCGCTGCAATCGGCCTTTGCCAGTGCGCGCCTCGCCCAACAAACCGACACGGCCACCGGACTGCCCAATGCCCGCGCGCTGATGCAGGTGCTGGCCGCACCGTCTGTGGGTGAGCGCACGCTGGTGGTGCTGCGCATCGACCGGCTGGGCGATATCGCCAATGTCGTGGGGCAAGATGAAACGGCGGGGCTGATGCTGCGCCTGTCGGAGCGTATGGCGCTGGTTGCCGATGGCGCGGTCTATCGCGTGCAGGAAGACGCGCTGGCATGGTTGGTCAACAGCGGCCAGACCGACGAACTGGAGCAGCGCATCGACGCCGCCGCCGCTGTGCTGCGCCATCGTTTCGAGGTAGGCGGGCGCAGCTTCGAACTGACCACCGGCTTTGGCACCGCCAACGCCACTATCAACGAAGTCCTCGCCAAGACGACGCTGGCCGCCCAGCGCGCGCTGGAACGCGGCACGCGCTGGATGCCGCATTGCGCCGAGCTGGACGAGGAGGTCGAATGGAGCCTCTCGCTGGCCAGCGAGGTCGAGGTCGCGATGGCGCAGGGGCACCTGTGGGTGGCCTATCAGCCCAAGTTCGACATCAGACAGGGCCGCGTCTGCGGGGTGGAGGCGCTGGTGCGCTGGGATCATCCGACGCGCGGGCGCCAGTTCCCCGACAGCTTCATCCCCATGCTGGAAGAAAGCGGCAAGATCGCCGATCTCACAATGTTCGTGCTGGAACGCGCGTTGCAGGATCGCCACATCTGGGCGCAACAGGGGCTGGATATCGAGGTGGCGGTCAATGTCGCGGCCTATCTGCCCGCCGACGGAAACTTCCGCAATCGCCTCGAAGCGGTGCTGGCGCGTTTCGCGGGCGATGCCGCGCGCCTGACGCTGGAAGTGACCGAGAGCGCCACGATGGCCGATCCCGAGCAGACGGTGGCCGGTCTTGAAGCCATCCGCGCGCTGGGCCCCAGCCTGTCGATCGACGATTATGGCACCGGCCAGTCCACCCTTACCTATTTGAAGCGCCTGCCCGCGCGCGAGATCAAGATCGACAAAAGCTTTGTGCTGGGCATGGAAAGTTCGAGCAGCGACCGCGCGATGGTGCGCTCGTCGATCGCGCTGGCGCATGAACTGGGCTTCAAGGTGGTGGCCGAAGGCGTCGAGACGCTCGATATTCTTGCCATGCTGCAAGGTTTCGGCTGCGACGTGGCGCAAGGCTGGCATATCGGCAAGCCCGCCCCCGCCCACGACATTCCCGCTCTGGCGCAACAGGCGCTGGGCATCGCGGCCTGAACAGGCTTGAAAGGCGCGGTTAGGAAAATATCCTCACCGCGCCGGTAACATTATCGCGCAAGAAGGTCGTAACGCGCCGCGCCCCACACCGGACTTCCCGCAAGAGGCGAGGTAAAGTCCAGTGTCCCAAGCCCTTTTCCCGACCACAAGCATCCGTGAAGAACTGGCCACGCTGTTCGCATGGCGCCCGTTGCGCTGGCTGGCGGCAGCGGCCGCGCTGGCCGTGCTGGTGCCCGTGGCTTGGGTTACGGTGGACGCGCTCAGGATCACGCCGGGGGGCCTCGCCATCGACACCGACGGCGCGGGCGGTTCGATCTCGGGCAACCGACTCAACCTCGATCTGCCCCTCACCATCCGCAACGGCACAGAGCGGGCGATCCTTTCGGTGTCGTTCTGGGTGGAAGCCTATGGCTGCCCAGCGGGCAACGCGCCTCTCAGCGCCTGCACGCGCATCCTCTCGATCGAACAGAGCATCGCCCGCCGGATCATGCCGGGTGGCTCGGCCAGCACCAGCCAGACCCTCACCTCGGGCCTGCCCGAGCATCTGGCGGGCCAGCACATCCGCGTGCTGCGCAAGCTGGAAACCATCGAGGACGACAGCGACGAGAGTTCCCGCCTTGCCAGCGAGCAGGTCTATGCCCGCGCCATGGCCGCGCAGAGCGCCGATAACGGGAGCGGGACTGCGGAAAACCCTTAAGCCAGCTTTCACCATAAAACGACAAGATGGGCGCTAGGATCGTGGCACGGATCCCTCTTTTCCAGTGCAAAACCCATGTCCACTCTTGCAATGACCCAGTGCTGGTTTACCCGACTGCACCATCCCCGGCAGACGCCGAAGGAGCGCGTCGAGGGTGCCTTCTACGCCCATTGCCGCCATTGCCGCCGCCCGATCATCAGTTTTGACGGCTCCTATTGGCACATCGATGGCGGGTTCAATGTCGAATCGCTGGGCGACAAGGCCAACAGTTTTCTGGCGGTGGTCGATGTGGTGGACGGCATGATCGTGGCCCGCATTCCCGTGCCGGTGGACGCCGACGAGGAGACGGTGGACGCCATCAAGGAACAGATCCGCGAGGATTACGGCATTGGCGAGGCGGGCAAGTTTCTGGCCATCCACGACAACCGCCCCGGCCGCCCCACACAGGCCGCACTGCCCAAGCGCAAGAAAAAACCCCAGCCGCCCAAGGATGCTACGCTGGGCTGAATACCCCCTCCACCAAGCAAAAGGGCCGCTCCCTTTCGGGGCGGCCCTTTTGCTTGGGTCACACAGATGGATAAATCAGGAGGCGACGCGCATTCCGCCTGTGCCCGGCCCGCCGTGGCTCTCGTGCAAATGGGTCATATTGAGCGCGAGCTCTTCCAGCAGGAAGCCGCGGTCGAACACCAGCCCGTGGCGCGGCGCCTGACGCCAGCAAACCTTGGCAAAAATCGGCGGGAAGCCAGCCACTTCGATCCGCAGGCTCTGGCGCAGCATCAGCCGCTCGGGGCATTCGATGCAGGCGCCTTGCTGCGAAATGTCGCGCAATTGCACATCCAGCTCACGGCCATTGGCGATGACCCTGGCAGGAACATTGGTCCGCATGCGGATCTGGCGCTTGGGATAGGGGCTGCGGCTGTCGTCGATCAGATGGCTGACATCGATCTCTTCAAAGAAGCGGAAACCGGCATGGCCATCGCGGTTCCACACCATCTCCATCGGATAATGCTCGCCATTGGCGCTTTCCAGCGCCATCGCGGTATGCGCGGGTACGGGATGGAACAGGCGGACCTTGCAGCCCGTGGCCGAGACATCGCGCAGGATGCACAGATATTCGCGGCCATCGGCCACCAGTTTGGCGGTGCGCACCAACAGCGTGAAGCGCGGCGCGACGCGACCCTCCATCCCCGCCAAAGCGGCAGGTTGGGCGGCGTAGGCACCGCTGGGATCGTATCGGTTGACGTCGCTGCTCACCATTACACCTACAAACGCAAGAGATTTAGGACCAATGCCGGTTGACGCCGTCCTATCTCGCGCTTTGGGATATTAGATTGCAGCAAATGGTAAAGTGCTGATGAACGCACTCCGGTTTTTCGCGTAAATCCGCGCAATTTGCCCGTTTTGGCGTGGAGACGGGCAAAAAACAGCGCCGGAAAGTTCCCTCTCCGGCGCCGTCGAATCAGCCGCCCGGGCGTTAAGAGATGGTTATGCCACCGCGCCGTGGCAATATTTGTACTTCTTGCCCGATCCGCAGGGGCACGGCGCATTGCGCGACATGTTCGGATCATAAGACCCATCGGCCAGCGGCGGCAGCGGATTGCCCTCCACCGTGATCGCGTCATTCTCGCCGGTGAACGGGTCGATATGCGTGGTCAGGAAATCGGGCAGTTCAGGCAAGGAAGGCTCGGGCGGCGCGGCAAATTGCAGCTCGGCGGTGCACAGGATGCGGGTCACATCCTCGCGGATCTGCTCCAGCATACGCTCGAACAGGCCGAAGGCTTCCTGCTTGTATTCATTGATCGGCGTCTTCTGGGCATAGGCGCGCAGGAAAACGACCTGACGCAGAGCATCAAGCGTTGCCAGATGCTCCTTCCAGTAGTGGTCGAGCCGCTCGAGCAGCACGCTCTTTTCCACCTGACGCCAGATCGCCGGATCATTCGCCGCCACCTTGTCGGCCATATGCTGGTCGGCCAGATCGGACAGGCGCTGCTCGATGGTTTCGGGCTCGATACCGTCCTCATGCGCCACCCAGTCGGCAATCGGCGCGTCAAAGCCGAGCACGAATTGCACCCGCTGGGTCAGCCCCGCAATATCCCAGACCTCGGGATAGGAACCGGGAGGGCACGCGGTGCCCACCAGCGCGTTGACAGTGTCGTGGCGCATATCGGCCACCACCTCGTCCATCCCGTCGGCATCCATGATGTCGGCGCGCTGTTCGTAGATGACCTTGCGCTGGTCGTTCATCACGTCATCATATTCGACCACCTGCTTGCGCACATCATAGTTGCGCGCCTCGACCTTCTTCTGCGCCGTCTCGATGGCCTTGCTCAGCCAGCGCGAACCGATCGCCTCGCCATCGGCCAGATTGCTGTTCATCATCTTGGCAAACAACGTGTCCGGCCCGAAAATCCGCAGCAGATCGTCCTCGAGGCAGAGGTAGAATTTCGACAGGCCCGGATCGCCCTGACGGCCCGAACGGCCACGCAGCTGGTTGTCGANNCCGCGCAACTGGTTGTCGATACGGCGGCTTTCGTGGCGCTCGGTGCCGATCACGGCCAGACCGCCGGCGGCCAGCACCTTTTCCTTCTCGGCGTCGATCTCGGCCTTGAAACGCTCGATGGCGGCCTCGCGCTCGGGGCCTTCGGGCGTGTCCTTCAACTCGTCGTTGATGCGGAACTCAAGGTTGCCGCCCAGCTTGATGTCGGTGCCGCGGCCGGCCATATTGGTGGCGATGGTGACCGCGCCCAGACGGCCTGCCTGCGCCACGATATGGGCTTCCTGCTCGTGGAAACGGGCGTTGAGCACGGCATGCTTCACGCCCTCGCGGGTCAGAAACTCGCTTAGAAGCTCCGACTTCTCGATCGACACCGTGCCGA
>DDES01000087.1 GCA_002336765.1 Novosphingobium sp. UBA1948 | reverse complement strand
GGGGCGCGGGGCGGGCTTGCGGCTGGTGACAGTGCATTCGCTGGCCGAGATGCGGCGCGCGCGGGCCGCCGATGCGCTGTTGCTCTCGCCGGTGTTTCCCACGCGTAGCCATTCAGGCGCAAAGGTGCTGGGCGCCTGCCGCTTTCGCCTGATGGCGCGCCGCGCCACCGCGCCGGTGATCGCGCTGGGCGGCATGGATGCGGCGCGGGCGCGCAGCTTGCGCTGGCCGCGCTGGGCCGCGATTGATGGCCTATCCCCGACGCAAAGAACCAAGGATTCTTGACGCGGAGNNAACCCGCTCACCCATTTGCTCCAAGGCAGAAAGCACGCCCGTCATGGCGACACGGCCCTATCACCGCACCGGCGCGCATTGGCGCCTGATCCTGCGCCGCAGCGTGTTGCGCAGCGCCGAACTGCTGGGTGCGGGTATTCTGGCGGCACTGGCCCTGTTTGTAACATTGGCGCTGGCCACCTATCACCAGCTTGACCCCTCGCAGTCCACGGCGGCCGCTGGCCCGGTGATGAACTGGATGGGGCGCCCGGGCGCATGGCTGGCGGAGCGGGTGCTGTTCCTGTTCGGGCCTGTGGGCGTGCTGCTGGTGCCTTTGCTGCTGGTGTTCGCGCGGCAATTGTGGCGCATTGCCGAAGCCTCGGACGATGCCGATGACGAGGGCGATGTGCCGCTCTATGCGCAACACTGGCTGCGCCCCACCGCCGTGCTGGTGCTGGGCATGGCGTTGCTGTCCACGGCGCTGACGCTCGGCTTTGACGGCCATGCCGGAACGCTGCCCGCCTCGGCAGGGGGCATCACCGGCCTGCTGGGCGCATGGGCGGTCAAGGCGCTGGGCGGGTTCCTGCCCAAGGCCGGGCAGAGCTGGTTCGCGCTCGGCGTGGGCGTGGCGGGTTTTGTTGGCGGTCTGGTAGCGGTCACGCGGGTCTTCGCGCTGGATTGGGGCGAATTGCTGACGCTGCCGCTGCGCCGCCGTCTGGCCAAGGGTGCAGAAGGCACCGAACCGGCCGCCAAACAGCGCCGCGCCCCCAAGGCAACGCTGGCCGTGGATAGCGACGGGGACGAGGCGGACGATCTGCCTTTCACGCCGGACACACCCGCCGGAACGATGACACAGGGCGCGCGCAAGGCGCCCACCATCAGCGATCCCGCCCGCGCCGCCAAGCCCGCCGAGCTTACCACGCTCGCCAAGCAAGGCGATCTGTTCGACACTTGCGAACTGCCCGCGCTGGACCTGCTGGCCGATCCGCCGCCCAACACCGGCGCCAAGATCGACAAGCTCGCGCTGGAGCGCAACGCCAAGCTGCTCGAAACCGTGCTCGAAGATTTCAACGTCAAGGGCGAGATCACCGGCGTACGCACGGGGCCGGTCGTCACCAGCTATGAGCTGGAACCGGCGCCGGGCATCAAAGCCGCGCGTGTGGTGGGTCTGGCCGACGATATTGCCCGCAATATGAGTGCGATTTCCGCGCGCGTCTCGCCGGTGCCAGGCCGCACGGTGATGGCCATCGAGCTGCCCAATGCCGACCGGCAGATGGTGAGCTTCAAGGAAATGATCGCCAGCGAGGCCTTTGTGGGTGCCAAGGGCCTGCTGCCGATGATCCTTGGCAAGAATATCGCGGGCGAGCCGATTGTGGCCGATCTGGCCACCATGCCTCACCTGCTGGTGGCGGGCACGACCGGCTCGGGCAAGTCGGTGGGCTTGAACTGCATCCTGCTGTCCTTGCTCTATCGCCTGACGCCGCAACAGTGCCGCATGATCCTTGTCGATCCCAAGGTGCTGGAATTAAAGTCCTACGAGGACATCCCGCACCTGCTCAGCCCTGTGGTGACCGAGCCTGCCAAGGCCGTGCGCGCGCTGAAATGGGCGGTGGAGGAAATGGAGCGCCGCTATCGCCAGATGAGCGAGATCAACGTGCGCAACATCGTCAACTTCAACGAGAAGGTGAAGAGCGCCGCCGCCAAGGGCAAGCCGCTGGGCCGCCGCGTCTCGATTGGTTTCGATCAGGACACCGGCGAGGAGATCTACGAGGACAAGCAGCTCGATTATCAGGTGCTGCCGCTGATCGTGGTCATCGTCGACGAACTGGCCGACCTGATGGTGACGGTGGGCAAGGAAATCGAAGTGTTGATCCAGCGTCTGGCGCAGAAATCGCGCGCGGCGGGCATTCATCTCATCATGGCAACGCAGCGCCCCTCGGTGGACGTTATCACCGGTGTCATCAAGGCCAACCTGCCCACCCGCATCAGCTTTGCCGTGACCAGCCGCATCGATTCCCGCACCATTCTGGGCGAGCAGGGCGCCGAGCAATTGCTGGGCAAGGGCGACATGCTGTTCAAGCCGTCCTCCGGCCCGATCCTGCGCGTCCACGGGCCTTTCGTGAGCGACGAGGAAGTGGAGGCCGTGGCCGACCATTGGCGCGCGCAGGGCAAGCCCAACTACGTCGATTCCGTCACCGAGGAGCCGGAGGAAGGCTCCTATGGCTTTGACGATCTGGAAGCGACCGCCAGCGACAATCCCGAAGAGCGCAAATATCTTCAGGCCTGCCACATCGTGTTCGAGAGCCAGAAAGCCTCGACCAGCTGGCTGCAACGGCAGATGGGCGTGGGCTACAACACGGCGGCCAAGTGGATCGAGCGCATGGAGAATGACGGCCTTGTCGGCCCCGCCAACCATGTGGGCCGCCGCGAGGTCTATCGCGACAAGGATGGAAGTCCTTTGTGATGTGAGAGAAATCGCCTCCGCGATTTTTCTGCGGCAGAGGGAGAGGGCCGGTGCCGTAGCGCGACACGGATGTGTTGCGCTAACAACAAAAACTCCACTTATCCCCATGTTGCAGATGCGAAAGCCGATGAACCGTTGTTCATCCACGATGGTCTGCGGCCTCCGGTAATTCCCTGAAAGGATCGCCTCGCCTACACCTTGGGCAACGAAGCGGAACGAATCCTCCGCTCAAGCCAAGGGTCTGAAAATGTCTGCGTTTTTCTCTGCCATCGCCAAGACCCTGATGGTTTTCGTCGCTTTTGCCGTTTCCTTCACCACCGCGATCACTGCCGCCAACGCCGGTGTGCTGCAATGCGCTCCCTATGCCCGCGAAGTCTCGGGCATCGCCCTGTCGGGCCGCGCGGCGGACTGGTGGGGCAAGGCTGAAGGCCTCTATGCCCGCGGCAATGCTCCCAAGGCGGGCGCCGTGCTGGCTTTCCGCTCGACCTCGGCGATGCGTGCGGGCCATGTGGCCATGGTGTCCAAGGTGGTGGATGATCGCCATGTGTTGCTCAACCACGCCAACTGGTCGCGCCCCGGCATGATCGAGCGTTCGGCGCTGGCCGAAGACGTTTCGGCCAAGGGCGACTGGAGCGAAGTGCGCGTCTATTTCGCCCCCATCGGCAAGCTGGGCCTGCGCTCCTCGCCCACCTTCGGCTTCATCTATGCCGATAAGGCCGAGGGCACCCGCTTCGCGATGCGCGACTGAAGAAGGTTTAGGGGGCGCTTTATGCCTCCGGCGGGTTAAGGGTGTCACACCCTTAACGATACCATTCCCGTCTTGGTTCCGCTTCGAAATAGACCTTGCGAAAAGTCCAAGCGCCGCAGGCTGTAAAAGCCTCCGGCGGTGCAATTTGGCGCTAAATTTGCTACCATGGACCTCCTGAACAGGATGGGGATTGTTAAGGGCGATGGCCCTTAAGCCGCCGGAGGCATTGCGTCCTGCCAGCCGCCCTCGGGCGCGAAAGGCGCCGCGATCTCCGGCGCGACGCGGGTCAGGCGCAAGCTCTCCTTGTCCAGCATAGCCCACGTGCTGCGCGCCGAGACGATCACCTTGCCGGCACTGTTGCGGAAATCGATCCGACGGTCGAACCGCGCGCCATGCGGGCCTTCGGGGATGAAGGTCTCGGCGGTTACGCTCTCGCCCTCGCGGATATTGCCCTTGTAGTCGATCTCGTGGCGGGTGACGACCCAGACATAGGCGGCCAGATGCTCCGGTAGCGCGTCCGCCTCCCAATGCGCGACCGAGATCGCCTCCATCCACTGCACCCAGACGGCATTGTTGACATGGCCCATGATGTCGATGTGCTCAGGGCCAGCGGTGAAGGTCTGGGTGTAGCGGTTGGGCACGGGACTTTCAGGCCTCCACACCCAACTGCCAAAGGATAAACGCAAACTCTTCCGCCGTCTCGGTCAGCGATTCAAACCGCCCCGATTTGCCGCCATGCCCCGCGCCCATGTTGGTCTTGAACACCAGCTCGTTGCTGTCCGTCTTCAACTCGCGCAGTTTCGCCACCCATTTCGCCGGCTCCCAATAGGTCACGCGCGGATCGTTCAGCCCCGCCGTCACCATCAGCGGCGGATAGGCCTGTACGTGCACCTGATCATAGGGGCTGTACGAGCGGATCAGTTCAAACGCCGCCTTGTCCTCGATCGGATTGCCCCATTCGGGCCATTCGCCCGGTGTCAGCGGCAGGCTTTCGTCCAGCATGGTGGAGAGCACATCGACGAAAGGCACATGCGCCACCACAGCGCCCCACAGGTCGGGGTCGGAATTGATGACAGCGCCCATCAGCTCGCCGCCCGCCGATCCGCCGCTGATGCTGATGCGGCCCGCCTGCGTCAGCCCCTGTGCGATCAGCCCCTTGGCCACGTCCACGAAATCGTTGAACGTGTTCATGCGCTCCTCGCGCTTGCCCGCCTTGTACCACGCGCGGCCCAGATCATCGCCGCCACGGATATGCGCGATGGCATAGGCAAAGCCGCGATCCACAAGGCTGAGCCGCGTGGTCGAGAAACCCGGCCCGATGGCAATACCATAGGCGCCATAGCCATAGAGGTGCAGCGGGCCGGACGATGCCCGATCCTTGCGATAGAGTACCGAAACCGGCACCAGCGTGCCATCGCGCGCGGTGATTTCCAGCCGCTGCGTCTCGTAAAGCGAGGCATCATAGCCGCTGGGGATTTCCTGCACCTTCAACAAGGTCAGGCTCTTGTCCGCCACGTCATAGTCATAGACACTGGCAGGGCTGACCATGCTCTCGTAGCTCACCCGCAGCTTCTCGACCGCCCATTCCGGATTGTCGGCCAGGCCCGCCTCATAGGAGGCTTCGGGAAAAGTGATCGGCTCGATGCGGGAAGGATCGTCGTAATAGCGCACCTCCACGCGATCCAGCCCGCGCACACGGCCTTCCACCACATAGAAATCGCGGAACAGGTCAAATCCGGTGAGGTAGAAATCATCGCGCCCCTCGATCAACGTCGTCCACTGGTCCGGCGCATGCAAAGGCGCGGTGGCCAGCCGGAAATTCTCGTGCGTGTCATTGGCGTGGATGTAGAGCAGGCCATCGCGCTCATCGACATCATATTCCACGCCCTCGGCCCGTTCACACACAAGGATCGGTGGCGCCAAAGGATCGGCGGCGGGGATCAGGCGCACCTCGGAGGTCTCGTGGTCGCTGGTGCCGATGATCAGCCATTGCTCGTTGGCCGATAGCGAGGAACCGACGCGGAAACCCTCGTCATCCTCGTGATAAAGCTCGACATCGCTCTCCACGCTCTGTCCCAGCCAGTGCAGGCGGGCATTGTCGGTGCGCCAGTTTTCGTTGGCAAGGCTGTAGACCAGACCCTTGTCCCCCGCGACCCACACCAGCGAGGACAGCGTGCCCTCGATCACGTCGGGCAGGATCTCTCCGCTCGCGATGACCTTGATGCGCGCGGTGAAGCGTTCCGAGCCATTATCGTCCACGCTCCACGCCAGCATCGTACCATCGGCCGACACCGCAATCGCGCCGAGGCGGAAATAGTCGTGGCCCTCGGCCAGCGCGACTTCGTCGAGGATCAACTCATCGGGGCCACCAGCCACCGGCCTGCGCCACCATTTCTTGTATTCGGCGCCCTCCTCGAACTCGATCCAGTAGAGATAGTCGCCATCCTTCTGCGGCACGCTCTTGTCGGCTTCCTTGATGCGGGCGCGCATTTCCTTGAACAAGCCGTCAATGCGGTCCTTCTGGCCCGCCATCCGCGCCTCGAACCACGCGTTTTCGGCCTCCAGATGCGCCAGAACATCCTTGTCGCCCACCTCGGGATAGGCCGGATCGCGCAGCCATGCGTAATCATCCGAAAGGGTGATGCCGTGGTGGGTGAAACTGTGCGGCCGCTTGGCGGCGACAGGCGGATGGGCGGGCGTGTTGGGCTGACTGGTATTGCTCATGGCTTGCATCTATGGTGCGCGCCCTCCCCCCGCAAGCAAGAGCGGCGCGGGAATGAAGAAAGATTGTATCAATGCCGAACACTTCCTCCGCCCAAAAGCTGGACAACCTGCGCGCGGAACTGGCCGCGCAAGGACTCGATGGCTTTGTCATCCCCATTTCCGACGAGCATATGAGCGAATATGTCGGCGCCTATGCGCAAAGGCTGGAATGGCTAACCGGCTTTGGCGGTTCGGCGGGAACGGCGGCGGTGTTGCGCGACAAGGCCGCGATCTTTGTCGATGGCCGCTACACGCTGCAGGTGCGTGATCAGGTGGATGGCGCGCTCTACGAATACCACAATGTCCCCGCCACCAGCCCCGCCGCGTGGCTGGCCGAGCATGCCGCAGAAGGCGCGCGGATCGGCTATGACGCATGGCTGCATGGCCGCCACTGGGCGCAGGCCACGGCCAAGGCGCTGGAGGCCAAGGGCGCGGCGCTGGTCGCCGTGGAGCGCAATCCGGTGGACACCGTCTGGGCCGACCGCCCCGCCCCTTCGCTGGCCCACGCCTTTCCGCATCCCAACGATCTGGCTGGCGTGCCAAGCGAGGCCAAGCGCTCCGCCGTGGCCGAGGGGCTGGCGGCGCAAGGGGCCGATGCCGCGGTGATCTCGGCGCTCGATTCGCTGGCGTGGCTGCTCAATATCCGCGGGGAAGATGTGGCGCGCACGCCGGTCGCGCTGTCCTTCCTGATCGCCCATGCCGATGGCACGGCGGATCTGTTCATCGCGCCCGAGAAAGTCACCCCCGCGCTCACCGCGCATCTTGGCAATGCCGTGCGCATCGCCCCGCGCGAGGCGTTTGAACCCGCACTGGCGACGCTGGCGGGCAGAAAGGTGGTGGTGGATCCCGAACGTGCGGTGGATGCCATCTTCGCCGCGCTGGAGACGGCGGGCGCCAAGGTGATCGAACAGCGCGATCCCACCGTACTGCCCAAGGCGATCAAGAACCCCACCGAGCAGGCGGGCCACCGCGCCGCGCAGGCCCGCGATGGCGCGGCGATGGTGCGCTTTTTGCACTGGGTCAGTCAGGAGGCGCCCAAGGGCATCGTCACCGAGCTTTCCGCCGCTGATGCGCTGCACCAGTTCCGCCGCGAATGCGGCGATCTGCGCGACCTGTCCTTCGACACGATCAGCGGCGCGGGGCCAAACGGAGCCATCGTGCATTACCGCGTGAGCGAGGAAACCAACCGCAAGCTGGAACCGTCCAGCGTCTATCTGGTCGATTCCGGCGGACAATATCCCGATGGCACCACCGACATCACCCGCACCGTCTGGGTCGGCCCCGATGCGCCGCCCGCCGAGGTGAGGGACCGCTTCACCCGCGTGCTCAAAGGCCATATCGCCATCGCCCGCGCAGTGTTCCCTGCGGGCACCAACGGCAGCCAGCTCGACACACTGGCGCGGCAATATCTCTGGGCCACCGGCCTCGATTACCAGCACGGCACCGGCCATGGGGTCGGCAGCTTCCTGTCGGTCCACGAAGGACCGCAACGCATCGCCAAATCGAGCGGCGGACAGGCGGGCACGGGGCAGGCCCTGCTGGCGGGCATGTTCCTCTCCAACGAGCCGGGCTATTACAAGACCGGCGCCTATGGCATCCGCATCGAAAACCTCGTGCTGGTCGAGGATCGCCATTTCGAGGGCGCCGATGGCGCCTATCTCGGCTTTGAAACGCTGACCCATGTGCCGATCGAGCGCGCGCTGGTGGATTGCAGCCTGCTGACCCGCGACGAGGTGGCATGGTGGAATGCCTATCACGCCCGTGTGCTCGAGATCGTCGGGCCGCAAGTGTCGGGCGATGTGCTGGTCTGGCTGGAGGAACAGTGCCGCCCCTTGTGAGGAGATAAATGTTCCTATATTGTTCCATGCGACTCGCAAGTAGAAGGAGATGGGGCAATGATCGGTTACGTCACTTTGGGCACCAACAACCGCGAGGCGGGCGCGCGCTTCTATGATGCGATCTGCGGCGAGCTGGGCGTGGGGCGCATGATGGAAAACGAACAGTTCATCGCTTGGGGTCTGCCCGGTGGCGGTGCGGGGATCGGCCTGACCACACCGTTTGATGGTCAACCCGCCACGGTCGGCAATGGCGTGATGGTGGCGCTCGAAGCTGCGGATCAGGCACAGGTGGACCGTATCCATGCCATCGCGCTGGCACATGGTGGCAGCGACGAAGGCGCTCCCGGTCCGCGCGGCGAAGGCTTCTATGCCGCCTATTTCCGCGATCCTGATGGCAACAAGCTCAATGCCTTCGTGATGGGCTGATGTGACGGGCTGAACTGTGATAGGCTGGGCGGCAAAGGAGCCGGACCATGCCCGATCTTGCCACCTACCCCGTCCACCTCGGCCTTGATGCCAGCGCCAGCGCGGAGCCCGCCTTCACCGGCGGCGACTGGTATGAACCCTATCTGGCGCGCCACGCCGCCGATGGCGTCGAGGGGCGGCTGGTGACGCTGCACAGTTTCAGTGCGGATTGGGATGGCTGGGAAATGCATCCGGCGGGGGAGGAAGTGGTGGTCTGCATCGCGGGCTCGATGGTGCTGGTGCAGGAGATCGGGGGCGAGACGCGCGAGACCACGCTGGGCGCGGGCGAGTATGCGATCAACCCGCGCGGCGTGTGGCACACCGCCAATGTGGCAGGAGAGGCCACCGCGCTGTTCATCACGGCAGGTCTGGGCACGCAATTGCGCCCGCGCTGAACGGGCTAGCCCGACAGGCCAAGCGACAATTGGCGACAATAAACCGGCAATCGGGCATATTCGCGAGACAAAGCCGGCCTAGAGCAGCGATGAAAGCCGCCACCGGTGCCGAGGGTCCCCCTCTTCCCCCGAGTCGGCGCTGGCGACGGCTTTCACACCGTTTCTGCCCCCTACCGACCGAGGGGACATTTCGCTAAGGATGCCTTCCATGAAGAAAATCACACTCGGTCTTTCCGCAATGGCCATCAGCGTCGCGCTTGGCGGCGCGGCGATTGCCGCCGCCAATATGCCGGTCAAGACCGGCGTTACCCTGACGCGCGCCGAGGCCCAGGCCCGCGCCGTGGAAGCCTTTGCCAAGCTCGACATCAACCATGATGGCAAGCTCGACAAGGCCGACCGCACCGCCCGCGAAAGCGAACATTTCGACAAGATGGACACCAACCACGACGGCCAGCTCAGCCGCGACGAATTCATCGCGGCGCATGAGGCTATGCGGGACAGGATGGGGCGCGGCAAGATGCGTGACGGCATGCAGGGTGGGATGGGCCATGATATGCCCCCGCCTGCTGGCGGCATGGATCACGGCCCGATGGGCATGGCCGGAGCGGACCACAAGGGTATGATGATGCACCGTCCGCCGATGGGCGCGCGCATGGGCCTGCTGATGGAAGTGCTCCGCATCGCCGATCCGCAGCACACCGGCAGCGTGACCAAGGATGCCTTCGTCAATGCCTCGCTGCAATTGTTCGACAAGGCCGATGCCAACCACGACGGCAAGGTCACGCCCGAGGAGCGCAAGGCTGCCTTCCGTGCCGCTTTTGGCGAACGGATGCCCGGACACTGGGGCAAGCACGGGGGCAAGCATCATGGCCCGATGGACGATATGCCGCCTCCCCCGCCTCCGGCGAATCCCGCAGGTGCATAACGCATGCCCGTGACCGAAAGCCTGCCCACCCGCCTGCTGGTGGTGGATGATGAAGCCGGTCTGCGCGAACCTCTGGCCTCCTATCTGGAGCGTCAGGGGTTCGCCGTGCGGCAGGCCGCCAGCGCCGCCGAAGCGCGCGCGGCGATTGGCGTGGAAGTGCCCGATCTGGTGCTGCTCGACATCATGATGCCAGGCGAGGATGGCCTGTCTTTGTGCCGTCATCTGACCGAGACGCGCTCGATCCCCACGATTTTCCTCACCGCGCGGGGCGAGGCGACCGACCGCATCGTCGGGCTGGAAANNGCGCGGATGATTATGTCGTCAAACCCTTTGAGCCGCGCGAACTGGTGGCCCGCATCCGCAGCGTGCTGCGCCGCGCCGCCAAGGGGGCCGCGCCCGAAGCGGCCGAGGAAGACTTCCTGTTCGACGGCTGGCGGCTTGATCCGCTCAAGCGCCGTCTGGTCGCGCCCGATGGCGCGGTGGTGCCGATTTCCTCGGTGGAATTCCGCTTGTTGATGGCCTTTGTCGAACATCCGCGTCAGGTGCTCGACCGCGATCGCCTGCTCGACATGGTGCAGGGCCGCGAGGCGCATCTGTTCGACCGCGCGGTGGACAATCAGGTGAGCCGCCTGCGCCGCAAGATCGAGGTGGACAGCCGCAATCCGCAACTGATCCAGACGGTGTGGGGCGGCGGCTATATGCTGGCCGCCGATGTGCGCCGCAGCCCATCGCTCGACGTATGAGACTGCCCCTGCTCCATCGCCTGTTGCCCACGCGGCTGACGGGGCAGGTCCTGCTGACGCTGGCCGGCGCGCTGCTGCTGGCGCAGGGGATCAGCGCCGCGCTGCTCTACAAGGCGCAGAGCGAGTATCGCGAGGCGGGGCTAACCCATACGCTGGCGCTGCGCACCACCATGGCGCTGCAGCAGGATGACGACCCGGCAGCCCCGCCGCGACGCCTGCCGCACCACGCAACCGCGCGATCAGGCCCGCAACCCTTTCTCGATGACGGTGGCCGCGCGCCCCGCCCGCAGCTCGTCCCCGCTTTCGCGCCCTCCGGCCACGATACATGGGATCGCGATGTCACCACCCGCCTTGCCCACCAACTGTCCGAGCAGGAAATCGCACCCGCGCAGGTGATGGTCTATGAACGCCCCTTCGCGGCCGATACGCTCACGGTCGAGCGCTACAACCGGCGCTTCAGCCGTCTGGGCGACCATCGCCCGCCGCCACCCGCCAAGGTACTGATCGCGGCGGTACGGATGCAAGCCGATGGGCCGTGGCTGCTGGTGCGCGTGGCGGTGCCGCCCAAGGATCCGTGGCTGCTGGTCACGCTGATCGCGCAGACGCTGTTCATCTATGCCGCCTTGGTCGGGGCCATGGCGCTGATCCTGCGCCGCATTGCCCGCCCGCTGGCGGCACTCACCAACCGCGTCACGGTGTTTGCCGAAACGCGCGATGCCGATGGCCAGATTGTGCCCGAGGGGCCCGAAGATATGCGCCAGCTGATCGAAGCGCATAATGCCATGGAGCAGCGCATCATCGCCCTCATCAACGAAAAAGATGTGATGCTGGGCGCCATCGGGCATGATCTCAAGACGCCGCTGTCGGCGCTGCGCGTGCGGATCGAATGCGTGGAGGATGATGCCGAGCGGGACAAGATGGCCAAGACCATCGAGGACATCACCCATTCGCTCGACGACATTCTCTCGCTGGCCCGCGTCGGGCGGCCCAGCGATCCGGTAGAGCAGACCGACCTCTCGGCCCTGATCGCCTCGATCGTCGAGGAATACGAGGATATGGGCGCGGCGGTCACCATGGACGACATGCGCCGCCTCGCCCTGCCGCTGCGCGCGACATGGTTGCGACGGGCCTTGCGCAACCTGATCGACAACGCCCTGCGCTATGGCCAGAGCGCCAGCGTGACGATGGACCGCGAAAGCCACGAGGGACGCGACCATGCGGTGATCCGCGTGAGCGATGCGGGCGCGGGTATTCCCGAAGGCCGGATCGAGGAAATGTTCCAGCCCTTCACCCGTGGCGAGCCTTCGCGCAACACCACGACCGGCGGCGCGGGGCTGGGCCTGACATTGGCACGCGCGATTGCCGCGCAGCATGGCGGGTGGCTGGATCTGGCCAACCGCCACGACGGGACCGGCGCCATCACCGGCCTTGTCGCGACGCTCCGCCTGCCTCTGCCGCGATAGTCGGCGCAGCGGGGATTACCGCAGCCGCGCGATCTGCGCCGAGACTTCCACCGCGCGCTTTTCTTTCAGCAACCCGCAACTGCGCACCCGCTCGACCGTGCGGGCCAGTTCCAGCTCGCCGGTCTTGCCCGCCAGCTTGGGCGCGAAATCCTTGAGGATCGAATCCGCCTTCGCCACCGAGCAATAGCCCGCGAACACCTGCGGCAAGCGCGCGCCGAGGAAAATCCCCGCCCCGCCCGACAGCATCTCGTCAGTATGGGTGAGCAGCCAGTCATAGCCCATGTCGCGCGTCTTGGTGGCCACGGCTACGCCCATCACCATCGTCAGCCGCTCCGACAGGCGCAGGCGCTTGTCCTTGGCGTCATCCAGCACCCAGCGTGCGATATCGGCCTTGCCGCTGCGCGCCACCGCGCCCAGCGCGGCAGGGCGGAACAGCGGGTCGGTCGAGGAAAGCGCCTGTTCAAAGAGCTGCTTGGCCGCCAGCAAACCGGCACCCTCGATGCGGTCCTCCGCCGTGATCCATGCGCCAAATGCCGCGCCATACCACGATGGATCCAACGCCGCCCTGCCGCCCGCCAGCCATGCCTTGGCCGCCGCCGCCAGCTTGGCCCGCACCGCCGGATCGCGCGCCGCGCCCGACAATTGGCCGACATATTGCGCACGGCGCTGCGAGGCCTCGGGGTCTTCCTTGGCATAGGCGCCCAGCGCCGGATCAAACCCGGCCTTGGCCAGCAAGGGCCGGTAAAGCTTGCCCATGAAGGCGCGATAGGCGGTGGTGGCAGGCGCATCGAGCATACCCCATGCCTCCAGCGATTGCAGGCCATTGGTGGCGCTGTCGCTGGCATAGGAATCGGGATTGTTGACCATCACCCGCGCCAGATCGGCCAGTTGCGTGGCCGAGGCACGCCCCGCCATAAAGCTCGCCCGCAGCGAATCCGCCACCGCCAGCCCCTCGCCACCCGGCAGCTTGTCGGACACGGCGATCAACCGGTCCCACTCGGACTTCGGCAGCTCGAAGCGGTAATAGCCCGTGCCGCCCGCATTGGGCATGATCGGGCCGCGCAGCGCGAATTTGATGACCGCCGCGTCCTTGTTCATCAGCGCGCACTGCCGCTCGGTATCCACCCGCACGCAGAGCGGCACGCCCCAGCGCTGCTCGGGCGGAGTGGTGCCAAAGCGGGCATAGCGGCTCTGAGTAACGATATAATCGCCCTTCATCCCCTCGAAGGTCAGCAGCGGGATGCCCTGCTGGTCGGTAAAGCTCTGCATCGCGGGCAAAAGCGCGGGATCGCCGGCCACCTTGGCCATCGCGCCAAAGAAGTCCGCGCTGGTGGCGTTGCCATAGCGGTGCGCGGCCATATATTCGCGCACGCCCGCCTTGAACTTGTCATCGCCCATAAACGCCGCGATCATCGCCACCACATGGCCCCCCTTGCCATAGGTGATCGTGTCGAAGGCGGCGTCGATCTGGGCATTGGTGTCGATTTTCTGGTGGATCGGACGGCCTGCCAGCAAGGCGTCGGTGCCCATCGCGCCAAAACCCTCGGCCAGCGCGCCCTTGCCGATGTTGAGATCGGGGCGCCACGCATTGCCGATGCGATAGCCCATCCAGTTGGCAAAGCTCTCGTTGAGCCAGATGTCATCCCACCATGCGGGCGTCACCAGATCGCCGAACCACTGATGCGCCAATTCGTGGCCCACCACCATGCCGAAGCCGCGCTTCTGGTCGGTCGAGGCGGCATCGTCGAGGATCAGCAGCGAATCCTCGTAAAGATCGGCACCCGCGTTTTCCATCGCACCGGGCATGATCGGTGCGGTGATCTGGTCCAGCTTGGGATAGGGGAAGGCATCCCCGAAATAGTCCTCCAGCAGGGCGACAATACGCTTGGAATTCTCCAGCGCGAAACCCAGCTTGTCCTTGTTCTGCTGGGTGGAAACGATGCGCAAAGGCAGCGGTTTGGCGCGCTGGGGGGTGGGCGGCACCTCGCCCTGCGCCACGGCAAAAGGCCCGACCATCATCGCCGCCAGATAGGTGGGCAGCGGGGCGGTGGGGGCAAAGCGGTGGATGGTCAGCCCGCCCTCGTCGCGTGTTTCCACTTCGGGCGCGTTGGAAACGGCAGTCTGGCCCTTGGGGGTGCGCAGGGTGATGGTGAAAGGCTGCTTGTAACCGGGCTGGTCAAACGAGGGGAAAGCCGCCCGCGCGTCGATCGATTCAAACTGGGTCCAGCTATACCACTGGTCGCCCACCTTCACGCGGAACATGCCGGCGGGGCCTTCGCCAAAGGGCGCGTCATAGTCGAAGCTGAACGTGGCGGGGCCAGCGGGCAGCGGCTCAGCAAAGGTCAGCAGGGCAACGCCCGTCTCGTCCACCTGCTTCCATGTCGCGGGATAGGTCTTGCCGCCTACCGTTGCGCTGGCCTTGGCGACCGCGAGTTCCTTGCCGTGCAAATAGATGAAGCGGCCGGGTGCTTGCACCTTGGCCTCGATCTCGACATGGCCCGAGAAACGCTCCTTGGCGGGATCCACCGTCAGATCAAGGCGATAGGCCGAGGGCAGCACCGCATCGGCCAGCTTGCCGGCGGGCATGGGCGGAACCGGCTCGTCAACGGGCTTGACCACCGCCGGTGTTGCGACAGGCGGCGCTGCAACCGGCGCGACCACTGGCTTGGTCACAGGGCGCTTGGCAGGCGCGGCAGCCAGCGCGGGCGCGACCCACAGGCAGGCGAGGATCGTGCTGGCAAGAAAGTCTTTTCGCATCAAAGGTTCCATCTCGGTGTATTATTCTTGTAATACGCAAAATCATCCGGCGCAAGCGGCGCAGCGCGGCGATTGTTGAAACATAATTGCCATATCGCGCAACGGCGATCCAGTCTCGCGCCGCACATATTTTGCA
>DDES01000016.1:227-3226 GCA_002336765.1 Novosphingobium sp. UBA1948 | reverse complement strand
ACGTTATCGCCATCGGCAATGCCATTGTTGACGTGCTTGCCCCCGCCAGCGAGGAGCAGATCGCGGCGCTGGATCTGGCCAAGGGTGGCATGACACTGGTGGATCCCGACCGCGCGCGCCAGCTTTACGCCGCGATGGGCCCCGCGCGCGAGATTTCCGGCGGCAGCGCGGCCAACACGCTGGCGGGTCTGGCGCAACTGGGCGCGCAATGCGCCTTTATCGGTCAAGTGGCGGATGACCAGTTCGGCCGCGTTTTCGCCCATGACATCCGTGCGGGCGGCATTGCCTTCGATACGCCGGTGCGCAATGGCGAACCGGCCACCGCGCAATGCCTGATCTTCGTCACCCCCGATGGCCAGCGCACGATGAACACCTTCCTCGGCGCCAGCCAGTTCCTGCCCGCCGACGCGCTGGACGAGGCGGTGATTGCCAATTCGAAGGTCCTCTATCTCGAAGGCTATCTGTGGGACCCCGAGGAACCCCGTCGCGCGATGCGCCGCGCCATTACCGCCGCCCGCGCCGCGGGTCGCGAGGTGGCCTTCACCATGTCGGATGCCTTTGTCATCGCGCGCCACGGTGACGATTTCCGCGCCATGATCGCCGCGGGCGAGATCGACATCCTGTTCGCCAACGAGCATGAGCTGGCCGCGCTCACCGGCAACGATGATTTCCACGCGGGTCTGGCCGAGCTGGCCAAGACCGTGCGGACGGTGGTCGTCACCCGTAGCGAGAAGGGCGCCCATGCCGTGCGTGCGGGCGAGCAGGCCCATGTCCCCGCCGAGCCGATTGCCCATGTGGTGGACACCACCGGTGCGGGCGATCTGTTTGCCGCCGGTTTCCTGTTCGGCCATGTGCGCGGCCGCCCGCTGGCCGAATGCCTCAAGCTGGGCGCGATCTGCGCCGCCGAAGTCATCTCGCATTACGGCGCCCGCCCAGAGGCGGACCTCAAGGCGCTGGTGGCGGAAAAGCTGGCCTGAAATAAATTGCTGCCCGCCCCTTAAACGGGCGGGCACTCTCCCGTCCTGTCGTATGCGCGCCAAAGATGCGCGTTTCGCAGGAGTTAAACCATGACCGCAGGAGTCTCTCCCGTTTCGCCGGTGGTGCGCGGCACACCCGCCAGCCGTACCCAGTATGATGCGACCCCCGTGTCGCCCTCGGTGCCCAAGGCCAGCGCGCAGGTCACCGCCGACCCGCCCAGCCGCTATGACACCAGCCAGACCACGCCGCGCCAGCCGCATGACATTACGTCGGGCGTCAATGTGATGGCCTGAGGAGGGCTGGACTTATGGGCCTGACTGTTTCGGGTGCGGCTGCAGCCGCGCCAGCCGTGGCGGCCAATAATGCCGCACAGGCCGCTCTGGCCGCTGCCGCCATGGCGATGGCCACGGGTCAGGCACAAGGAGCCTCCGCACCAGCCGCCGCCGCCGCTCCCAGCGGGCCGCCGGGCGCCAGCGTTACCGTTTACGCCTGAGCGCGCAGCGTTCGATCAGGCTTTGCTCGATCAGGCTTTTGCCTCGCGCTCGACCTCGCGCCAGCCGATATCGCGGCGGCAGAACAGGTCGGGCGCGGTGATCGCGTCCACCGCGGCATAGGCGGCGGCCTGTGCCCGCGTGACATTGGCGCCGCGCGCCGTCACATTGAGCACGCGCCCGCCGTTGATGACCAGCGCGTCTTCCTTGCGCGCGGTGCCCGCGTGGAACACTTTTGCGCCGGTGGCTTCGGCCTTGTCGATCCCTGCGATCGAGCCGCCTTTTTTGGGCGTATCGGGATAGTTTTCCGCCGCCATCACCACGGTCAATGCCGTATCGTCCGAGAAGCGCGGTGCCGCCACGCTGCCCAGACGGTTTTCCGCGCAGGCCAGCAGCAATTCGCCCAGATCCGATTCGAGGCGGCTCAGCATCACCTGACATTCCGGATCGCCAAAGCGGGCATTGTATTCGATCAGCTTGGGCCCTTCGCTGGTGAGCATCAGCCCCGCGAACAGCACGCCCGAATAAGGCATGCCTTCATCGGCCAGAGTCTTGACCGTGGGGGCGATGATCTTGGCCATCACCTCTGCTTGCAAGGCGGGAGTCAGCACGGGAGCGGGCGAATAGGCGCCCATGCNNCGCCCACGCGCTTGTGGTCCTGCGCGCTGGCAAAGGCCAGAATCGTCGCGCCATCGGTCAGGGCAAAGAAGCTGGCTTCCTCGCCGGTCATGAATTCCTCGATCACGGCTTCCGCGCCATTCTCGGCACTGGCGCCAAAGCGCCCCGCGAAAATATCGCGGATGGCCTCGTCGGCTTCGGTCATGGTCATCGCCACGGTCACACCCTTGCCCGCCGCCAGACCATCGGCCTTGATCACCACCGGCGCACCATAGAGCGCCAGCGCGGCCAGCGCCTCGCCCTCGCTCTTCACGCGGACATAGCCGGCGGTGGGGATGCGCGCGCGGCTGCACAGATCCTTGGTAAAGCCCTTCNNCAGCGGCGCCTCGGGCCCGACCACCACGAAATCCACGCCTTGCGCATCGCAGAACGCGATCACGGCGGCATGGTCGGTGGCATCGAGATTGACCAGTTGCGCATGATCGGCAATCCCGGGATTGCCCGGCGCGGCAAACAGCTTTCCACCATTTGCCAGCAGAGAGGATTGCGAAAGCTTCCACGCCAGAGCATGTTCGCGCCCGCCCGAACCCAGCAAAAGGATATTCATGCCCGCCTCTTTCACTACCGATGATGATCTGTCTGGCGGGCTGGTAGCGAAGACTGCGCGCGGGGACAACGCCGAGCCGCTTTCGATCACCGAGATTTCCGCCCAGTTGAAGCGCACGGTGGAGGATCGCTTCGCCTATGTGCGGGTGCGCGGCGAGCTGTCGGGGGTCAAGCGGGCGGCATCGGGGCACCTCTATCTGGCGCTGAAGGACGAGGGCGCGCGGCTGGATGGCATCATGTGGAAGGGCAGCGTGGCGCGACTCGGTTTCCAGCCCGAGGACGGGCTGGAGGTGATCGCCACCGGCA
>DDES01000016.1:0-162 GCA_002336765.1 Novosphingobium sp. UBA1948 | reverse complement strand
GGCTGTTCGATCCGCGCCGCAAGCGTCGCCTGCCCTATCTGCCGCGCGTGATTGGCGTGGTGACCAGCCCGACCGGTGCGGTGATTCGCGATATTCTGCATCGGTTGGCCGACCGTTTCCCCAGCCATGTCGTGTTGTGGCCGGTGCTGGTGCAGGGGCAGG
>DDES01000037.1 GCA_002336765.1 Novosphingobium sp. UBA1948 | reverse complement strand
CGAGCCCTAGTGCGTCCACCATTCCTTCCCTATCGACGCGATCCTGGTTTGGCGGTCTGGCGCTGTGCCGTCTCGCCCCTAGGAGTCTTTGGCTGGCCTGGATCGACAAGCGATCCAGGCGGGGTTCGAGCCCTAGTGCGTCCACCATTTCTTCTCCATCATCACGGCGCCTCCCCGGCCTCGAGGTACTACGCCTTGTCGCCGCCTCCTGCGTGCTGTTCCTCCATGCCTTGGCCAATTATGGCGGCACATCGGGGATTGCGCTGCATTATGCCGATGGCGCGCCGCTGGATGCGGCCAAGCTGTTCGGGCGCGGCTATCTGGGGGTCGATTTCTTCCTGATGCTCTCGGGCTTTCTGATGGCGCGGATACAGGAGGACAGGCTGGCGGCCGGTGCCTCGCCGTGGCGCTTTATGGTCAAGCGCTACTGGCGGCTATGGCCTATGATGGCGCTGGGCGGGCTGATCGGATTGCCGCGCCTGTTCATCCGCGCGCCCTCGGTGTTTGATTTCGCGTGGGTGGCGTTGGCCAATCTGCTGCTGATCCCGGTGCCGTGGCACCGCTTTGTCACCCCGCTCAATGTTCCGGCGTGGACGATCACCTGCGAATTGCTGTGCAATCTGGCGCATGTCACGCTGCTGCGGCGCTTGCGCGGGGGATGGATCTGCGGCCTGCTGGTGGTGCTGTTGCCGCTGGAGGTGTGGATCGGGCTGCACTGGAACTATTACAATGTCGGCGCGCAACCGGCCAATTTCTTCGCCGGTCTGGCGCGTTGCCTGTTTGCCTATAGTCTGGGCATGGCCCTGTCGCGCTGGTGGCGCGATGGTTGGGTGCCACCTGTTCCGTGGTGGCTGGCGCTGCCGCTGATGCCGGTGCTGCTGGGCGTGGCGCAGGTGTTCAAGCTCTGGGGCTGGGCCTATGATCTGGGCTTTATCCTGATCGCCTGCCCCTTGATGATCGCGGGCGCCATGCGACTCGACCGGTTTCATGGCTGGGCCGAATGGGCGGGCCGCCTCGCCTTTCCGCTCTTTGCGCTGCAAATGCCGGTTCTGGAAGGGCTGCGCATGCTCCATGGCTCCTATTGGCTCGCGATCGGCCTGTCCTGTCTGGCGGCGGTGGTAGCCAGCGTCTTCAGTTGGTGGCTGGCACGCCGGAAGCAAAGGCGCGCCACGATAATGTGATTTAGCGGCCTTGCTATCACATTGCGATGTGACTATATCGTCGCCATGTCACAGCCCACCACCATCACCCGCGTCCGCCGCCTCGTCAACGAAGGCGGCATGACCCGCGCCGGCCTTGCCCGCGCCGCCGGCCTCCATGCCAACACCCTGCGCGATTGCACCGAGGAGGAGTGGAACCCCACTGCCGAAACCCTCGCCAAGCTCGAGCGCTTTCTCGACTCGAGCGACGATACGCCGGTGCTGGTCGGCATCGAGGAGATCATCGAGGAGGCGCGCAACGGGCGCATGTATATCCTCGTGGACGACGAGGACCGCGAGAACGAGGGCGATCTGATTATCCCCGCGCAGATGGCAACGCCCGCTGCGGTCAATTTCATGGCCACCCACGGACGCGGGTTGATCTGCCTCGCGCTCAGCCACGAGCGGGTCGAGCAATTGGGTTTGCCGCCGATGGCGAGCCGCAACGGCACCCCGCTGGGCACGGCCTTCACCGTCTCGATNNCCGGCATTTCCGCCGCCGACCGCGCCCGCACCGTTTCGGTGGCGATCGACGGCAGCAAAGGGCCGGCCGATATCACCAGCCCCGGCCATGTCTTTCCGCTGCGCGCGCGTCCGGGTGGCGTGTTGGTGCGCGCGGGCCATACCGAGGCGGCGGTGGACATCTCGCGCCTTGCAGGCCTCAATCCCAGCGGTGTGATCTGCGAGATCATGTGCGAGGATGGCACGATGGCTCGCCTCGACGATCTCATCTCTTTTGCCCGCCACCACGGCATGAAGATCGGCACGATCCGCGACCTCATCGCCTATCGCCGCCAGCATGACCGCATGGTGAGCCTGAAATCGGAAACCGGCTTCAAAAGCCGCTTTGGTGGCGACTGGACCGCGCGCGCCTATTTCAACAAGGCGACCGGCGAGGAAAATCTGGTCTTGCTCAAGGGCCATATCGATCCGGCCAAGCCGACGCTGGTGCGCATGCATGGCGTTTCGGTCTTTTCCGATGTGCTGGGCGAGGAAACGCCGCGTTCGGGCCTGTTGCACCGTTCGATGGAGATCATCGGGACGGAAGGTGCTGGTGTCATTGTGATCGTCAGCCAGCCCCAGAGCCAGATTTCCAAAACCTTTGAACTGCGTGAACAGGCGCGGGCTGGCAATGTGAAGCCGATCGAGGAACTGCGCGACTATGGCGTGGGTGCCCAGATTCTGGCCGAATTGGGCGTGCACGAGATCACCTTGCTGACCAACACCCATCAAACGCTGGTGGCGCTGGAGGGCTATGGCCTGACCATCACCGGCGAGCGCCCGATCAATTGAAGGACCTCCCAATGGCCAAGTTTCTGATTGTTGAAGCCCGTTTCTATGACCACCTCAACGATATGCTGGTGGCGGGCGCCAAGGCGGCGCTGAAGGCCGCCGGCCACAAGGTGGATGTGCTGACCGTACCGGGTGCGCTGGAAATCCCCGGTGCCATCGCGCTGGCCGATGGATCGGGCGAGTATGACGGCTATGTCGCCATCGGCGTGGTGATCCGCGGCGAGACCTATCACTTCGAGATCGTAGCGGGCGAGAGCGCGCGCGGCATTATGGCGCTGACCATGGATGGCATGGCCATCGGCAATGGCATCCTGACCGTGGAGAACGAGGCGCAGGCCATCGTGCGCGCGGACCCTGCGCAAAAGGACAAGGGCGGCGAGGCGGCCAAGGCGGCGCTGGCGCTGTTGGCGCTGCGCGAGAAGTTCGGGGCTTAGTTTGGGGTAAGGGTGGTTGCCTCCGGCGGGCAAAGGGCCATCGCCCTTTGCAATCCCGTTACATCTCCCGACGAAGGCTTGACCAAAACGCTTGTCGTCTGCTCCCGTCGCGCAGCAACTTTAAAGGCCTGTGGCGCTGCAATGTGGCACAAGTCCGCCATTGCAGCGCGACAAAGACAGTAGGGGGATTGTTAAGGGCCCAACCGACTTGTCTCGACAAATCGGCACACTGGACTCGCCCTTAACCCGCCGGAGGCCCCTTCCCCATTCTCACCAGATTTTGACACGTTTTTCGGGCGGCAGGTATAGCTTGTCGCCCTTTTTGACGCCGAAGGCTTTGTACCAGTCGTCGATGTTGCGCACGGTCTGCGCGCGATACTGGCCGGGGGCATGGCCATCGACCGCCATTTGCGCGCGGAACGCCGCCTCGCGGGCCTTGGTGGCCCAGCCCTGCGCAAAGGCGAGGAAGAAGCGCTGGTCGCCGGTCATGCCGTCGATCACCGGCGCCTTCTTGCCCTTGAGCGAGGCGTGATAGGCGTCGAGCGCCGCGGCCAACCCCGCCACATCGGCAATATTCTCGCCCAGCGTCAGGCTGCCGTTCACATGCAGGCCGGGGAAAGGCTCATAGGCGCTGAACTGGTCGGCCAGAGCCTTGCCCGCCGCGTCGAAACGCGCGAGATCCTGCTTGGTCCACCAGTTGCGCAGCTTGCCGGTCGCGTCGAAGGCCGCGCCATTGTTGTCGAAACTGTGGCTGATCTCGTGCCCGATGACCGAACCGATGGCGCCATAATTGAAGGCGACATCGGCCTTGGGATCATAGAAGGGACGCTGGAGGATGGCGGCGGGGAAATTGAGCGCGTTCTGCACCGGCAGGTTCACCGCGTTCACCAGTTGCGCGTTCATCCACCATTCGCCGCGATCCTGCGGCTTGCCGATCTTGGCGATCTGCTGGCGATAGGCGAGTTTGGAGGCCGCCACCGCATTGGCATAGGCGGCGTCCGGCTTCACATCCAGCGTCGCATAATCCTTCCAGCGGTCGGGATAGCCGACGCCCACGACAATGCCCTGCACCTTGGCAATAGCCTCGCGCTTGGTGGCGGGCGCCATCCAGTCAAGCTTGCCGATACGGCGGGCAAAGGCGGATTTGATCTCGCCCACCATGCCCTGAATGCGGGCCTTGTCTGTGGCGGGGAAATAGCGCGCGGTGTACAGCTTGCCCACCGCATCGCCCAGCGCGCCGTTGAGCGCGGCAACCGCCCGCTTCTCGCGCGGACGCGGCACTTTTACGCCGTTGAGCGTGGTGCTGTAGAAGGCGAAGCGGTCGGCATCGATTTTGGAAGGCAGCACGGCGGCATATTGGCTGACCTGATGGAAGGCGAGCCAGTCCTTCCACACATCAAGCGGCTCGGAAGCGACCAAGGCGGCAAGGCGCGGGATGGCCCGGTCGTGATAGGCGGCAAAGACCTGCTGTTTGGGCAGCGCGGCGCCTGCAAAGAATGCGTCCCAATCCATACCCGGCGCCTTGGTCTTGAAGGCGGCGCGGGTCCATTCGGCGTTGGCGTGGACGATGTCCTCGCTTTCCTCGCGCGATTCATGGGCCTGGGCAATTTTCATCTCCAGATCGAAGATGCGCGCGGCGCGGGCATCCGCCTCGGCGGCGGGCACCAGCGCCGCGTCGGTCAGGATGGTGGCGATATAGGCGCGGTAGGCTGTGCGGATCGCGGCGAACTTCTCGCTGTCGGCCAGATAATATTCGCGCTCGGGCAGGCCAAGGCCGCCCTGCATGACATAGGGCATCACGCCATGCCCGTTGAGGGACTGGCTGATGAAGAAGCCGAACAGGTTCTCGGTCTGATAGTCGGTGGCGTTGATAGGATCGACATCGGCGCGCACCTGCTCGCCCAGCACCCGCGCGAGATCGCTGCGCGAGGCGATGGCGGCGAAGCGGGCCAGATCGGGCTGGACCGGCGCGAGGCCTGCGGCATCGATCGCGGCGACATCGGTATAGGCTTTGTAGTAATCGCGGATGCGGGCGGCGTCACTTCCGGGCTTGGCCGGAGCGGTGGCCAGCGTGTTCACCAGCTCACTGATTCGCTTCTCGGTGCTCTGATCGGCGATCTGAAACCCGCCGATAGAGCTCCGATCAGCCGGAATTTCAGTTTTCGTTAGCCATGTGCCGTTCGAATGTTGGTAAAAATCGTCCCCCGGAGAGACACTCATGTCCATTGCGGATTTGTCGATTCCACTATGTACTGTTGCCGGTGCCCCCGCCATCAGCGCCATCGGAGTCGCAGTCGCGATACCGGCAGAGAGGGCAATGAGTGCAATATGTGCGCTCTTGTTACTTTTCATAAATTGCACTTCCTAAAATGAATTTACCGAAAAATTGCGGTGGGACCGTTGTCACCAAGGCCCGGACCGGCGCATTTCCCACTGACAACGATGTTAGCGCGTGCCGAAGGTTATGCCTAGCGGTCCCACATTCTGTTTCGATTTAGGTTGGCCAACACACGCATTGGGCGCTATGCAACGATTGCATTGGCAGCAAACAGCGATTGCGAATTGTGTATGGCCATAAAAATATGGTAATGTACGTATAAGCAAGTCAGCAAGGTATTGGATCAACCTTGCTGCGAAAACGTATTCTCGAGCGGGTCGGTTGGCTATGGATGGGTTCGTTGAAGCGCAGTCGGAGGGGTCTGCGACGCCTTGTAATGATGAATGCCTCTCGGTGATGGCCGTGCTGCGCCAAAGCCTTGTACAGCTTGATGCCATGGGCGCGGATGTTGCCGCAGCCCATCTCGAGGCATGCCTTAATGAACTTGGTAAAATATTCATATCGGATCAAAATCCATCCAATTGCGATTAGTATGTGTATTTCCGGATATTCCAATTCCGCCGTTTTGGGTTAAACCTACGCATAGCTCCTGAGGAAAATCACTCAGGCGCCTAGCGAGGATTTGGTCCGCATGAGCACGCATCCTACAGCCCAAGACCAGGTTGCAAACCTGATGTCGCTATTATGGCAGCCGTCGGAAGGCGCTTTGAAATCGCCCGAGCGAATCAAGTTGCTGGCCCGCGCCCTCACGGCGTTGGCGCAGGAAATGGAAAGCCTCGTGGGCGACGAGCGTGGCGATGGCAATGCCACCGCTTTTTCCGGACTGGTGAGCAATGTCATCTCGGACACCTCGCCCGCCGACAAAGCCCAGCGCGCTTATCGCAACAGACGGCGCCGCGCCGAGGTTTTCGGCGACGAATCGCTGTTTGGCGAACCCGCCTGGGATATTCTGCTGGATCTCTTCGTTGCCGGTGAACGGGGCAAGCGGGTGGCGGTCACCAGCGCCTGCATCGGTTCGGGCGTTCCCTCCACCACGGCGCTGCGCTGGCTCAATGTGCTCGAGGCGCGCGGACTGGTCGAGCGCGAGGAAGACAATGCCGATGCGCGGCGCTCTTTCGTGCGGCTGACGGGCAAGGCGCGCGTGCTGATGAACGAGTATTTTTCGGATTGAATCGGGGTTAAGCGGCGCGCCGGATTTTGAGCGCATGCAGCATCCACAATGGTTCAATGGTGCGATGCAAAAGCGGAACAGAAAAGCGGCCGGAGGGCATCCCCTCCGGCCGCTTTTCTGTTTGCCCTGCGGCGCTGCTCAGCGCGCGAGGCGACCGAAGGCAGCCTTGCCGGCATAGCGCGAGGCGGCGCCCAGCTCTTCCTCGATACGGATAAGCTGGTTGTACTTGGCCAAACGGTCCGAACGGGCCAGCGAGCCGGTCTTGATCTGGCCGCAGTTGGTGGCAACGGCGAGGTCGGCGATGGTGGCGTCCTCGGTCTCGCCCGAGCGGTGCGACATGACGGCGGTGTAGCCCGCGCGCTGGGCAATGCTCACCGCTTCCAGCGTCTCGGTCAGCGAGCCGATCTGGTTGACCTTCACCAGCAGCGAGTTGGCAAGGCCCTGCTCGATGCCCATCGTCAGGCGCTGCGGGTTGGTCACGAAGAGATCGTCACCCACCAGTTGCACCTTGTCGCCGATCAGCTTGGTCAGCGCGGCCCAGCCCTCGAAATCATCCTCGCTCATGCCGTCCTCGATCGAGA
>DDES01000160.1 GCA_002336765.1 Novosphingobium sp. UBA1948 | reverse complement strand
CGGCGGAAATGCCCGGCATGTATGCAGCGGGCGACTATGACCTTGCCGGTTTCTGCGTGGGTGCGGTGGAGCGCGGCGAGCAACTGACCGGCGACAAGGTGGCCGCAGGCGATGTGCTGCTGGGTCTGGCCTCGTCGGGCGTGCATTCCAACGGCTATTCGCTGGTGCGCCGTCTGGCCGCCGACAAGGGCTGGAAGCTGGATCGCCCCGCTCTGTTCGACAACGAGAAGCTGCTGATCGAGCATCTGATCGAACCGACCCGCATTTACGTGAAGGCGCTGCTGCCCTTCATCCGTTCCGGCCGCATCAACGCGCTGGCGCATATCACCGGCGGCGGCCTGCTGGAAAACGTGCCCCGCGTGCTGCCTGCGCATCTCCATGCCCATATTGACGCCGATGCGTGGGAACAGCCGCGCCTGATGGCGTTCCTGCAGGCGCAGGGCCATATCGAGCCGGAGGAAATGGCGCGCACCTTCAACTGCGGCATCGGCATGGTGCTGGCCGTGAAACCCGAGGAAGCCGACGCGCTGGCCACCGATCTGGCCGCCGCTGGCGAGGCCGTGTTCCGCATCGGCGAAATCCGCGATGGCGCACGTGGCTGCACGGTCACGGGCAGCACAGAAACGTGGAGCGCCCGCGCCGACTGGACCGCCACGCATCATGCATAAAGCAAAGGTCGCCGTGCTGGTATCGGGTGGCGGTTCCAATATGGCCGCGCTGCTCTATGCCTCGCGGCTGGCCGATTGCCCTTACGAGATCGTGCTGGTCGGCTCGAACAATCCCTATGCAGGCGGGCTGAAAATCGCCGCGGCGGAGGGCGTGCCGACTTTTGCCCTGCCCCATAAAGGCATGGCGCGGGCCGAGCATGACAGGGCCATGGATGCCGCAATCCGCGCATCGGGCGCCGATTATGTCGCGCTGGCGGGCTATATGCGCATCCTGACGCCGGAATTTGTGGGCAGCTGGGAAGGAAGGATGCTCAACATCCACCCCAGCCTGCTGCCCAAATACAAGGGGCTGCACACCCATGCCCGCGCCATCGAGGCGGGGGACACGCATGGCGGCGTGACGGTGCATCTGGTGACGGCGGAGCTGGATGACGGGCCGGTGCTGGGGCAGATCCCCGTCGCCATCCTGCCCGAAGATGACGAGCATAGCCTCGCGGCGCGCGTGCTGTTTGCCGAGCATCAGCTCTATGCCCGCTGCCTGTCAGACTGGGTGCGGCGACCCTATGATGCGGTGTGGCTGACCGAGCAGGTCCGCGCCATCGCCATGGCCCAGCCCGAGGCCGAGGAAAGCCTGAGCCACGGCATGGCCTGTTTCGGCATCATCAAAGGCAAGAAATTCGCCTGGGTGTCCGACAACCATCACGGCGACGGGCGGGTGGCGCTGATGGTGAAGATCAGCGGCGCGGATGAACAGGCGCAGTGGATCGAGCGCGATGCCGAGCGCTATTTCCGCCCTGCCTATTTCGGCGATGACTGGATCGCGATCCGCCTCGACACGGGCGACACCGACTGGGACGACATTGCCCAAAAAGTGGCGCGTAGCTGGCGGATGGTGGCACCCAAAAAGCTTAGCCGCCTGATGGATATCGCCGACCAGTTCTAACGCTGGCGCGGTTTGCGTAAAGCGCGAACACGTTCGGTAGCGCGCTGTTCGGTGCTGGGGCGGGCGCCCCCTTCAAACGAGAGCACCGGCACTGCGCGCCCGTCCTTGGGCAGCGCCCCCGCCTTGCCAAACAGCACTGGTTCGGGCGCCTGTTGCGCTTTGGCCAAGCTGGCCTGATAACGCGCGTTTTCGAGCATGAAGGCCGCCATGCCATCGGCATTGGCCTGCCCATACAGCCCTGGCAAGGCGCCGCGCTGGAAGCACATCCAGAAGGCCAGCAAGGCGCTCAGCGTGACCAGCGCGCCCAGTTCCTGCACAAAGGCCTCGAGGCCCAGCACGGCGGCCAGCGGCCCCAGCACCGCCTGCCCCGCCGCGCGAAACGCGATCAGCCAGCCAAAGGCATAGGCTAGGCGTTTGATTTCCTGACGCTGGAATTCGGACATCGGCTCGACCCACTCATCCGCCCTTTGATACGGGCAATTACTAGGCCAACCCCTTTAAGATACCCACTCAAGGTTAAGGTTAACGGGCCGGTTACCTGCGTGCCGCGCAGCAAAAAACCGCGCGTGAGGCATCCCCCACGCGCGGCTTTTTTTGGTCGATCCGGCCGAAGCCGAAGCGCTATCAGCCGACGATTTCTTCGGGCTTGAAGAAATAGGCGATCTCGATCGCGGCGTTCTCGTCGCTGTCCGAACCGTGCACCGAGTTGGCCTCGATCGATTCGGCCAGTTCCTTGCGGATCGTGCCGGCGTCGGCATTGGCGGGGTTGGTGGCGCCCATGATGTCGCGGTTGCGCTTCACGGCGTCTTCACCTTCCAACACCTGAACCACCACGGGGCCCGAGATCATGAAGGACACGAGATCGTTGAAGAAGGGGCGCTCGGCATGAACGGCATAGAAGCCCTCGGCCTGTTCCTTGGTCATCTGGATGCGCTTGGAAGCCACGACGCGCAGGCCGGCTTCTTCCAGCATCTTGGTGACGGCGCCGGTCAGGTTGCGACGGGTGGCGTCGGGCTTGATGATCGAGAAAGTGCGGGTCACCGCCATGATACAAGTTCCTTGCGTTGGGTTGGAAGGGGCGCATTCGCCCTGCTGGCGCGCCCCTAGCCCGAAGCGCATCGCAGGGCAAGCGCGCGATATGTCCTGATTCGGATCAGCCCGCCTTCGTCCAGCGGCCAGCGTCCTGTTTGAAGAACTGGCATTCCCAGCCTTCGCGGCCCTTGGCCATGCGCCAGATGTCGCGCGCGGCCTCGCGGGTCTGGTTGCCGAACACCAGCAGCACCCGCTCGAAACCCTCCTCGCCACCCTCGCGCCACACACCATCGGCCAGCGCCAGATAGGTGGCGCCATTGTCGGGTGCGATCCGGTCGGAAATCAGGATCGGCTGGGCCGCATCATGCGCGCCACCCGCCACGCCATTGGCCAGAAAGCTGTCCGCCCGCCAGTTCCACAGCGCCTCGGACAGGCGCCGCCTTTCATCCACCTCGTCCGCCACCACCAGCAAGCGGCCACCCGCCCCCAGCACCTTGGCAGCCAAGGGAGCCAGCGCGCCTTCCGGCCCGCCCTGCTCCACAAGGTAGAAATCGACGCGCATCAGACCTCTTGCGTATCGCGCACGAAACGGTCGAGCAGACGCACGCCAAAGCCGGTGGCGCCCTTGTCCCACGTCGGGCCTGCCTTGTCGGTCCACACCGTGCCCGCGATGTCGAGATGCGCCCAAGGGGTCCCCTTGTCGATATAGCGGGCGAGGAATTGCGCCGCCGTGATCGAGCCGCCCCAGCGCGCGCCCACATTCTTCATGTCGGCAATCGGGCTGTCGATCATCTTGTCGTACACCGCGCCCATCGGCATGCGCCACAGCTTGTCGCCGCTGGCCTTGCCCGCCGCGTCCAGCTTGGCGGCCAGCGCGTCGTCGGTGGAGAACAGGCCGGCATATTCATGCGCGAGGCTGAGGATGATCGCGCCGGTCAGCGTGGCCAGATCCACCACCAGTGCAGGCTTGAACTCGCGCTGCACAAAGGTCAGCGCATCGCACAGCACAAGGCGCCCTTCGGCATCGGTGTTGATCACCTCGATGGTCTGGCCGCTCATGCTGGTGACAACATCGCCCGGACGCTGGGCATTGCCGTCGGGCATGTTTTCCACCAGCCCCATAACGCCCACCACATTGGCCTTGGCCCCGCGTCGCGCCAGCGTGAGCATCGTACCCGCGACAGCACCCGCACCGCCCATGTCCCACTTCATGTCTTCCATGCCCGCACCGGGCTTGAGCGAAATGCCGCCGGTGTCGAAGGTCACGCCCTTGCCCACAAAGGCCACCGGAGCGGCGCCTTCCGCCCCGCCCTTCCATTCCACCACGAGCAGACGCGGCGGCCGCACCGAACCCTGCGCCACGCCCAGCAGCGCGCCCATGCCCAGCGCCTTCATCTCGCTTTCGTCCAGCACGCGCACGGCAAGGCCGGTGCCCGCGTAACGCTGGCGGCAACGCTCCACAAAGCTCTCGGGATAGAGCACATTGGCCGGATCGGTGACCAGCTCGCGGGTGAATTCCACGCCTTCGGCAATCGCGGTCGCGGCGACCCACGCGGCCTCGGCGCCATCAACAGCGCCGGTTACCACGATTTCTGCCAGCGAGGCCTTTTCCTCGTCCTTGAGCGTGGTGCGATAGGAATCCTGTTTCCACGCCCGCAGCCGCGCGCCCAGCAGCACCGCGACCACCGCATCCGCCGCCAGACCCGTCACATCCAGCCCCAGCACCGTCTCGCCCGAAGCACGATATTTGGCCGAAAGCGCGCCGCCAGCCTTTTCCAGCGCGGCCAGCCTATCGTCGGCATCCGGCTTGCCGGTGCCGGCCAGCGCCACACGCCGCACCGCGCCCGCATCCTCGACAAAGGCCTCGAACACCTGCCCCGCCTTGCCCGCAAAGCGCGAGGCCTTGGCGCCGGTGGCCAGCACGGCAGGCAAGCCCGTTTCCCAGCCATCGGCGTCAACAAGGCGGGCCTGCACAGCAGCAGTCGGAAGGGCGGCGGCAAAAGTGATACGCATGTTAACTCCCCCAAAGGGCAAACCAAAAGCGGCCCGCGCGGTGAACCGAGCCACGCGCATGTCCATGATGGATTGCAGTTAGGCATCCCCTCTGCGATAGGCAAGCCATGCTCGGTGATCTTCAGTCTGAAATTCCGTCCTTTCGACCTCTCCTCTTGCGGGGAATCGCGCAGGGCGCGCTGCTCTGTGCGGCAGCTGTGGCCGCACAGCCCGTGCAGGCGGCGGTTATGCTGGAGGATCCTTCGGCGGCGCCTGCCGGTCCCGACGGCGCCAATCCCGCGCCGCGCGCCGTGTATGACAAGAACCAGATCGACTTCGCCGCCGACGAGGTCGAGTATCAGGACGATGCCGATATCGTCACTGCGCGGGGCAGTGTTTTCCTGCGCCGTGGCGAACAGACCGTGCGCGCCGAGCGCGTGACGTGGAACCGCAAGACTGGCAAGATTCTGGCCGAGGGCCATCTGCGTGTGGTGGATGCCGAGGGCAACGAGCTGATCACCGAGCAGATGGAACTGTCCGACGATCTGGCGGCGGGGCTGACACAGAATATGCTGATGCTGCTGCGCGAGGGCGGGCGTCTGGCCGCCAACGAGGGGCGGCGCGATCCCGACGGCACTTTCATCCTGACCCGAGCGGCCTACACCGGCTGCGATGTGGTGGACGAGAAAGGCTGCGCCAAAAACCCGACGTGGAAAATCACCGCGCGCCACGTGATCTATGATCCCAAAACCAAACTGGTGCGCTTCAAAGGCGCGCGACTGGGCGTGCTGGGCCTGTCGATCATTCCGCTGCCGGTGCTGAAAATCGCCACCGACGGGCGGGCGCTGTCGGGCTTCATGGTGCCCGATTTCCGCCTGACCGCCTCGAACGGCGCGGAATTCTCCTCGACCTATTACGCGCGTCTGTCGGAAAACCGAGATATTGCCGTAACCGGCACGGTTTTCACCAAGGCACAACCGATGGCGCAGGTTCGCTATCGCGCCCTGACCGATATTGGCGCCTATCAGATCAACGGCTATCTGACGCGCAGCCCCGCCACCGATGTGTCGGGCACCGGCACGCAGCAACAGTGGCGCGGCTATCTGGAGAGCAACGGGCGCTTTCAGTTCAACAAGGAATGGAGTCTCGACTATTCGGGCCGCGTGGCTTCCGACCGCACCTTCCTGCGCCGCTACTATATCAATGCCGACGACACCTTGCGCTCCACCATCAATCTGGAGCGCATCTCGAACCGCAGCTATTTCTCGCTGGCGGGCTGGGCCTTCCAGACCTTGCGCACCGACCGCGCGCAAGGGCTGGTGCCTATCGCCCTGCCGCAGATCGACTATCGCCTGAGGCTGGATGACCCCGTGCTGGGCGGGCGCATCGCCTTGCAGGCCAATTCGCTGGCCATCACGCGCAGCGGCGGACAGGACACCCAGCGCGCCTTCACCAGCGCCGAATGGAGCCTGCGCCGCACCACCGATTATGGCCAGATCGTCACGCTCACCGCACTGGCACGGGGCGATATCTACCACACTTCGGACACGCAACTGACCTCCACCGCGATCTATCGCGGCAATGGCGGCTGGAACGGCCGCGCCGTGGCGCTGGGCGCTCTGGATGTGACATGGCCGCTGGTGGGGGCCGCTTTCGGCGGCACACAGGTAATCACCCCGCATGTGCAGGTGGTGGTCACGCCCACCACGCGCAATCTGGCCGTACCCAACGAGGATGCGCGCGCCATCGAACTGGAGGATACCAACCTCTTCGCGCTCAACCATTTCCCCGGCTATGACCGGATCGAGGATGGCACGCGCATCACCTATGGTCTCGAATGGCAATTCGAGCGCCCGCGTTGGCGCATCAACAGCAATATCGGCCAATCCTACCGCCTGACCAACCATGACACACTGTTGCCCGATGGCACGGGCCTGTCTGGCCGCGTGTCGGACATCGTGGGGCGCACCGAAATCCGCTATCGCGATTTCTTCAAGATCACCCACCGCTACCGGCTCGACCAGAATGACATGGTGTTCCGCCGCAACGAGGTGGACGCCACCATCGGCTCCGACAGCACCTATGCCGAGGTGGGCTATACCCGCATCAACCGCAACATCACCTCCTCGCTCGAGGATCTGAAGGACAGCAACATGCTGCGCGCGGCGGGGCGCGTGGCGCTGGCGCGCTATTGGTCGCTGTTCGGATCGGGAATTTTCGACCTGTCGGGCCAGACCTCGCTGGCCAACACCACGGTTTCGAAATTCCAGCCGCTGCGCACGCGGCTCGGCCTCTCGTTCCAGTCGGACTGTTTCCAGTTCGATGTGACGTGGCGCCGCGATTACGTCACCATCGGCGACGCGGCCAAGGGCAGCAGCTTTGAAGTGCGCTTTGCCTTCCGCAATCTGGGTGGACGATAGATCTCAGGATGGCGAATGTGTGGGCAGCGCATCGCCCGCCCCGCGTGGCGCTTGTAGGGCTTGGGTAAAGTCGCTATCGCCGTCCAGCTTTTGTGAACGCCGCGCTTGCGGCGAACTCAGCCTCTGTTCAGCCGCACGGGCGCATGGGGGCAAATACACGAGGTCCGGCGCCGCCGGTCCGCGAAAACGGGAATGACACTTGGGTATGGTTGGTCAAGGCAACACGGCAGGCAGCAAGTCCGGTTTCTCGCGCAAGGCGGCCTTGCGCGCCTCCTGTCTGGCGCTCGGGCTGGCGGGGCTGATGCTGCAAGGCGTGGCCCGTGCGCAGGAAGAAGCGCCCGCGCCCGCCGCCAACCCGCTGGGCATTGCCGATGACGTCAAGATGCTGGGCAAGGACGACCCCAACCATCGCCGCGCCACGGCCATCATCAATGGCGATATCCTGACCGGATCGGACATCAACCAGCGTCTTGCGCTGGTGGTGGCGGCCAATGGCGGCAAGCTGGCGCCCGAGGAAGTGGAGCGCCTCAAATCGCAGATTCTGCGCAACCTGATCGACGAAAGCCTGCAGATGCAGGAGGCCAAGGCCAAGGATCTGAAGCTGGACGAGGCCGAGGTCGAGCAGACCTATGCCCGCGTGGCCGCCGAGAATTTCAAGCAGGATGTGAAGGCGCTCGATGCCTATCTGAAGCGCGTCGGCTCCTCGCCCGAATCGCTCAAGCGCCAGATCCGTGCCGAAATGGCGTGGAGCCGCGTGCTGCGCCGCGAGGTGCAGCCCTTCGTCAACGTCAGCCAGCAGGAAGCCAAGGAACTGCTGGACCGCATGAAGGCTTCCAAGGGCACCGAGGAATATCGCGTGGGCGAGATCTACCTTTCCGCCACGCCCGAAAGCCGCCCCACCGTGGCCGAAAATGCCAAGCGCATTATGAAGCAATTGCAGGAAGGCGGCAATTTCACCGCCTATGCCCGCCAGTATTCCGAGGCCTCGACCAAGGCGGTGGGGGGCGATCTGGGTTGGATCCGTCTGGCGCAATTGCCGCCCGAACTGGCCGGTGCCGCGCGCGACATGCAGCCCGGACAACTGGTCGGCCCGATCGAACTGGGTGGCGGCTTCTCGATTCTCTACATGATCGACAAGCGTCAGGTGCTGACAGCCGATCCGCGCGACGCGCTGCTGGCCCTGAAGCAGGTCACGCTGACCCTGCCACCCAAGATCTCCGAGGCGGATGCCAACAAGAAGATCGAGGAATTCGCCACCACGATCAAGGCGGCCAAGGGCTGCGGCGCTGTCGATGCCGTTGCGGCCAAGCTGGGCGCGCAGGTGGTGGCCAACGACCAGATCCGCGCCCGCGATCTGCCCGCCGCGCTGCAAAGCTCGCTGTTGGCGCTGGGGCCGGGTGAAACCACTCCGCCCTTCGGCTCGGTGGCCGAAGGCGTGCGCATGCTGATGCTGTGCGGCCGCGAGGATCCCAAGGTGGCCAGCGGCCCTTCGATGGAAGCGTTGATGGCCCAGATGGAAGACGACCGCGTCAACAAGCGCGCGCAAATGTACATGCGCGACCTTCGCCGCGACGCGATCATCGAATATAACTGATTGTATGAGCCCGCTGGCGGTATCCCTTGGCGATCCGGCGGGAGTCGGCCCCGAATTGCTGGCCGCCGCGTGGTTCGCGCGCGGTGTGCACGGGCTGGCGCCGTTCTGCGCGATTGGCGGAGCGGGCCTGCTGGCTGCGGCGGCCAAAGCGCGCGGGCTGGATGTGCCAGTGGTGCGCGTTGGCTCGCTGGCCGAGGCGGCGCAGGTTTTTCCCC
>DDES01000114.1 GCA_002336765.1 Novosphingobium sp. UBA1948 | reverse complement strand
TGCTGCTGGCGGGGCGCGATCTGTCGGCGCTGCGCGGCTGGAGTGTGCCGCGCTTCCCGCTCAAGGGCGGGCAGATCGTCGAGCGCGGGGTGGCGGCTGGCCCGCAAGTGGCGCGGCTGTTGCAACAGGTGGAACAGCGCTGGGTTGCCGAGGATTTCCCCGATGAAGCGCGGGTACAGGCCTTGCTCGACGAGGTTCTGGCGCAGGAGAGTGCCTCGTGAGCGCACCCTTGCTGCTGAACGCTGCCGCGCAGGGTGCCGCGCGCAGCGAAGCCTTTGGCCGCCTGTTGCAGGCCGCGCTCGACACATGGCACAAGCTGGTCGAGATGGTGATGACCCAGCCGGTGCTCAAATGGGCGCTGATCGCGATGGCGATGGTCCTGCTGGGTGGGCGCATCCGCTCCACCTTGCCGACGCTGGGCGGGCTGATGCGGTTTTTCGGCAATCTTGGCCTGATGGTGGCGCTGTTGGCGACGCTGGCGGGGCTGGTCGATCTCTCGGCGCTGGGCATTTCCAGCGCCTCGCTGCCCGAAGGCTTGCGCCAGTTCCTGCCCGCCGCCGAGGGTGAACCGGTGGTGGAGGGCAAGGAAACGCGCATCCCGCTGGCCCGCGACGGGCATTTCTGGGTGAAGGCGCAAGTCAATGGCGTGCCGGTGCGCTTTCTGGTCGATACAGGCGCTACGCTCACCACACTGTCGCCCGATGCGGCGCGCGAGGTGGGGGTGGTGAGCAGGCGTACCAACCGCCGCATCGAATTGCGGACCGCCAATGGCAGCAGCACGGGTGAAATCGTGGTGCTGAAGGAATTGCGCGCCGGCAATATCGCCGCGCGACGCATCGAGGCCGTCATCGCGCCCGGCATCGGCGAGACCAATGTGCTGGGCATGAATTTTCTCACCCAACTCGAAGGCTGGCGGGTGGAGGGCAAGGTAATGGTGCTGGTGCCGCATCATCCGGTGGCGTCCCCAAGCACGGCCAGCACCAGCGAGGCTGGCTGATTTCCCGTTTTGGCACGGCCATGCCGCGCCGATCCGGTTGCGCAAGCGGCCCGGGCGGGGCGATAGAGGGCTTGATCCCTATCCCGAGGTTTTCGCGATGCCCCTGCTCGAACAAGCCCTGCAATTGCCCAACCAAGTGGTTCTGGGCGCCGCCTTTGCCTTTATGGCGCTGGTGCTGATCGGCGGCATCATGAAAAGCGAAGCGGGCGGCGCGCTGGGCAGCATGTTGCGCGGCGTCGGCAATCTGGGGCTGGCCGTGTCCTTTGGCCTGACCATCGCGCAATTGGGCGGGGCGTTTCTGGGCGTGCCGCTGGCCGCGGGCGTGGCCATGGCGGCCGAGGCGGGAACGCAGATGGTGCGTGGCGGGGAGACCCGCGTGCCGCTGGGCAAGGACGGACACTACTGGGTGGAGGCCGAGATCAACGGCGTGCGCCAGCGCTTCCTGATCGACACCGGCGCCACCTACACCACCATTTCCAGCGAACTGGCGCAGGAAGCCATGGTGTCGGGCGGGCGCCATGCGCAGACCGTCTCGCTACACACGGCCAATGGCGACACGCCTGCCGAATTCGCCTCGATCCGCGAACTGCGCGTGGGCAATATTGCCGCCAACGACACCAAGGCGATCATCGCCCCCGATATCGGCACCACCAATGTGCTGGGCATGAACTTCCTCTCCAGCCTCGAAGGCTGGCGCGTGGAAGGCAAGGTGATGGTGCTGACGCCCGCTACGCTGCGCGATTAAGCGAGCGCCTTGAGCGCGGTGACCAGCGCGTCGACCTCGGCGGGTTTGGTCATCAGGCCGGGCGTCACGCGGATGCAGCCACCCTTGGCCAATCCCGCGCGCTCCACCGTGAAGATGCGGTGTTCCTCCAGCAGACGTTTGGCCAGCGCGCGATTGTCGGCCATGCTCGTGCGCCCCGTCAGACGGAAGGCGCCGAGCGCGCAGGTGAGGCGCGGGTCTTCGGGCGCGATCACCTCGATACCGTGTAGCCCCCGCAGGCTTTCCGTCCAGCGGCGGCGCAAATAGGCAAGACGCGCGCCCTTGGCCTTGGCGGTCAGGCGGTCATGCAGATCGAGCGCGTCGCTCAACCCCATCAGCGCCGCGATGTTGGTGGTGCCGGTGTGGACGCGGCTGGCCGCCGTGGTCCCCTCACCCTCCTCGCACATATTAGGAGCAATGGCGTCAAGCCGGTGGCGCCGGATCACCGCTAGCCCGACGCCGAGCGGCGCACCGATCCATTTGTGGCAATTGAGCGCGACAAATTCGGCGCCGAAATCGGCCAGATCCAGCTCCATCTGGCCCCAGGCATGGCTGCCATCAAGGATCACGTCCACCCCGCGCGCCTTGGCCAGCGCGAGGATCTCCTTCACCGGCGCCACCAGCCCGTTGCGGTGGCTGATATGGGTGAGCAGCATCAGCCGCACCTGCGGATGGGCTTTGAGCGCGGCATCATAGGCGTCGATCACGCCCTGATAGGTGGCAGGTTCCGGCATGGCGATCTCCACCAGACCCGCCCCCTGCCGCCGCGCCAACCAGCGCATACCCGCCTGCGCCGCGTCATAATCGGTGTCGGCAATCAGCACCGCATCGCTGGCGCGCAGCCGCGTATAGCCGCCGATCAACGCCTGCAACGCCTCGGTCGTGTTGCGGGTGAAGGCGATTTCTTCCGGCGCGACATTGAGCTTGGCAGCCACACGGGCGCGCAAGGGCAGGAAGTCCTGCGCGAAGCTGCGGCGGGCATAGTAGGACGTATCGCGGTTGAGCGCCTCGACGCGGCGCTCATAGGCCTGCATCACGGGGCGGGCCATCGGCGTCCAATTGCCATGTTCAAGCTGGATCACGCCGGCGGGCTGGTCATAGAGCGCGGCGATTTGCGCCCAATAGGCTTCGTCTTGCGCGGCACCCGCCTCCTGCGGCACTTGCGCCAGGGCGGGCGATGCGGCCCATAGCGCGGCCATTCCTCCAGCCATGCCGCCCATCAACGCGCGCCGGTCAAGTTCCACCATCACCTGTCACTCCTTTGCCGGCCTGTCTAACGCGCGGGACGGATGCTCCCTATGCGCAAGACTGCCCAGCGTGTGTGCCCAGCCTGTGTGACAGTCAGATGGCAAATTTGTTGTCGCGCGGGAAACCCTGTGGCGGGAAACTGCCCGCCGCGCCGCGCGCCACCTTCCACTGGCGCAGGTCCTTTTCTGTGCGGGTGCGGCCACTGTCACCGCCCATCGCCCAGCTGAGCCCATCCTCCAGCCGCAGGGTGATGACGTCGGACAGCGCCCCGTCGCGATAGCGCTGCAAGGTCACGCCCTGCCCCTTGGCCAGCACCGGCAGTTCACTCAGGCTGAAGATCAACAGGCGCCGGTTCTCGCCGATCACCGCGACATGATCGTGGCTCTCCGCGATCTCGCGCACCACCGTCAGCTTGACACCTTCCTTGGTGGTCATCACGCCGCGACCCTTGCGGGTTTCGGCGAGCAATTCGTCGGCCTCGGCGGCAAAGCCGCGCCCCGTGTTGGCCGCCAGCAGCAATTGCGCCTTGGGGCGATAGACGAGGCAGGCCACGATCTGCGCGGTGGCATCAATATCCACCATGCTGCGCAAAGGTTCGCCAAAGCCGCGCGCGCCGGGCAATTTATCGCAGCCCAGCGTGTAGAACCGGCCATTGTCGCAAGCGATCAACAGCTTGTCGGTGGTCTGGGCATGCAGTGTGAAGGCGGGGCCATCGCCTTCCTTGAACTTGTACTCGCGGTCGAGCGGCTCGTGCCCGCTGGCCGCCCTGATCCAGCCGCGCGCCGAGAGGATCACCGTGAGCGGCGCCTTCTCGATCATGGCGTCCATGCTGAATTCGCGGGTGGGCGCGGCTTCCTCGATCGTGGTGCGACGGCGGCCCAGCGCGGTGGTCTCGGCATAGTCCTTGCGCAGATTGGCAAGGTCGCGCTTGAGACGGGTACGCTGGCGGGTCGGGCTTTCGAGCAGCTTGTTGAGCTCGTCCTGCTCCTTCAGAAGCTCGGCATGCTCCTTGCGCAGTTCCATCTCCTCCAGCTTGCGCAAGCTGCGCAGCCGCATGTTGAGGATCGCCTCGGTCTGGCGGTCGGTCAGACCAAACTCGGCCATCATCACCGGCTTGGGCTCGTCCTCGGTACGGATGATCTCGATCACGCGATCAAGGTTGAGATAGGCGGTGATATAGCCTTCGACCAGTTCTAGCCGCGCGGCGATCTTGTCGAGCCGGTGCTGGCTGCGACGCTGCAGAATGTCGATCTGCGCCACCACCCATTGCAGCAGCAGCGGCTTCAGCCCCAGCACGCCCGGCGTGCGCTGCGCGTCCAGCACGTTGAGGTTGAGGCCAAAGCGGCTTTCCAGATCGGACAGCTTGTAGAGGCTCTCCTTCAGCAGATCGGGATCGACATTGCGGCTCTTGGGCACCAGCACGATGCGGATCTGCTCGTCCGATTCATCGCGCACATCCTCCAGGATCGGCAGCTTCTTGTCGGCAATCAGACTGGCGAGCTGTTCGATCAGCTTGCCCTTCTGCACCATATAGGGAATTTCGGAGACGACGAGCTGCCACTGGCCCCCGCCCAGCTTCTCGATGCCACTGGCTTCCCAGTTGCCATCCTCGTCGCGGCCGGTCGAGAAACGCGCCCGCACGCGGATCGCGCCCTTGCCCTGCTCATAGGCTGTGCTGATCGCCTGTGGACTGTCGACCACGATGCCGCCGGTCGGGAAATCCGGCCCGTGGAACACCTGCATCAGCTCGGCATGTTCGGTCTGCGGATTGTCGATCAGCATCAGCGTCGCGTCGAGAATTTCCGCGACATTGTGGCTGGGGATGCTGGTCGCCATGCCCACGGCGATGCCCGTGGCGCCATTGGCCAGCAGGTTGGGAAACAGGCCGGGGAAGATCTCCGGCTCTTCTTCCTCGCCATTATAGGTCGGGATGAAATTGACCGTGCCCTCGTCCAGCCCCGCCATCAGATGCATGGCGGTCTTGGTCATGCGCGCTTCGGTATAGCGATAGGCGGCGGCATTATCCCCGTCGATATTGCCGAAATTGCCCTGCCCCTCCACCAAGGGATAGCGCAGCGCGAAATCCTGCGCGAGGCGCACCATCGCGTCATAGACCGAGGCATCGCCATGCGGGTGGTATTTGCCGATAACATCGCCCACCACGCGGGCCGATTTCTTGAAGGCTTGGCTAGGGTCCAGCTTCAACTGACGCATCGCCCACAGCAGGCGGCGGTGGACCGGCTTCAACCCGTCGCGCAGATCGGGCAGCGAGCGCGCGGTGATGGTCGAGAGCGCATAGACCAGATAGCGCTCGGACAGCGCGGCATCGAAGGGCGCGTCGATAATGGCGTCAAACGGATCGGGATCGGTAAGGTCAGTCGGCATGCCAGTCCCCTAGCAAACCGCGCGCCGCTCCGCCAAGCTCAACGCCGCCCCATATCGCGGCTTTCCCCCGGAATTCGCACCGTAAACCCGTCCATCTCGCCCGTCAGCACGATCTGGCAGGCAAGACGGCTGGTGCGCGCGACGCCTGCGGCCAGATCGAGCATATCCTCCTCGTCGGCGCTGGCCTGCGGCAGGCGGGCAAACCAGTCGGGCGCCACCACGACATGGCAGGTCGAACAGGCCATCTGCCCCTCGCAGGTGCCTTCGAGCGGCATGCCCACCGCCTGCGCCACCTCGAGCAGACGCTGGCCAGCCTGCGCCTCGGCCTCGATGCGCTCGCCCTGTGCGGTGATAAACTGGACCCTCATTGTCGTTCCCATCCCGATTCTTGCGCCCCGAAATCTTGCGCAAGGGCGGCGGCATCGATTCGTTTCAAGGCCTCGGCAAACTCTCCTTCATCCGTATAGCGGCCGAAACCGATGCGGATAGAAGATTTTGCCTGAGCGCTGGAAAGGCCCAGCGCGGTCAACACATGGCTGGGCCGCCCCGACCCGCTGGCACAGGCCGATCCGGCCGAAAAGCACAGGTCGCGCAGATCACTCATCAGACGGGCAACATCGAGGCCGTCGCGGCGCAGGTTCAGATTACCATGCCAGCGCTGGTCGGGATCGCCGTTGAGCGTCCAGTCAGTCAAGATGTCCCGCGCCACGCGCCAAAGGCGTTCCACATGTTCTCCATCACTTTTCCACAAGCTTTTACACAGAGCCGCCGCAGCGCCAAAACCGGCGCAGAGCGCGGGGCTGAGCGTGCCCGAGCGCAAGCCGCCCTCCTGTCCGCCGCCATAGATCAACGGCGCCAGTTCCACCCCGTCACGCAACCACAGCGCGCCGATCCCCTTGGGACCATAGAGTTTGTGGGCCGAAACCGCGATCATATCGGCATTGACAGGCGCGGCGATCTTACCCGCCCCCTGCACCGCGTCGCACAGGAACAAGGCGCCTGCCGCATGGGCGCGCTCGGTCAGGGCCTCCACCGGCTGGATCGTGCCAATCTCGTTGTTGACCTGCATCACGCAGACCAGATCGCAGGGCGCGATCGCCTCATCCGCCACCAGACCGGCAGGCGACACCGGCAAGACCTCCACCACCGCCCCGCTGGCCCGCCCCATCTCCAACACCGTATCGAGTACGGCGGCATGCTCGATGGCCGACACCGCGATGCGACGCGGACGGCGGCCCTGAATAGCCAGATTGAGCGCCTCGGTCGCGCCACTGGTGAAAATCACCCGCCCGCCAGCGGGAAACAGCCCTGCCACCTGTTCGCGCGCCACTTCCACGGCGGCGGCGGCGGCGCGGCCCATGCGATGCGGGCTGTGCGGATTGGCAAAGCCATCGTCGCCCAGCCAGCGCAGCATCGCCTCGCGCGCTTGCGGAGCCAGCGGCGTCGTGGCCTGATAGTCGAGGTACATCACCGCTTCAGCCCCTTGAGCACCGCCAGCAGCGCTTCCAGATCACCCCGCCGCGTCTCGCGCCCGATGGACACGCGGATCGCCTCGCGCGCCTCGTTTTCCGAATAGCCCATCGCCAACAACACCTTGCTCGGCTTCATGCTGCCCGACGAGCAAGCCGAACCGCTGGAAATGGCAATGCCCGTCATATCCGCGCGGATCAGCGCCGTCGTGGCCTGCACGCCCGCCATACGATAGGCGCCGATGGTGGGCAGACGCTCCGCCCCCTCGCCGATCACTTGCGCGCCCAGATCCTTGATCTCCCCCTCAAACCACGCGCGCAGAACTGCCGCCTCGTCCAGCCAGTCGCGCGGTGCCTCCAGCGCAGCGGCCAGCGCCAACACAGCAGGCAGGTTCTCCGTTCCGGCGCGATAGCCGCGCTCCTGCCCGCCATCGGGCGCGATCAGCCCCAGCGAGCGCACCAACAACGCCCCGACACCCACCGGCGCGCCCAGCTTATGGCCCGAAACCACCGCCATATCGCCATCCGGCAAGGCCAGCTTGCCCGCCCCCTGCGCGCAATCGGCCAGCCACAGCGCACCCTGCGCATGGATCGCCTCACCCAGCGCGGCGCAAGGCTGCACCACGCCGGTCTCGTTGTTCACCTGCTGGATAGCGATCAGATCGGCGGCGGGCAGCGCGGCGGGGTCGACCAACCCCCGCCGATCCACGGCCAAGGCCTCGCCCCCTTCCACCAGCCTCCCCAGCGCCGGATGCTCCACCGCGCTGGCAAACTTGCGCAAGGCCTGCGAACGGGTCCAGCCGATAGCCAAAGCCTCGCTCGCGCCGCTGGTGAAGATCACCTCGCCCTGCCAGCCCAGCGCCGCCTTCACCCGCTCGCGCGCATCCTCCAGCGCGGCGCGCGCGGCGC
>DDES01000175.1 GCA_002336765.1 Novosphingobium sp. UBA1948 | reverse complement strand
GGGCGCGGCGAAACCGGCCAGATGCACCGCCTCGATCCCTTGCGGAATGGCGAATCCCGCTTTGAGCGCAGCCAGCGGGGCAGGCTGCACCGGCGTATCCAGCGTCACCAGCAAGGCGCGGCATCCGGCCGCTTCGGCGCGGCGGATCAGGGCGAGCGTGTCGGCCCGCTCCGGCTGGACATAGAGATGGAACCACAGCGGGCCCGCCGCTTGCCCGGCAATCTCCTCCACCGCGCAGCTCGACATGGCCGACACCGCCATCACCGTATCCAGCGCGCCTGCGGCCGTGGCCACTTCGCCTTGGGGATGCACCAGCCGTTGATAGCCGACTGGCGCCAGCAGTACGGGATGGGCGAGCATCTGGCCCAGCAGGCTGGTGGCAGTTGATCCGCCCGCCAGATCGGCCAAAACGCGCGGAAGGATGGCATGGCGGGCAAAGCTCGCCACCTCGCGCCGCCGCGCCGTGCCGGTGCCCGATGCGCCTTCCAGCCATGCCCAGACCGGCGCTGGCACCACACGTTCAGCCGCTGCCGCATAATCGGCAAGGCTGAGAACATGGGGCGGTATGCGCAGGCCGGACATGGTGGATCCTCTATCAGTACTTGGCCGTCAGCGTGAACGTCACGCGGCGCTTGTCACCGATATAGACGAATGTGCCGCCGCGATAGGCCGCGAGGTAATAGTCGCGGTCGGCCACATTCTGCACATTCACCCGTGCTTCGAAATGACGGTTCAGCTTGTAGCTGCCGAACAGGTCGAAGGTGGTGTAGGCGGGCACGTTGTAGGTATAGGCGCCGGTGGTGGCAGAGTGGCCTGCCGCCGTGTCGGGCTGACCGGCGGCCATGCTGCTCTTGTGGTTGATGTTGCCACCGATGGCGGCCTTGTCGGTCAATTGATAGCGGATTTGGGCATTGGCCTGAAAACCGGCGAAGTTCGACAGTTTATAGCCCAGATCGGTGGGCGTGGAGGATTCCAGCACCTTGGAGCGCATCCATGTCAGCCCCGCCTGACCCGACAGGCGGCTGGTGATATTGCCAACAAGGCCGAATTCGAGGCCTTCCACCTTGTACTTGCCGGTGTTGAGCGAGCCGGACGAGCCATAGCCATTGGTGGTGCAGGTGGGGTCGACGGTGGCGTTGCAGCTCTGGAACACGCCGTCCTTGGTAAGGTGGAAGGCGGCGGCGGTCAGCAGTAGCTTGTCATCGAACAGTTCCCATTTGGTGCCCAGTTCGAAATTGGTGGTCTTGACCGGAGCGCCGAAATAGTTGGCGTTGGTGGCCGCGCTGCCGCCGGTCGTGCTGGCGCCCGGTGCGCAGAAACCGCCATAGCCGCAATTGGCGCCCACATCGGATTCGCCGCCGTTGATGTTGGTGGCGGTGCCAAAGGCGAAGTAGAACTGGCGTCCGTCGCGGGGGGTGATCTTCACGCCGCCGTGATAGTTCCACAGATCGCCCGAATAGGCATAGGGCGTGACCACACCGCCGCTCTGGGTTTTCAGATCATAGGTGTAGTGGTCGAGCCGCACTCCGCCGAACAGGTTGAGCCAAGGCGTGACATCCACAGTGTCCATCGCATAGGCGCTGATCGTGTTGACCTGCCAGTCGACATTCCACGGCGCCATGGTGAAGCTGCGGCCCATCACGTCGGAGTTGTTGGCGCCAGCGCGCGCGCACCATGCGTTGAGCGTGGCGGTGGTGCCGGTGGCGCAATTGCGGGCCGCACCGTTGGTGATGGTGAAAGTGCCGTTGATGACGCGGTTGTGCGAGGCTTCTCCGCCCAGCGTGATCGTGTGCTTCATACCGGCCAGCTTGGCATCGGCGATCAGGTTCAGTTGGTCGGCGATATATTCGATGTTCTGCCAGCCCTGATGGCCATTATCGAGCGTGGTGACCGCTGCGCCCGTGCCATATTCAGTGGCGCCGCGCGCGCCGGTGTTCACAAAACCGTTATGCGCCTGACCATAGCGGGCGGTGTTTTCGAGGCGCAGCGTGGGGGTGATGTCCCAATGGACCTTGCCGGTCAGCACGTTGACGTTCGAGCGCACGAAGTCGCTGCCCTGCGAATAGGAGGGGACGTTGCGCGCCACCACACCATTGCGGAAATAGCTGCCCAGATCGGGGCGGTCGTTGGCGGTGAGGTGGTAGAAATCGACCGTGACGTTGAAGTTCTCGGCGGGCTTCATCAGCACCGACACGGCGGCACCGGCGCGCTTGCGGTTGGCGGGACCGCGATTGGGCACATCCTGCGAGGCATAGAGCGCGTTGGCGCGGATGGCGAAACTGTCGCTGACCCGCAGGTTGGCATCCGCCGTGGTGCGCACAAAAGCATCTGTGCCGCCGCCCACATCGACATTGGCGAAATCATAATCGGTGGTGGCTTTTTTGGTGATGGCGTTCACCGCGCCGCCCGACGAGCCGCGACCGGCGAAGGTAGAGCTTGGCCCTTTGGTCAGTTCGACCTGTTCCACGTTGAAGCTCTCGCGGATGGTCATGCCCGGATCGCGCAACCCGTCGACGAAAATGTCGCTCTTCAATTCCTGCCCGCGCAGGATGTAGCGGTCGCCGAACTTGTTGCCATTCTCGCCAGTGCCGACGGTCACGCCCGGCTGCATTTGCAGGATCTGGGCAAGGTCGCTGCGGCCCGATTCCTTGATCTGGCTTTCGGTGATGACCTGAATGGTGGCGGGGGTCTGTGCCAGCGGCTCCACGCGGCGCGCGTCGCCCGAGCGCTTGGCTTTGTAGGGCGCGCCTTCCTCGGCATAGGGATTGACGTCGGCGGTGCGGCCCCTGATCTTCAGCGTGTCGAGCTGGACTTCCTGATCTTCGGCCTGCTGGGCCATTGCGGGGCTGGCCAGCGTGGCGACGCCCAGCGTGGCGGCCATAAGAGCGCTCTTCTGACGCAGGCTGGCGGGGCGGAGAATTTTGCTATTGTTTCGCATTAGCATTGTCCTGTTCTGGCTCGGTATCGGGTCGGGAAGATTGTTTTGACGGAATTATTTGGACGAAAGCGCGTATTCGATCGGCAGCGAGAGCGTGATCGTCTCACGCCCCATCTCGCGCGGGATCGGCGGCACGGGCGACACACGGCGCAGCATGGCCAGCGTGGCGCTGTCGAGCACCGCAAAGCCTGAGGAGGCCTTGATCGCCTCGCCCGAGATATTGCCGCGCGCGTCGATGGTGAAGCGCACTTTGACGATGCCCTGCTGGCGGGCCTGTCGTGCCTCGGCGGGGTAATCCTTGCGGCGGGCGAGATAGGCCATCAACGTCTGGTAATAATTAGCCTCGGCCTTCTTGGCGCGCGGATCATCGCCGATGGAAGGATTGGCGCTGGGCGCCTGTGCCACACTCGGCGCGGCGGGTGCGGGAACGGCGACGGGGGCGGCTTGCGGCGCGGGTGCGG
>DDES01000051.1 GCA_002336765.1 Novosphingobium sp. UBA1948 | reverse complement strand
GTGGCCGGCGCGGCGGCCAGGTTGGCGGCGGCCTGCGCGGCGGCGGCGCGATAGAGGCTGGCGTCAATCTGGTAGAGCGGCTGCCCCTTGTGCACCAGCGCGCCCTCGGTGAAGAGCTGCTTCTGGATCACGCCGGTGATCTGCGGGCGGACCTGACCTTGTTCAAACGGCACGATACGGCCGGGGAGCTCGACCTCGATCGGCACGGTCACTTCCTTCATCACCGCAAAACCAACCTTGGGCGGGCCTTTTTCCTTCTTGGCCTCCTGCGAGCAGGCCGTGAGTACGGCCACAAGCAGAGTAGGCAGGAGGAGCTGGCGGGCGGAGAGAGGTATCGCGATCATGGCTGTTGCCTTCACGCGGGATGGGGGAAACTGTCAAGTCGCACTCGCGCGCAAAAGCCGCAAGAAATGGTAATCAATTGTCTCAGGGGTGTGATAAAATTGCGTATTGGCTGCTTTACGGCGCTTCGGGAACTGGCGCTTCCGCGGGCGCGGCGGAAGCGGCTGCCGCAGGGTCGGGCACCACCACCACCGGCACCGCCGCCGCTTCGCCCAGATAGCGCCGCGCCGACGCCTGCACCATCGCCGGTGTGACCGCCAGCAAACGCTCGCGGGCGTGGAGATGGCGCTCGATCTGGTCGGGCTGGGTCTGGGCACGGGCGACGATGCCCATCCAGCCGCCATTGGTCTTGAGCGCATTGTCGATGCTTTCCAGCAGGGGCTGGCGCGCGCGCTGCATCAGATCCTCCGAGGGTGGCGCATCGCGCAGCGCGGCTACCGTTTCGCCGATCACCTTGCGGGCGATGTCCACGCTGGCCACATCGACCGAGGCGGTGATCGCGAAAGTGCCGTAATTCTTCCAGACGCGGCTCGGCTCGCTGCTGGCGGTGGGGGAATAGGAGCGCCCCAGCCGCTGGCGCAGGTTTTCCGTCAACTGGATGCGGGTGATGCGCTGGAGCAGGTTGAGCACCTGCTTTTCCTGCGGATCACTGTCATCGCGCGTAGGCCACACGATCTGGATCAGCGCCTGATCCTTCGGACCGGTGTGGGTGATCTGGCGCAGGCTGTGATCGCTGGTGAAGGGGCGCTGGCGCTGCCCGGCATAGCTGCCGAAATCAGCCTCACGCGCGGGCAGGGCGCCGAAGGTGCGGGCCACCTCGGCGATCACCTTGTCCTCGTCGATATCGCCGACAATGCCGATCTCGATCGCGCCGTGCTTCAAACGGTCTGAAATGTCGCGGGCAAGGCGGGCAAAGCTGAGCGCGCGATAGGACTGCACCGGTTGCAGCGTGAAGCGCGGATCATTGTCCGACAGGATTCCGCCAATATTGCTCGACAGCGCTGCCGAGGGCGTGGCGCGCAGGCGCAGGAACAGTGTGTTGGCATTCTGGCGGAACAGGTTTTCCGCCTCGGGGCGATAGCCCGGATCGGTGATGAGCGCGGTCATCATCTCAAGCTGCAAGCGCAGATCGGCAAGGCGCGGCGCGGCGGAGGAAAAGAACGTGTCGCCCGATGCCCCCATGCCCAGCGTCACGCCGCGTCCGGCAGTCAGTGTTTCGAGATCGTCAAGGCTGTGCTTGCCCAGCGCGCCATTGCCCATCATGCCAGTCATTTCCACCGCCAGCGGATTGTCGCGCGTGGCCAGCATCTGCCCGCCATCGAGCGAGAGATGGACGATCACACTGCGCGCGGCGAGATCGGTACGCTTGAGGTTGAGCCGGACATTGTTGGCAAAGCGGATCTGGCGGATGCCCAGCGCAGGGTCGCGCGTGTCGGCCACCACCTGTCCCGCAGCGCCAAAGTCGGTGTAGGCAAAGGGCGCGGGCGGCGTGTCGATCACCACCGGCAGCGGCGCGGCCATCGCCTCGTCCCACGCTGCGCGCAAGGCCTGCTCGCTGCCAAAGGGAGCGCGGCGGCCGGTGAACAGAATCAGCGGCGCGGTGAGCGGCACGGCATCGCGCTTCATCGCGGACCGCACCGCTTGCGGCGTCAGGCCGGATTGCTGGCGCAGCAGCCAGTCGCGTTCGAGGCGCGGCGCGGCGGGAATGCGCCCGTTGCGCAGCAGATTGAATATCGCATTGGTGAGCGCGCCGCTGTTCATCGTGTCGGCGCGCTCGGCCGCCCCATCACCCATCGCGCGCAGCACGGCAAATTGTTCGGCAATCTCGGCCTCGCTTACCCCTTGTTCCAGCGTGCGGCGCATTTCGGTGGCGGCGGCCACCATCGCCCGGCGCCAGCGGCCATCCACGGCGTCGATGTTGAGCGTGGTTTCGCTGGCGGCGTGGAAAATGTCGCCGCTGCCAAAGCGGGCGTTGCGGAAAGGCGCATCGAGGCGGCGGGCCATATGTTGCAGCCGCCGGTTGACGATACTGTAGCCGATATAGCGCAGCAGTACCTCATGGCGCTGGGCCAGCGTGTCCTTCTCGTCGCGCCATGGCTTGCGGGCGGTGACGGTGATATGTTCGGACAGCGAGGGGTCGAGATAGATGGCGGTGCGCCCTGCGTCGGCGGGGTTGATCGGGCCGGCGTCGGGCTGCTCGGGCGAGGGCGCGGCCTGCCAGTCGGCGAACTTGGCCAGAACCAGCGCCTCGATCTGCGCCACATCGACATCGCCCACCACGATCAACGTGGTCTTGGCAGGCACATAGTTGCGGCGCCAGAAGGCGCGCAGGCTGTCCGCACTGGCGCCACCCAGCGCTTCCTCGGTGCCGATGGGGGAGCGGGCGGTGTAGCGGGCTTGTGGCGCGAGGAAGGCGGCCCGGCTTTGCGATTCGCGATAGGACCATGTGTTGCGGTCGCGCTTTTCGGACAGGATCACACCGCGTTCGCGCGCCACGCTGGCGGGATCGAACAGCAGTTCCCCCGCCGTCTCGCGCATCAGCATCAGCGCGGTATCGACCAGATCGGGCGCGTTGTTGGGCAGATCGAGGTGATAGGTGGTTGTCTCGTAATTGGTGAAAGCATTCGTGTCGGCACCAAAGGCCAGCCCCTTGCGCTCCAGCAGGCGCACCATCTCGCCCTGCGCGACGCGCGTGCTGCCCTGAAAGGCCATATGCTCGACAAAATGGGCAAAGCCGCGCTCGGCGTCGCCCTCGTCAAGACTGCCCACCGCCACCTGCATGCGTACCACCACTTCGCCCTTGGGCGTGGCATTATGGCGCAACACATAGCGCATGCCATTGGCGAGGCGCCCGAAATGCCATGCCGGATCGGGCTTGAGGTCGCTGTGTTCAAAGGCCCATACGGGCTGCGGGGCGGTTTTGGCCAGTGTGGGCGCGGGCGAGAGGGCCAGAGCGAGGGCAGGGCCTAGCGTGACGAACGCGCGGAAAGCATGGCGGAAAATCATGGGACCAGCCTAGCAGCCTTGTCCGGTGGCGCAATACGGGCTTGGTGACGGGCGCGATGAGGCGTAAGATGGTGCTATGGAGGTAGCCGATGGCTGACGTACCCAAGCAAATCTGGTTTCCCGCCAAGCGCTATGGCTGGGGATGGGGTGTGCCGACCTGCTGGCAGGGTTGGGCGGTGTTGGGGGCTTTTATGGCTGTCACCCTTGCCTCCGCGCCACTGGCAGACCGGCATCCGGCGACTTTTCTGGTCTTGGTCTTGACCGCTACGGCGATGCTGATCGGTGTGTGCTGGGCCAAGGGCGAACCGCCGCGCTGGCGCTGGGGTAAGGACTGAGTAAAAAGGGGAGCGGTTTTCCGCCCCCCTTTCCGTGATGCTTACTTGCCGCGCAGCTTGCGGTGATGGTTGAGGTCGAACACCTCGCTCGGCCCACCCTCGTTGTCGAGCAGGCCGAGGCGGCGCGCCACTTCCTGATAGGCCTCTTCCTCGCCACCCAGATCGCGGCGGAAGCGATCCTTGTCGAGCTTTTCACCGGTGGTCATATCCCACAGGCGGCAGCCATCGGGGCTGATCTCGTCGGCAAGGATCACGCGGGCATAGTCGCCATCCCAGATGCGGCCGAATTCCAGCTTGAAATCGACAAGGCGGATGTTGATCGCCGCGAACATGCCGCACATGAAGTCATTCACACGGATCGCCATGCTCGAGATGTCCTGCATCTCTTCATTGCTGGCCCAGCCGAAGCAGGCGATATGCTCTTCAGCGATCATCGGATCGCCCAGCGCATCATCCTTGTAGTAATATTCGATCAGCGTGTGGGGCAGCGGCTCGCCTTCGGGAATGCCGAGGCGCTTGGAGATCGAACCGGCGGCCACATTGCGCACCACCACCTCGATCGGCACGATCTCGCACTGGCGCACCAGTTGCTCGCGCATGTTGAGGCGGCGGATGAAGTGGGTGGGGATGCCGATGTGGTTGAGGCGGGTGAACACATACTCGCTAATGCGGTTGTTGATCACGCCCTTGCCGTTGATCGTGCCCTTCTTGAGCGCGTTGAACGCGGTGGCATCATCCTTGAAATACTGGATGATCGTGCCCGGTTCGGGGCCTTCGTAAAGGATCTTGGCCTTGCCTTCATAGATCTGGCGACGACGGGACATGGGCGTTCCCCTGATTCTTGGCTGGGATGGTTGGATAGCATGGCCGACGGCGTCCAGCAGCGCCTTTTCCGGCCCTCTTCCCCGAAACTCGGGGCCGAAGGAAGGCGCGGCCTATAGGGCAAGTGGGGCGCGGCTTCAACCGCCTGCGTGGCGACGATGCAATTAGGTCCAAAACGCGCTCTATCGCCGCAAATAGCTGTGCGAAAATGGCGTGTTCCGGTTGCGCGCTGCGCGTCTGCGCATTACCCCTTAGATCATGATGATCAAGCTCTGTCTCGCCGCCCGCTCGCTGTCGCGCCGACTTGGCGCTTTGGCTGCTTTGCTCGCCAGCTCGCCTGCCTTGGCACAGGGCGCTTATGATCCGGCTGGCTCGGGCCCGATTGTCGGCGCGGTGCGCTGGATCGAAGGGACGCTGATGGGCACGGTGGCAACCGTGGTGGCGGTGATCGCGGTGGCCAGCGTCGGCTTTATGATGCTGACGGGGCGGATGAACTGGCGCTATGGCGCTACGGTTATTCTGGGCTGCTTCATCCTGTTCGGCGCGGCCAGTATTGTGGCTGGCATCCAGTCTGCCAGCGCGTTGGGGAATTGAGGGTTGGACGGGGGCATGGCAGGCCGGTCCGGCGCCCAAGGCGTGGGTGCGGCTTTGGCGCGTGACACGCTGTTTGTCGGGCTGACGCGGCCGCAGATGCTGGGCGGTGTGACCTACAGCTTTTTCATCATCAACCTCGTGCTGTCCACCGAGGCTTTCCTGATCTTTCGTTCGGCATGGGCGCTGGTGTTGGCGCTGGTGGTGCATGCTGTGGGCTGGGTGGCCTGTTTGCGCGAGCCGCGCATTTTCGACCTGTGGCTGGTGCGCGCCTCGCGCTGTCCGCGGGTGCGCAATTACCGGTTCTGGCGATGCAATTCCTATCGGGCATGAAAAACGCGGCGGAAATCTTCGCGCGCGAGGCGCGGGCGGGGGAAAAGCTCCCCTATTCGCACCATGTGGACGATCATACGCTGGCGCTGCGCGATGGCACGCTTTGCCAAGTGATCCGGCTCGACGGGCTGATGTTCGAAACCGCTGATACCGAGGAGCTGAACTACCGCAAGGATCTACGCGACGCGATGCTGCGGGCGATCGGCTCGTCGCGCTTTGCGATCTATCACCATATCCTGCGGCGGCGGGTGGAGCCGGATCTGGCGGGCGATTTCCCCGATCCTTTCAGCGCGGCGCTGGACGAAGCGTGGCGTTCAAGGCTGTCATCGCGCAAACTCTACGCCAACGAATTGTTCCTGACGATCATCCGGCGGCCTTTGCAGGGACGCGGCGGGGTGGTGGACCGGATCGGGCGCTGGCTGGGGCGCGCTGCGGCGGGGGAGAGCGAGGCGCAGGTCGCCGCCGAAATCCGCGCGCTGGATGCGGCCAGCGAGCAGGTGGTGGCCACGCTCTCGGCCTACGGTGCGCGCTTGCTGGGCGTGTATGATGCGGGGCAAGGCCCGTGCAGCGAGGTGCTGGAGTTTCTCTCCGCGCTCTACAACGCCGATCTGGCGCCGGTGCGTCTGCCGCATGGCGATGCCGGGGACTATCTGCCCTATCGCCGCGTCAGCTTTGGCGCCGATACGCTGGAACTGGGCACGGGCGACGACAAGCGCTTTGGCGCCATTGTCTCGATCAAGGATTACCCCGGACAGACCTTGCCGGGGATGCTGGATGATCTGCTGCGCGTGCCTTGCGAGATGGTGGTCAGCCAGAGCTTTGCCTTTGTGGATCGCGCCGAGAGTCTGGGTCGGATGAACCTGGCGCTGCGCCGGATGCGCGCCGCCGATGACGAGGCGGTGTCCTTGCGCGCCGATCTGGCTCAGGCCAAGGATGATGTGGCAGCAGGCCGCGCCAATTTCGGCGAGCACCATATGAGCATCACCCTGCGCGCGGCAACGCAGGACGAGGTGGATGCCGCTGTGGCCGAGGTGCAGGCGGCGCTGGCCGATCTGGGCATCATCGCTGTGCGCGAGGATTTGGGGTTGGAGCCTGCCTTCTGGGCGCAATTCCCCGGCAATTTCACCTATATCGCGCGGCGGGCGCTGATCGGTTCGGCCAATTTTGCCGCTTTCGCTAGCGGGCATAATTTCCCCGTGGGCCGCGCGCTGGGCAACCATTGGGGCGATGCTGTCACCCTGTTCGAGACGACGGCGGCGGGGCCTTATCACTTCAACTTCCATCATGGTGATCTGGGCAATTTCACCGTGATCGGGCCGAGCGGCAGCGGCAAGACGGTGATCGTCAATTTCCTGCTGGCACAGGCGCGGCGTTTTTCGCCTCGCATCGTGTTTTTCGACAAGGATCGCGGGGCCGAACTGTTCCTGCGCGCGATGGGCGGGCGGTATGAAGCGCTGCGCCCCGGCGAGGCTTCGGGGCTGAATCCGCTGCTGCTGCCCGACACGGCGGAGAACCGTCGTTTCCTGAACGACTGGATCGCGCAACTGGCGGGTGGCGCGCGCGATGCGGCCGAGCAAAGTCAGATCAAGGATGCGGTGGACGCCAGTTTCAACGCGCCGCCCGCGCTGCGCCGCCTTGGCGCTTTCGTCAACCTGCTGCGCGGGGCCGCGCGGCCACAGGCTGACGATCTCTATGCCCGCCTCGCGCCTTGGGTGGGTAAGGGCGAACATGCGTGGCTGTTTGACAATGCGGGCGTCGAGGGAGGCGATAGCGCAGACCTGACCGCCGACACGATCGGCTTTGACATGACCCGCGTGCTCGATGCTCCGCGCCTGCGCACGCCTTTGATGATGTACCTGTTTCACCGTGTGGATGAACGGCTTGATGGTCAGCCCACGATCATCGTGATCGACGAGGGGTGGAAGGCGCTGGACGATGATGTGTTCGCCGCGCGCATCCGCGATTGGGAAAAGACGATCCGCAAACGCGGCGGCTTGCTCGGTTTCGTCACGCAGAATGCCGAGGATGCGCTCTCCAGCCGCATCGCGGGCGCCATTGTTGAGCAATCGGCCACGCAGATCTTCACCGCCAACCCCAAGGCGCGAGCCGAGGATTACATCGCAGGCTTCGGCCTTTCCGCGCATGAGTTCGAACTGGTGCGCAGCCTGCCCGACACATCGCGCTGCTTTCTGGTGAAGCATGGCGCCGAAAGCGTGGTGGTGCGGCTCAATCTGGCGGGGGAGAAGGATCTGCTCACCATCCTGTCGGGCCGCGAGGCCAGCACCCGCCGCTTTGACGCCATCCGAGCGCGCGTTGGCGATAATCCGGCCTCGTGGCTGCCCGAAGTGCTGGGTACAAGCTGATGGCGTCGTGCCCCGCCTTTGATGCCACAGGGCCTTATGTGGGCACTATGCTGGGTTTCGTCGATTGCCAGATCACCGGCATGGCGGAGGATGGCTGGCGGGTGCTGTCCAGCCAGAGCGGTTTTGGCGCGGGGCTGACTGGCCTGCTCACGATCTTTGTCGCGCTGATCGGCTATCGCTTGATTTTGGGTGAAAGGCTGGTGTTGCGCGAGGGGGCGGGGCTGGCTCTGCGCATGGGCGTGGTGCTGGCGCTGTGCACGCAATGGGCCGCATGGAATGCGCTGGCCTATCGCGTGGGTACGCAGGGGCCACAATCGCTGGCCAATGCCGTGCTGTCGTCCGGCGGCTTGGGGGGCGAGGACCGCTATGGTCTTGCCGCAAGGCTCGACCGGATCGACGATGCTTTCGACGCCATGGCCAAGGTGGATGCCGAGGCCGTGCGTCAACAGGATGCGCAGCAAGCCCAATCCCAGCCACAGCCGCAGGTCCAACCTGCGCCTCTTCCGCAACCCGTCACCACCCTGTCGGCGGAGCAGCGCAAGGATCTGGCCTCCACCGATACGCTGCTGATGGGCGGGGCGCTGGCAGGGATGATCGCGGTGCGCGCCGTGCTGGGCCTGTTGCTGGCGCTGGGGCCGCTGTTTGTGGCCAGCCTGTTGTTTGAAACCACGCGCTCGCTGTTTGCCGGTTGGGTGCGGGCGATGGTGGGGGCCATGCTGGCGGCGGTGGCGGTGCCGATGGTGCTGGCGCTGGAACTGGCGGTGGTGGAGCCACAAGTGCGGGCCTTGGCCGCGATTATCGGCACACCGCAGAATTTGGGCACGGAACTGCCGCGCCTGTGGACCAGTGTGATGGTCTTCGCGGTGGTGCTGGCGGCGGTGGCGCTGGGCGCGGCGCGGGCGGCCTCGGCTTTCCGCCTGCCCGATGGCGTGCGGGTGCAGATGGAGCGGTTGGCGGGCTTTCGCCAGCCTTTGGCGCTTCCCGCACCCGATGCAGCGGCGCCTGCAAGGTGGGAGGAA
>DDES01000204.1 GCA_002336765.1 Novosphingobium sp. UBA1948 | reverse complement strand
TCTTGATGCCCGCCTTGCCCAGCGTCACCAGCATCGCTTCGGTGAGATGCGGCAGCTCGGCCAGCGCGTCTTCCACACCCAGACCACGGCGTTCCTCGCGGGCGGCTTCCTCACGGCGCTCGAGCGCTTCGGTAGCGCGGCTTTGCAGTTCCTGCGCCAGCTCCTCGTCGAAGCCTTCGATCTGCGCCAGTTCGGCCAGTTCGATGTAAGCCACTTCCTCCAGCTCGCTGAAGCCCTCGGCCACCAGCAACTGCGAGAGCGTCTCGTCAACGTCGAGTTCTTCCTCGAACATCTTCGACTTCTCGGCAAATTCCTTCTGGCGCTTCTCGCTGGCTTCCGCCTCGGTCAGAATGTCGATCTGCGAACCGGTGAGCTGGCTGGCGAGACGCACGTTCTGGCCACGGCGACCGATGGCGAGCGAAAGCTGGTCATCGGGCACCACGACCTCGATGCGGCTCTCTTCCTCGTCGATCACCACGCGGCTGACGGTGGCGGGCTGGAGAGCGTTGACCACGAAAGTCGCGGTATCCTCGCTCCAGGGGATGATGTCGATCTTCTCGCCCTGCAGTTCCTGCACCACCGCCTGAACGCGGCTGCCCTTCATGCCGACGCAAGCGCCGACGGGGTCGATGCTGGAATCGCGGCTGATCACGCCGATCTTGGNNGCCCGGATCGCGGGCGGCGGCCTTGATCTCGATGATCGAGTCGTAGATTTCGGGCACTTCCTGCGCGAAAAGCTTCTTCATGAACTCGGGATGGGCGCGCGACAGGAAGATCTGCGGGCCGCGGTTCTGGCGGTCAACCTTGAGGATGATCGCACGCACGCGCTCACCCACGCGGGCAGCCTCGCGAGGGATCTGCTGGTCGCGGCGGATAACGCCCTCGGCGCGGCCGAGGTTGACGATCACATGGCCGAATTCCACCGACTTGATAACGCCGGTGACGACTTCGCCCACGCGGTCCTTGAACTCGGCATACTGGCGGTCGCGCTCGGCATCACGCACCTTCTGGAAGATGACCTGCTTGGCGCTCTGCGCGTCGATACGGCCCAGATCGACCGGCGGCAGCGGGTCGACGATGAAGTCACCGATCTTGGCACCGGGCTGAAGCTTTTCGGCGGCCTTGAGGTCCACCTGCTTGAAATAGTCGTCCACATGCTCGACCACTTCCACCACGCGCCACAGACGCAGATCGCCGGTGCGCGGATCGAGCTTGGCGCGAATGTCGTTTTCCGCACCATAGCGGTTGCGGGCAGACTTCTGGATCGCCTCTTCCATCGCCTCGATAACGACCGACTTGTCGATCATCTTCTCGGTAGCGACGGCGGTCGCGATCGCGAGCAATTCGGCGCGGTTGGCAGAAATCGGACTGGCCATTTCTCAGTCTTCCTGTGCTTGCGTGTCTTCGTCGATCTCGTCGAAACTATCGTCGATCTCGATGGGTTTGGTGGCTGCCAGCAGGCGGTCGGTGAACACCAGCTTGGCGGAATGGATATTGCCGAAGGGGAAGGTCACACGGCCCGACTTTTTCTCGTCAAGCGTGATGACATCACCGTCGAGACCGACCAGATCGCCCTGAATGGTCTTGCGATTGCCATCCACGGGAACGGTCAGCGTCACCTTGGCCTCATGCCCCACCCACTGGGCGAAATCCTTGAGGCGGGTGAGCGGGCGGTCGATACCCGGCGAACTGACCTCGAGGCGGTAGGCCTCCTCGATCAGCGTCTCGCCCGCTTCCTCCAGCGCGTCGATCTTGTCGGAAATGCGGTGCGAGAGCACGACGCAATCCTCGATCACCAACTGGCCGGTATCGGGGCGCTCGGCCATGATCTGGAGCGTATGCTCCTCGTCGCCCACTTCGGACTTGCCGAAAAGGATCACGCGCACGAGTTCAAACCCCAAGGCCTTCACCTCGGGTTCGACGATCTCGGTAATGCGCGCGATATTGGCCATACAGTTCCTGATTTCCAAGCCTGACCCCGCCATGCATAAAGCCCCGGTCGCCTTGCGGCGCCAGACTTTGTGGGTGACAATGTCGGGATTGATCGTGCCTTTACGCCCGTTGCGCGCGAATTGCAAGGGGGATCAGGCGACGACCTCTTGAGCGGCGCGGGCGAGCAGAACGCGGCGGTAGAGCAGCCATGCCCAGAAGGCTGGCGGTAGGCCGAACAGGGCATGGATTAGGCGCTCCGACAGAGAAGTCGGCGAGAAATGCCCCCAAAAGAAATACAAATTGCACTGAAAGCAGATGGCAGCCCCCAGCGCGCCCCACGCCAGCGCCAGCGGCAAAACCCATGCGGAGCGGAAATATCGGCGCAGCAAAAGGGCGGCTGGAACCCCGAAAACAGCTAGTCCAAACGCGACGAAGGGGATGACGAACAGCGTGTAAAATGGACCATATATCAAAATAAGAAGCGTAGCTTCCAGTTCGACTGGAACAGCATCCCACACAAGAGCGCAAACCATGCCGAGCACGATGATCGTGAAAGATCCCAGTAAGCTGGCCAACCCAAACGCGGCTGCACCGTTGGGTGGCACGTAGGCAAGCCACCCCCTCACCCCTTCACCCACCCATCTTCCGTCGCCTGCGTCAGCCATGGCGTGCCGCCCAGCGCCAGTTCGACCCGCGCCAGCACATTGGCAAAGGCCCTGCCCGCCGCGCTCTTGGCGGCGAACTCGGCCAAGGGCGCCTGTTTCAGCCCCATCTGCTCGACCACGCTGGCCATCGGGATGGTGGGCCACTGCGGATGCGCGGCGACAATCTCGCGGTGCAGCGCCTTGCGCCGGTCCACCATGCTGAGCACCGGCAGGATCTCGGGTGCCTTCTTGCCCCGCGCCTCGGCCAGCAGCGCCTCGACCTGCTCCAGCGTGCGCAGGGCCAGCGGCGCAGGCGCCAGCGGCACCACCAGCAGATCGGCGGCGCGGAAGATTTGCTCCGAAATACCCCCCAGCCCCGGCGGACAATCGAGCACGATGCGGTCATAATCAGGGGTCAGGCGATCGAGCAGCTTCTTGAGCCGCTTGGGGCTTTCCACCGCCAGATCGCTTTCCAGATGGCGCAGCGAAAGATCGGCGGCGATCAGGTCCAACTCGGGGTAATTGGTGGGCACGATCACATCGGCGGGATCGACATCGCGCGAAAACAGCTTCTTGGCCTTGGCATCCGCGCCGTTCTGGCCCAGCAGAAACGCCACCGCCCCCTGCGCGTCAATGTCCCACAGCAAGGTCCGCTTGCCGCTCTCGGCCAGCCCATGCGCGAGATTGACCGCCAGCGAGCTTTTGCCCACCCCGCCCTTCATGGCGTAAACCGCGATCACCTTGCCCATGCGCGCCTCCTGTGGAGAAAGCGCAGCCTAGGCCCGACACTATGACAGTGGCAAGACAGAATGGGGCAAGACAGAACAAGGGCAGGGCCTGAAAAGCCCCGCCCCTGCGCTTGTTACCGTCGCGAGAACTCAGAACGCGACGGTAAAGCTGCCCGCCACGCGCGCCTTGCCATTGCTGCCAAAGCGGTTGGTGTCATTGTCGTGATAGCGCACGCCCAGCGACACGCCCTTCATCAGCGCATAGCTGAAGCCCGCGTTCCACGTGTTGTAGGACGCGCCCGCAATATCGACATCCTGCCGCCCCAGCTTGGCGCTGAAGTCCAGCTTGGGCGCGATCGGGGCCGAAACGCCGATCTCGTAATAGCGCGCGCCCTTGTGGCTGCCGAAATAGTTGCCGGTGAGATAGGCTGCCGCGCTGACGCCCACCTTGCCCAGCTTGCCCGACAGCGCGACCTTGCCTTCCAGCGTGTCGATCTTGCTGGCGGCATCAACATAGCCATAGCGCACGAAACCGACATCGACGCTGACCGGACCCAGCGCATGGGTATAGCCGCCCCACAGGTCATATTCCTGCGAGATACCGGCGAATTTCACGTTCTCCGTGCCCGCGCCCAGATAGAAGCCCTTGGCGCTGGCGCTAACGGTGGCGAAGGTGGCAACATTCTGGCTGGTCTGCGAAAAGCCGCGCCAGACATAATCGGTGGCGCCGGTGAGCGAGGCGCCGAGCTTGATCGGCGAGGCCTCTTCGGCATGGGCAGCGGCGGAAAAAAGGGTGCAAGAAGTCATCGCCAGCGCGAGCGCGCTGACGCGGATGGTCTTGGCGAACATGGAAAGATCCTCTCTGATAGAACGCAACCCATCGGCGGACAGGCCCGTCCAGCCCTCCGTGGATATGCTTGTGGTCTTGGGTAGGGTGCCCCGTCCGGCAGGGGCAAAGGGAGAGGCTGTCCTCTGCCGGACGGAGCTGTGCGACCCGACGGGCGGGTAACGCCTTAGAAGAAGCCCAGCTTCTTCGGGCTGTAGCTCACCAGCAGATTCTTGGTCTGCTGATAGTGGTCAAGCATCACCGAGTGCGTCTCGCGCCCGATGCCCGACTGCTTGTAGCCGCCGAAGGCCGCGTGGGCGGGATAGGCGTGGTAGCAGTTGGTCCAGACGCGTCCGGCCTGAATGGCGCGGCCGAACTGGTAGCAGGTGTTGACGTTGCGGCTCCACACGCCCGCGCCAAGGCCGAACAGCGTGTCATTGGCGATGTGAAGCGCTTCCTCGTGGGTCTTGAAGGTGGTGGTGGACACCACCGGCCCGAAGATCTCCT
>DDES01000195.1 GCA_002336765.1 Novosphingobium sp. UBA1948 | reverse complement strand
CGGCACCGGCGGTGGCTGGTCCTCAGCCGGAACCCGCGCCGCAGCCCGCTCTTCCTGCGCCGGAGCCGGCCGCGCCCGAGTTGGGCAAGCCTTCACCCGAACCGGTTGCGCCCATGCCCGAGCCGGTCAAGCGCGCGCCAGAGCCGGTCAAAGCCGTGGTCCAGACGCCTTCCGTGCCGGCTAAAAAGCCGAGCTTTTCCGAGCTGTTTCAGGATTTCGGCAAGGCCTCCACGGCGGCCACTCCGGCGGCGGGTGCGGTGGATATCCGCAAGATCAGTGCCCCGCGCCCCGCGCCCAAGGAGCCTCCCAAGCCCTTGCCGCCCAAGCATCCGAGCCGCATCTGGGTACAGATCGGGGTGGGCCGCGATGTCGACAAAATGCCCTTCGACTGGCGCAAGCTCAACCGCGAGGAGCCGGAACTGTTCAAGGGCCGCAAGCCCTTCACCTCGGAACAGGGGCGCACCAACCGCCTGCTGACCGGCCCGTTTGACGACGAGGCCGAGGCCAAGGCCTATGTGGCCAAGCTGAAGAAGGCAGGGCAGGAGGGCGCCTATATGTGGATCAGCCCCGAGGGACAGGCGGTCGATCCGGTGGGCGGCAAGTAATACCAAGGTTCGCGGTCCCCAGCCCGCGAGCCTTGGTATTGTTCTTTTCCACAGGCTGTGAACAGGCTTATAGGGTTATGCGCAGGTCAGCGTTAACCGGAGCTTGTGCGACGCGCCCTGCCTCGCGCATCCAAGCGCCACGGAAAGTCGGGGCATTTTGCGACCCGCCGGTATCAGGTGTGCGAATGATGAGAACGGGTGAGGGCGATTTCGGACGGCACGAGGATTGTGCGCCGGTCGAAATGCTGGCCCAATTGTTCGAGGCTCGCGGCTGGGCGCATGAGTTTGTTTCGGATGACGAGATCACCGGCGAGGTGCAGGGCAGCTGGGCCACCTATCAGCTGCGCGCGGTGTGGCGGGCCGAGGACAATGTCCTGCAATTGCTGTGCCTGCCCGACATCCGCGTGCCTGATGACAAGCGTTCCGCTATGTTCGAGGTGCTCGGCCTGATCAACGAACAGTTGTGGCTCGGTCATTTCGATGTGTGGTCGAACAATGCCATGCTGCTCTATCGCCACGGCCTGTTGCTGGGCGACGATGGCTTGCTGAGCCTTGGTCAGGCGCAGATGCTGGTGGAAGTGGCGGTGGAGGAATGCGACCGTTTCTATCCCGCGTTCCAGTTCATCCTGTGGGGCGACAAGAGCCCGCAGGAGGCTTTGGCCAGCGCGCTGGTCGATGCGGCAGGGGAAGCGTGAGATGAGCATTCCGGCCACAATTCCGACCCCAGTTCCGGCATGGCCCGCGACAGTTCTGATGATCGGCTGTGGCAATATGGGCGGCGCGATGCTGGCCGGATGGCTGCGCGCAGGTGTTGCGGCGGAGCGCTTTACGGTGGTCGATCCCGCGCTGGAGGCTGCGCCCGAGGGAGTTGAGCTGCTGCGCGCGCTGCCCGAGGGGCGGGTGTTCGACCTGATGCTGCTGGGCGTCAAGCCGCAGATGCTCGACAATGTGGCGGGCACGCTGACGGCGCTGGCAGGGCCGGATACGGTGGTGCTCTCGATTCTGGCCGGTGTGGAACTGGCCAGTTTGCAGGCGCGTTTTCCCGATGCCCGGGCGATTATCCGTGTCATGCCCAATCTGGCGGCGGCCGTCGGCAAATCGCCGATGGGCGTGGTGGCCAGCGGCTTGGGCCACGAGGAGCGCGCGGTGGCGATGGCTTTCCTTGGCGCTTTGGGTGCGCCCGAATGGGTGGGCGAGGATTTGTTTGATGCGGTGACGGCGCTGGCCGGTTGTGGCCCGGGCTTTGTCTATCGCTTCATCGATGCGCTGGCCTCGGGCGGCGCGGCGCTGGGGCTTGATGAGGCGCAGTCGTTACGTCTGGCGCTGGCGACGGTGGAAGGCGCGGCGGCACTGGCTTCAGCATCGCCCTATCCGCCTGCCGAACTGGCGCGACGGGTGGCCTCGCCCGGCGGCTCGACACAGGCGGGGCTGGATGTGCTGGATGCCGATAGCGCGTTGATGCAGCTGGTGCTGGCGACGATGACAGCCGCGCGCGATCGCAACGCCGAAATGGGCGCCGCAGCGCGCAAGGCATGATCCTGCGGCGCCTTTTTTGCGCCGCCATAGCGCCAGCAACACTTTGATACGCTTTTTAGCGTTAACTCGCCTTGAAACTGGGGCGCACTAGGGCGATATTCGTTTTACTGCGCCGCGCTTGTTGCGGGCTTATCTTGGAGTGATTGCAATGGCCATCTGGAATGACCCCCAGCCCACGGGCTTTGGTGCGGCGCCGCGGCTGGATGCTCAGTTGGGCGGAGCCACGCTGGATGCGGGGCTGCGCAAATATATGCTCTCGATCTACAATTACATGGCTTCGGGCGTGTTGCTCTCGGGCATCGTGGCGCTGCTCTTTGCCCAGTCGGGCTTTGCCGCGCAGGTGTTCGTCACCCCGCTGCGCTGGTTGATCATTCTGGCGCCGCTGGGCTTTGTCTTCGCGATGAGCGCGGGCATGGGCCGGATGCAGACCTCGACGCTAAAAGCCTGTTTCTGGGGCTTTGCGGTGGCGATGGGCCTGTCGATGGCGTCGATCTTCCTCGTCTACACCGGCGCGTCGATCGCTATGACCTTCTTCTCGACGGCGGGCGCCTTTGCGGGGCTTAGTCTGGTGGGGTACACCACCAAGAAGAACCTGTCGGGCATGGGCAGCTTCCTGATCATGGGCCTGTTCGGTCTGATCATCGCCTCGCTGATCGGCATGTTCTTTCAGGTTCCGGGTCTGGCCTTTGCCATCTCGGTGCTGGGTGTGCTGATCTTTGCCGGCCTCACCGCCTATGACACGCAGCAGCTCAAGATGAGCTATGTGCAGGTCGCTGGCACGCCCTATGCCGAAAAGGTCGCGATCATGGGTGCGCTGACGCTCTATCTCGACTTCATCAACATGTTCCAGTTCTTGCTCAGCTTCCTCGGCGATCGCCGTTAAGCGGCAGAGCAACCCGCCTTTTCCGGGCGGGTTGCGACAGAACCCATGCCCGAAGCGCCGAAATGGTGCTTCGGGCATTTTCTTATGGCGCGTGCTGGGCTAGGGCTTTTCCCCCAAAGCATAATGGACAAGGGTGGCATTCGATGCAGAAATTCCGGATCGGTTTGGTGATGGCAGGTATGGCGCTGCTCGCCGCGTGTAGCGCTCCGCCCCCGCCGCCCCCACCGCCTCCGCCGCCTGCGCCGCCCAAGATCGTGGTGGTGCCGCCGCGCCCCGCGGCGCCCGACGGCGTCTCGGGCGAGGTGCGCGTTCCGGTGCGTGGCGCTGATGGCGTGCGCCACACGGTGCTGGTGGATTCCGAAGCGGCGCAGCGCGTGTGGTATCTGCGCTCGGCGCTCAATGTCGCCGCGCTCAACTGCACGCCCGAGCAGCGGAACGAAATCGTTCCCGCCTACGGTGCCTTCCTGAAAAAGCACGCATCGGCGCTGAAAAAGGCCAATGAGGCGGTCGACCAGACCTTCCGCGCCAAATATGGCAAGACGTTCCTCGCCAACCGCGAGACGCAGTTGACCCAGCTTTATAACTACTACGCCTATCCGCCCACGCTGCCCAATTTCTGCGCCTCGGCGCTGGATATGGCGCGCGAGAGCCGCACGCTGGAGAGCAAGGATCTGGCCGCTTTCTCCGAGCGCGGGCTGGCCCGTTTCGTGCAGGTTTACGAGGATTTCTACCAGTCCTATGAGCGCTACAAGAGCGATCTGGCCGAATGGGAAAACCGCTATGGCATGACCTTTGTGCCCGGCCAGTCTGCGGCGCGCGGTGCCACGCAGTGATCGCCTGAAGAAAAATCGGCAGGGCGGCGTTTTTTCGCTTCCCTGCCTTGGCCCCTTTCGCTAAGGGAGCCGCTCTCGCTCGGGGATGGCAACATCTTCAGGCGTACTCGCACTGGAACGGGGCCGTAGCTCAGCTGGGAGAGCGCGTCGTTCGCAATGACGAGGTCAGGGGTTCGATCCCCCTCGGCTCCACCAGATGCGTGATTGAAATGGCCGTCGGCGTTGCTGCCTGACGGCCTTTTCGTATTGCCGCTTTGCTCTTTTCCCGTCCGGACACACGCCCATGCATTTTCTCGATCAGGCCAAAATCTTCATCCGCTCGGGGCAGGGCGGGCCGGGCGCGGTCAGCTTCCGGCGTGAGAAATACGTTGAATACGGCGGCCCCAATGGTGGCGACGGCGGCAAAGGTGGCGACGTTATTTTTGAAGGCGTGGCGGGACTGAACACGCTGATCGACTTCCGCTATGCGCAGCACTTCAAGGCCCAGCGCGGCCACGGCGGCGCGGGCAGCAACCGCACCGGTGCGGGCGGCGATGATATGGTCATCAAGGTGCCGGTCGGCACGCAGGTTCTGGACGACGACCGCGAGACGGTGCTGGTCGATATCACCGAAGCCGGTCAGCGCGTTACGCTGCTGCGCGGGGGAGACGGCGGGCGTGGCAATGCCTCCTACAAGACCTCCACCAACCGCGCCCCGCGCCAGCACGGGCCGGGTTGGCCGGGCGAGGAAATGTATGTCTGGCTGCGGTTGAAGCTGCTGGCCGATGCGGGTCTGGTCGGTCTGCCCAATGCGGGCAAGAGCACCTTCATCAATCAGGTGTCGAACACCAAGGCCAAGGTGGGCGCCTATGCCTTCACCACCCTGCGCCCGCAACTGGGCGTGGTGCGCCACAAGAACCGCGAATTCGTGCTGGCCGATATTCCGGGCCTGATCGCGGGCGCAGCCGAAGGGGCGGGCATTGGCGACCGCTTTCTCGGCCATATCGAGCGCTGCCGCGTGCTGATCCATCTGATCGACATCGCTGGCAAGGAGCCGGTCGAGGCGATGCAGATCATCGAGGACGAACTGGAAGCCTATGGCGAGGGGCTTGAGGATAAGCCGCGTCTGGTGGTGCTCAACAAGATCGATCAGGCCGATGATGAACTGGTCGAAGCCTACGCCCGCGAACTGCTGGACGCCGGTGCCGACGAAGTGTTCGCCGTCTCGGCCGCCAGTGGCAAGGGTGTGCCCGAACTGCTCGACGCGGTGATCCGCCATCTGCCCGCCGCCACCGTGACCGAGCGGCCCAGCGGGGAGCAGGAAGAAGCCGACGAAAAGCCGTGGTCGCCTCTGGGGTAATTACCGGTATTCGGGCCGTTGCCAGCGGCTTGTCGGCTTGGCATCTTTCGCCTATCCGCTTGGTCCATGACCACGCGCATCGCCTCGCTGCACAATCTCGCCGATCCCGCTCTTGCGCCCCGCCTTGTGATCAAGGTCGGCTCGGCGCTGCTGGTGGGTCCGGAAGGGCCGCGCCGCGCCTGGCTGACAGGGCTGGTTGAGGAAATCGCGGCGGCGCGTGCGCGCGGGCAGGATGTGATCGTGGTCAGTTCGGGCGCGATCGCGCTGGGCGCGCGGCGGCTGGGTCTGGACAAGGGCGGGCGCGGCAGCCTTGCCGACGCGCAGGCAGCGGCGGCGGTAGGCCAGATCGCGCTGTCGGGCCTGTGGGCCGAATTGCTGGGCGCGCATGGGCTGACCGCGGCGCAATTGCTGCTGACGCTGGAGGATCTGGAGGATCGGCGGCGCTATTTGAACGCCACGGCCACTTTGACGCGGCTGCTCGATGCGGGCGCGGTACCGGTGATCAACGAGAACGATTCCGTTGCCACACAGGAAATCCGCTTTGGTGACAATGATCGCCTCGCCGCCCGCGTGGCGCAGGCGGCGAGGGCCAGCGCGGTGCTGCTGCTCTCCGACATTGATGGCTTGTACGACCGCCATCCGAGCGAAGAGGGCGCGCGCCTGTTGCCGCTGGTGAAGGGCATTACCCCCGAAATCCGCGCGATGGCCAGCCCCGTTTCGGGCAGCGGCATGGGCAGCGGCGGGATGATTTCCAAGCTGCAAGCGGTGGAGATCGCCGAATTCGCCGGTATCGCGCTGGTGATCGGTCAGGGCAACGTCGATCGGCCCATCACCCGCATCACACAGCAGGGCATCGGCACCCTGTTCCTGCCCCGTGGCCGCAAACAGGCACGCAAGGCATGGCTGGGCGGGCGTCTGCGCCTGAAGGGCAGCCTCACCGTGGACGCGGGCGCCGCGCGGGCGCTGGCCAAGGGGGCGAGCTTGCTGGCGGCGGGGATCACTTCGGTCGAGGGTGCATTCCAGCGTGGCGATGCTGTCGCCGTGCGCGGTGCCGATGGCGCCGAACTGGCGCGTGGTCTGGCGGAATATGACGCCGCTGAATGTGTCGCGCTGATGGGCCACCAGAGCGCCGACCATGCCGACATCCTTGGCTATAGCCCGCGCTCGGCGGTGGTGCATCGCGACCAGATGGTGCTGGTATGACATTGGCCATCACCGGCGGCACGGGTTTCGTAGGGCAGACTTTGCTGGATCTGGCAGCGGGGCAGGCGGTGAAGGCGTTGGCCCGCCGTCTGCCGCCGCCGCGCGATGGTGTGGAATGGGTGCAGGGCGATTTGCACGACCGCGCGGCGCTGGCCCGTCTGGTCGATGGCGTGCAGGCGGTGATCCATGTCGCGGGCGTGGTCAATGCGGCCGATGTCGCCGAGTTTGATCGCGCCAATGTCGAAGGCACCATTGCGTTGATGGAGGCGGCCCGCGCGGCGGGTGTGGGGCGCTTCATCTTCGTCTCCTCGCTCTCGGCGCGCGAGCCGGACCTGTCGCGCTATGGCGGCAGCAAGGCCAAGGCCGAGGCGGCGGTGAAGGCCAGCGGGCTGGACTGGACCATCGTCCGCCCGCCCGCGATCTATGGCCCGCGCGACCGCGAGATGTTTGAATTGTTCCGCGCCGCCAGCATGGGGCTGGTGCCGGTGCCTGCTGGCGGTCGTGCCAGCCTGATCCATGTCGAGGATCTGGCGCGCCTGTTGCTGGCGCTGGTTGATGCGCCCGATGCCGTTGGCCAGACCTATGAGCCGGACGATGCCACCCCGCAGGGCTGGGCGCATGGCGATATGGCCCGCGCGCTGGGCGAGGCGGTGGGGCACAAGGTGCGGGTGCTCGGCCTGCCGCCTTTCGTGCTGCGCATGGCGGCAAGGCTGGATACGGCGCTTCGCGGGGGTAAGGCCAAGCTGACGATGGACCGCGTGGGCTATATGACCCATCCCGACTGGGTTTGCTCACCGCAAGGCGCGCCGCCCGCCAGCCTGTGGCGGCCCGCCATCGCCACCAGCGAGGGCATGAAGGCCACCGCAGACTGGTATCGCGGCAAGGGGTGGATCAAGTAAGATCGGGCGTTAAAACGCCGGTTCAAAGCCCGGTGGCAAATCATCGCCCGGCGCGCCGGGCAGATGGATGCCGCATTCGGTCTTGTCCCAGCCGCGCCAGCGGCCCGAGCGGGGGTCTTCGCCTTCGGCCACCTTGCTGGTGCAGGGCGAACAGCCGATGGACGGATAGCCTTGCTCCACCAGAGGATGGCGGGGCAGGTCATGCTCGTCGAAATAGGCGGCGATCCGCGCCTTGTCCCAGTCGATCAACGGGTTGACCTTGATCCGGCCCGTTGCATCCGAGCGGTCCAGCTCGAAATGCGGCAGATCGGCGCGGGTGGCGGCTTGAAAGCTCTTGCGCCCCGTGAGCGTCGCATCAAAATCACCCAGCGCCTTGGCGAGCGGGATCACCTTGCGGATCTCGCAGCAACCGTCGGGATCATAGGACCAGCGCAGCCCCGCCTCGTCGCGCTTGGCCAGCACTTCGGGATCGGGCGTGATGTTGACAAGGCCTGTCAGCCCAAGATGCGCCACCAGAGTGTCGCGATAGGCCAGCGTTTCGGGGAAATGTTTGCCGGTTTCCAGAAACAGCACCGGCACCGAGGGATCGATCTGCGCCGCCATGTGCAACAGCACCGCGCTTTCCGCCCCGAAGGAGGACACCAGCGCGACCCTGCCCGCGATGCGCTCGACCAGCACCGCACGCAGCAAGGCCTCGCTCGACGCATCGGCATAGCGGGCGTTGAGTGCGGCAACATCCGCCTCGGTAAAGCGCGCTGTGGTGTCGATCAGATCAAGGCGGCGGGCGTTGCTCATAGGCTGCGGCGCGCTTCGGGGTGCCTCAGGGCCCAGATCGGCTTGCGGCCATCGACAACCGTTGCCTGATAGACCTGCGGCCATGTGGCGAAGGCGCGCTCGGCGTCGGCGGGATCGAGCCGGTCCTTGGGGGCGATGGCGTCAAAGCCGACGCGCTCGAGATGGCCCAGCATATCGACGCCAATGTCGCCACTGGCGCGCAATTCGCCCTTGTAGCCCGCCTCGCGCAGGATGCGGGCCGAGGAAAAGCCGCGACCGTCGGTGAAGGCGGGGAAGGTGACTTCCACCAGCGCCAGACGGTCGAGATGCGGCAGCAGCGCGCGCGCATCCTCGCCCGGCTGGATCACCACGGCGGTGGCATTGGTGTCGCCCGCGAAATCGGCCAAAGCGACCACAGGGGCGGAAGATGCCGCGCCATCGCGCAGCAGGAATTGCACATCAGCCATAGATGGCCTCCTTGAAGGGTGCGGCGCCGATGCGGCGATAGGTGTCGAGGAAGCGCTC
>DDES01000092.1 GCA_002336765.1 Novosphingobium sp. UBA1948 | reverse complement strand
CTCTACACCGCCCCGCGCGAGGTGGTGATCGCGCGGCGGCCCGACGAGGTAGGCCCCGCGCTGGCCCGTATCGAGGCGCTGCTGGCCGAGGGTTATGCGCTGGCGGGTCTGGTGGCCTATGAGGCGGGACTGGCGCTGGAGCCCCGACTCCAGCCGCTGGCGCAGGCGCGCAGCGGCGCCGATGGCCCGCTGGTGTGGATGGGCGCCTTTGACACATGGCTGGATATGACGCCGCAGCAAAGCGCAGCATGGCTGGCGCAGCAGGCGCAAGGCACAGCCAGTATCGGCCCGTTGCTGCCCGAGATTGCCATCGGCGCCTATACCAAGGCGTTTGACGCCATCCATGCCGCGATCCATGCGGGCGAGATCTATCAGGCGAACCTCACCTTCCCGCTCTCCGGCGCGTGGCAGGGCGATCCGCTGGCGCTCTATGCCGCGCTGCGCAAGGCAGGCGGCGGGGCGCATGGCGGCATCCTGTGGGATGGGTCGCACTGGCTGCTCAGCCTCTCGCCCGAACTGTTCTTCACCGTGCAGGATGGTACCATCACCGCCCGCCCCATGAAAGGCACACGTCCGCGCGGCGCCACGCCACAGGAGGATGACGCACTGGCCGCCGATCTGGCCGCCAGCGCCAAGGATCGCGCGGAAAACCTGATGATCGTCGATTTGCTGCGCAACGATCTGAGCCGCGTGGCGCAGGCGGGCAGCGTTCGGGTGGAATCCCCTTTCGCCATTGAAACCTATCCCACCGTGCACCAGATGGTGTCCACCGTCACCGCGCGGCTGAAGGATGGATGCTCGCCGGTGGATGTGCTGCGCGCGATTTTCCCGTGTGGATCGGTGACCGGCGCCCCGAAAATCCGCGCGATGGAATGGATCAACGCCTGCGAACGCAATCCACGCGGTGCCTATTGCGGGTCGCTTGGCCATATTGTGCCCGACAAAGAAGGCGCTGGCGCAGCATCCTTCAATGTGGCAATCCGCACGCTGAGGCTGACGCTCGACCAGAACGGCTCCGGTGGAGGCCGCGCGGTGATGGGGGTCGGTTCGGCTGTGGTGGCGGATTCGCGCGCGATGGATGAATGGCGCGAATGTCTGGTCAAAGGGGGTTTCGTGCATCAACCAGCGCCGGATCGGGCTCCGCAGGAACAAGCACGCGCCCGTTTCGATCTGATCGAGACCATGGGTTTCTCGCCCGAGGGCGGCATCCCCTTGCTGGAGCTGCATCTGGAGCGGATGAAGGCCAGTGCCGCCACGCTCGGCTTCAGTTTTGACCGCCATGCCGCGCGCAACATGATCCATGCCCTGTGCTTCGAGGTGGAGCGCCCGTCGCGCCTGCGCCTCGTGCTGGCGCGCAGCGGGGCCACCAGCCTCGAAGTGTCCGATCTGCCCCCCGCGCTGGATAGCGATGGTCCGCTAGGTTGCGTGGTGCTGCCCATGCCGGTGGACAGTGGCGACTGGCGGCTGGCGCACAAGACCTCCGACCGCTGGTTCTACGAGGCAGGTCTGCGCGCCGCGCGCGAGGCGGGCGCTGCCGAGGCGCTGTTCATCCGCGACGATGGCTTGTTGACCGAGGGTTGCTTCACCTCGCTGTTTGTCGAACGCGACGGGATGCTGCTGACGCCGCCCGCGCGGCTCGGCCTGTTGCCCGGAGTCTTGCGCGCCTCGCTGATCACCGAAGGCCGCGCGCGCGAGGCGGACCTTCGGCTGGAGGATCTTTCGACGGGTTTCCTCATCGGGAATAGTCTGCGCGGCTTGATGAAGGCCCGCCTTTTGCCCTAGGGCGAGCCATGGACACCACGCTTTCCTCCGCACTCGCGCGCATCAGCCCCTCGCGCACCAACGCCATGACCGACCGTGCCTTTGAATTGCGCGCGGCGGGACATGACATCATCTCGCTGTCGGTGGGTGAACCCGATTTCCCGACACCCGCCCATGTGGTCGAAGCCTGCAAGGCGGCGCTGGATGCGGGCGACACGCGCTATACGGCGGTGGCGGGCACGGCAGCGCTGCGCAAGGCGGCGGCGCTGCATTTCGAGCGCGATCTGGGCCTAGTGACCGATCCGTCGCGTATCATCGTGTCGGCGGGCGGCAAACAGTCGATCTTCCTCGCGCTGCTGGCCACGCTCAACGCGGGCGACGAGGTGTTGATCCCCGCGCCATGGTGGGTATCCTATCCCGAAATCGTGGGCTTTGCAGGCGCAACGGCGGTGCCCGTGCCCACCGGCCCCGCCAATGGTTTCCGCATGACGGCAGAGCAACTGGCCGCCGCGATCACCCCGCAAACCCGTTGGCTGCTGCTCAATTCCCCCGGCAATCCGACCGGCGCCACCTATAGCGCGCAGGATCTGCAAGCCTTGGGCGAGGTGCTGCGCGCCCATCCCCGCGTCTTGGTGATGAGCGACGATATTTACGCCCCCTTGCGCTATTCCGAGGGGCGCCATGCCACTTTGGCGGTGGAATGCCCTGATCTGGCCGACCGTATCCTGACCGTGTCCGGCGTGTCGAAAAGCCATGCGATGACCGGCTTCCGCATCGGCGTCGCCGCTGGCCCCGCATGGCTGATCGGCGCGATGGGCAAGTTGCAGAGCCATGTTTCGGGCAATGCCTGCTCGATCAGCCAAGCGGGCGCGGTGGCGGCGTTTGAAGGCCCGCAAGAGTTCCTGCGCGACTGGCGCGACCGCTTCCGCGCACGGCGCGACCTGTGCGTTGCGGCCATCAACGCCATTCCCGGCCTGTCAACGCCCGTGCCCGATGGCGCCTTTTACTGCATGATCGATGCCGCCCCGCTGATGGACCGCTTTGGCGATGACGAGGCCTTGGCCATGCATCTGCTCGAACATGGCGTCGCCATCGTCGCCGCTTCGGCTTTTGGCGGGGCCCATTGCGATTTCCGTGGCTTTCGCATCAGCTTTGCCGCAGACGAGGTGCAACTCACCGAGGCCTTGGCCCGCATTGCAAAGGCCGTTGCCTGATGGATCTGCCCATTCTGTTCGAAGACGGCGAAGCGCTGGTCATCGACAAACCCGCCGGCCTCCCGCTGGATCGCCCGCGCGCGGGCGGGCGCTCTTTGGAGGATTACCTCGACACGCTGACTTTGGGCTTCCAGCGCGAGCCTTGGCCGGTGCACCGGCTCGACCGCGATACGTCGGGCTGCCTGCTGCTGGCGCGCAATCCCAAGGCGCTCAAGCGCTTTTCCGCCGCCTTCGAGGCGCGTCAGGTGAGCAAGCGCTATCTGGGCGTGGTGGCGGGGTCGGTCGCGGGTGAGGAGGGCACGATCGAACTGGCCCTCTCCAAGATTTCCAGCGAGGCGGACGGCTGGCGCATGATCGCGGCCAAGGCGGGCAAGCCGGCCGTGACCCATTGGCGCAAGATTGCCGAAGCCAATGGTCTGACGCTGGTGGAGTTCCGCCCCGAAACCGGCCGCACCCACCAGATCCGCATCCATGCGCTGAAAGGTCTTGGGGCGCCGCTGGTCGGCGATCCCATCTATGGCGATGGCGCCGGTGGGCTTGGCGGCGCGGCGCGCACGCTGCTGCATGCCGTCGAACTCACCGTGCCGCGCGAAGGCAAGCCGCCGGTGCACGCCATCGCGCCGATGCCACAGGATTTCCTCGATCTGGGCTTTGCGCCCCCTGAGGGTGGCCCCGAGGATGGTAATGCCTGATCCGGCGGATGAAGCGATCGCGCGGGCACAGGCCCATGCGCAGGAAAGCTTCATCACCTCGGCCGGGCCGGGCGGGCAGAATGTCAACAAGGTGGCCACCGCGGTCCAGCTCCGCGTCAACATCTATGCCTTGCGGCTCAGCCCGCCAGTGTTTGCGCGTCTCAAGGAGATTGCGGGCAGCAAGCTGAGCAACGCGGGCGAGATCGTGCTGACCGCGCGCAGCTATCGCACGCAGGAGGCCAACCGCACCGATGCCCGCAACCGTCTGGCCGAGATGATCCGCAAGGCGCATGACCTGCCCGAAAAGCGCGCCAAGAGCCGCCTCAACCGCGTGGGCAAGACCGCGCGGCTGGCGGGCAAGAAAATCCGCGGCTCGGTGAAAGCCGGCCGCGGAAAAGTCGTGCTGGATTAGTTGGCGGGCTTGACCGCTGGCGCGGGCGTGGCGCCAGCCGGAGCCGCCTCGCCTGCCGCCGCCGCTACATCGGCCGCCGCCGCGCCAGCCGCTGCGGCAACACCTTCGGTGGTGGTGGGCGTGGCATTGGCCGAAGGATCGGCCACCGGCATGGCATCGGCCCCGCTCATCGCGGCTTCGGCGGGCATTTCCACCGTTTCGGCAGAGACCGCATCGCTGGCCTTGTCCGAACTGCCGCAACCGGCCAGAGCCAGACTGGCCACCAGACTGAAAGCGAAGGCGCGCGGGCGGATGATGGCGATCATAAAGGTCCTTACCGTGAATCGTGATATTCCGGGCGACAGCCCATGCGCCTTTAGGTAATCCCGACAAAGGAAAAGGCAAGGCCGCGCGACGCCTTTTCCGCCCCCGGTACAGAAAGAGCCGAGGCCGTCAGGTAGCATTTGCAATCATATAAAGATTTCTTTATATGCCATCCTGCAATGACCGTTCCGCTGCTCATAGATCCTGTCCTGCGCGCTCTGGCCGACCCCACGCGGCTGCGCATCATGCAGCTGTTGTGCGCGATGGAACTGGCTGTGGGCGAGCTGGCGCAAGTGTTGGGGCAGAGCCAGCCGCGCGTGTCGCGCCATGTGAAGATCCTGTGTGATGCGAGCCTTGCCGAAAGACGCAAGGAAGGCAGCTGGGTTTTCCTGAAATCCGCGATTAGTGGATCGCGCGCCAGCGCGCTGGGCAGCGAATCGCGCGCCAGCGCATTGGGCAACGCCACCGCCAGGCTGCTGGCCGCCGCCGAGGCCGAGGATGGCGGTTTTGCCGCGCAATGCGCCGAGGACCGCCGCCACCNNACCTCGCCGCGATCCGCTCCGCGCGCGAGACGGCCGCCGCGTCCTATTTCGCGCGCCATGCCGAACAGTGGGACCAGATGCGCAGCCTGCTGACCCCCGACGAGCCGGTGGAAGCCGCGCTGGCCGCCGCGCTGGGCGGAGAACTGGGTCATTTGCTCGATGTCGGCACCGGCACGGGGCGCATGGTCGAACTTTTCGCCCCCCATGCCGCGCATGTCACCGCGCTCGACAACAGCCCGGAAATGTTGCGCATCGCCCGCTCGCGCCTGCAAGACCTGTCCGGCGGGCGCGTCGATCTGGTGCAGGGCGACTTCGGCGCGCTGCCTTTGGCCGATGCCAGCGTGGATACGATCCTGTTCCATCAGGTGCTGCACTATGCGCAGGAGCCGCAAGCCGTACTGGCCGAAGCGGCGCGTGTGGCGCGCAGCGGTGCGCGGCTTGCCATCGTCGATCTGGCCGCGCATGCGCATGAGGATCTGCGCGAACGCCACGCCCATGCCCGCCTCGGCTTTACCGACAGCCAGATGGCACAGTTTTTCACCGAGGCCGGTTTCACACCCGATCCGCCACTGGCTCTGGCCGGTGGCCAGCTTACCGTCAAAATCTGGACCGGACGCCGCAGCGCCGCTCCCGCAACTTCCAAGGCAGTTTCCCGATGAGTCTTTCCTCTCAGACGCCCTTTGCCAGCGTGGCTGGCGATCTGCGCGTTTCCTTCGAATTCTTCCCGCCCAAGAGCGAGAAGATGGCCGAGCAATTGTGGGAGGTGATCGGGACTCTGGCGCCGCTGGGGCCGGACTTCGTGTCGGTCACCTATGGCGCGGGCGGCACCACGCGCGAGCGCACCCATGCCACCGTGGCGCGCATTGCCAAGGAGACCGATCTGGTGCCCGCCGCGCATCTCACCTGCGTGGGCGCCAGCAAGGGCGAGATCGACGAGATTGCCGACCAGTATTGGGAAGCGGGCGTGCGCCACATCGTGGCGCTGCGCGGCGATCCGCCGCCAGCCGATGGCGGGCGCTTTGTGCCCCATCCGCAGGGCTATACCAACGCCGCCGAACTGGTGGCAGGGCTGAAGGCGCGCCATGATTTCGATATTTCCGTGGCCGCCTATCCCGAAGTCCACCCCGAGGCGGCGAGCGCACAGGCCGATCTCGACAATCTGAAGCGCAAGCTGGACGCGGGTGCCACCCGCGCGATCAGCCAGTTCTTTCTCTCCGCCGATGTCTATTTCCGCTTTCTCGACAAGGCGCTGGCCGCGGGCATCACCGCGCCGATCCTGCCCGGCATCATGCCCGTCACCAGCTTTGCCGCGATCCGCCGGATGAGCGCCAACACCGCCATCCCCGACTATGTCGAAAAGATGTTCGAAGGGCTGGACGAGCGCCCTGCCCCGCGCAGCCTGATCAGCGCGGTGTTTGCCGCCGATCTGTGCCGCCGCCTGCATGAAGGCGGGGTGCGCGATTTCCATTTCTACACGCTCAACAAGGCCGAGCAGACCTATGCCATCTGTCATCTGCTGGGCCTGCGTGACCGGACCTTTGCCAAGGACATTGTTGCATGACCCTGATCCCCTCCGCCGCCCGCGCCGCCCTGCTGGGCGAGGCCGCCAAGCGCATTCTCATCACCGATGGCGCCTTTGGCACCGAGATCCAGCGCTGTGGTCTGGTCGAGGCCGACTATGCGGGCAATCTGGGCCTGACCCACGACCAGAAGGGCAACAACGACATCCTCGCCCTGACCAAGCCGGAAGTGCCCGAAAGCATCCACCGCGCCTATTTCGAAGCGGGCGCCGATATTGCCGAGACCAACACCTTCTCGGCCAACCGCATTTCTCAGGCCGATTATGGCGCCGAGCATCTGGTGCGCGAACTCAACATCGCCAGCGCGCGGCTCGCCCGCCGTGTGGCCGATGAATATGCCGCCAAGGACGGGCGCCCTCGCTTTGTGGCGGGGGCCATCGGGCCGACCAACAAGACGCTCTCGCTCAGCCCCGATGTGAATGACCCCGGCTTCCGCGAGATCGACTGGGACTATCTGGTCGAGGTCTATGCCGAACAGATCGAGGCGCTGGTTGAAGGCGGGGCCGATTTTATCCTCATCGAAACAGTGTTCGACACGTTGAACGCCAAGGCGGGTGTGATGGCGGTGCGCGTGGTCGAGCAGAAGCTGGGCCGCGAAATCCCGATCATGCTGTCGATGACGCTGACCGACCTGTCGGGCCGCAATCTGTCGGGCCATACAGTGGAGGCTTTCTGGTGGGCAGTGCGCCATGCGCGGCCGGTCACTATCGGGCTGAACTGCTCGTTTGGCGCCACGCAATTGCGCCCCCATGTCAAAACCCTGTCCGAAATCGCCGATACGCTCATCATGGTCTATCCCAACGCGGGCCTGCCCAACGAATTGGGCGCCTACGACGAATTGCCGGAAACCACCGCAGGTCTGGTCAAGGAATGGGCCGATGCGGGGCAGGTCAACATCCTTGGCGGATGCTGCGGATCGACGCCCGCGCATATTGGCGCGATGGCACGCGCCGTGGCGGGCCTGCCGCCACGCAAAGCGCCCGTGCTGGAGCCGGTGACGCGGCTGGCTGGCCTCGAACCTTTCACCTTCGCCTGATTGCTGGAATTTCCGATGAACGCTCAAAGCTCCGCCCGCTTCGTCAATGTCGGCGAACGCACCAATGTCACCGGCTCGGCGGCTTTCAAGAAGCTGATCTTGGCGGGCGACTACACCAAGGCCATCGAGGTGGCGCGCAATCAGGTCGACAATGGCGCGCAGGTGATCGACGTCAACATGG
>DDES01000104.1 GCA_002336765.1 Novosphingobium sp. UBA1948 | reverse complement strand
ACGGTCGCGCCGATCTCGGCCTCGTCGTCGCCGATCGTCGCCAGCGCCGACGCATAGGGCGAGGCCACGAAGGCCTCGACGGTCAGATGGCAGCGCTCGACCGCAAGGCCAAGATTGCGCACCGCCGCCACATCGCAACTCGCCACATGCAGATGCGCGCCGAGTTCCGCGCCGATCATGCCCCTGGGATCGCGCACGCCATCGGCGCCGTCGACCGAGAAGCGCGTCGGCAGCGAATGCAGCACCGCCCGGCCTTCGCTCGTCGTATGCGCGCAGGAGGCCTCCAGCACGCGATGAATGTCGCTCTCGCCGACCGCGCGCGCGCCGACCCCGATCTTGGCTGCGAATTGCTGCGACCCCACGCGCCCGCCCGAGGCGCAGACGATGATCGAATCCACCTGCACGCCAGCCATGCGCTCGGCCGCATCGACCGCCAGACGGATCGCCGTCTCGGCCTGCTCCATGTCGACGACCTGCCCGCCCTTCATGCCGCGCGAGCGCTGATGGCCGATGCCGAGAATGCGCGCCTCATGCGTGCGCGTGCGCTGCGGCGAGGCCTCGACCGGATCGAGCCGCGCGATCAGGCAGACGATTTTCGACGTGCCGACGTCCAGAACGGAAATGATCGCGCTCTTGCGCGACGACAGCGGCCGCATGCGCGGCAATTGGTGCAAAACGCCCATCAGACCTTCCCCTTGGTCGTGCGGGACAGCGCTTCCAAACGGCGCCCGGCTGCTTCTTCGCTGAGGCGAACGACAACCCGACCGGGCGTACGCAAGTCGACGGCGACAATGTCTTTGTCCAGAATCCGGTGCTCGCGCTGCATCTGCGCGAGCGCGGCGACGGCGCCCGCCGGATCGTTTTCCGGCAGGCGGATTTCCACCCCCTCGGTCGTGTACAACGTCCAGCGCCGGCGCGAGACGAGCGCGGCGGCCTTGATCTTGCCCGACAGCTCGCCGGCCGCCGCCACGATTTTGAGATAATCAGCGATGCGCTCGTTGGCGCCCGCGCCCACGAGCAGCGGCAGCCGGGCGAAACGGCCGTCGCGCATTTCGTCGATCGGCATGCCGTCGGCCGAGACGATTTCGATTTTGCCGGCGCGCTGCCACAGCGCGAAAGGCTGGCGCTCGACCACCGAAATGGCGAGGCGGTTGGGATAAAGCTTGCGGACCTCGGCGTCCTTGATCAGCGGAATGGAGCGCAGCCGTTCGCGCATCGCGGCGGCGTCGAGATAGGGCAGCGAATTGCGCGCCTTCACCCCGGCATAAGTCAGGATTTCGCTTTCCTTCAGCTCGCTGATGCCGGAAATCGTCACCTGCTCGATGCCCAGACCCAAGGCGCGCGCCATCAGATCGCCCGGCGTGCCGACCTCGTGAATAAATTGATCGTAGGCGCCCGATTTCGTGACCGAATAGGCGAAAACGCCCCCCAGCAGCGCGATCACGAGCGCGCTGGTGAACAAAGGATGGGCGAGGAAGCGGGTGATTCGCCCGACGACGCCCGAAGAAGGGGTCCGGCGACGGGGGCGAGCGGGAGAAACGGGGGCGGCGGCGTGCGCGTAGGCGAAGGCGTTCGGGGCTGTGAACCCCGTTAGCGATCGCAGGACGCGTCTTGCACCATCCATCTGACTAACTCACCAAACGTAAGGCCCGCATGGGCCGCCAGCTCCGGCACGAGAGAAGTCTCGGTCATCCCTGGCTGGGTGTTCACTTCCAGCACGACGAGCTCGCCCGTACCTCCGGGGCGGTCGTCGTACCGAAAGTCCGTCCGGGTCACCCCGCGACACCCCAGCGCGCGATGCGCCAGCACCGCCAAATGTTGAATCTGATGGTAAATATTTCCTTTAATTTTTGCCGGCAGGACGTGAATAGATCCGCCTTTCGCGTACTTTGCGTCGAATCCGTAGAATGCCTCGGAAACGGGCTGGATTTCCGTAACCCCCAAAGCCCGGTCGCCGACGACCGCGCAGGTCAACTCCCGTCCGTCCACGAATGTCTCCGCCAGCATCGCCTCGCCATAGGCCCAATCCTCGCTCAGCAGCTCCTGGGGCGGGTGCGAACGCCCCTCCTTGATGATGAACACCCCGAACGACGACCCCTCCGCCACGGGCTTGAGAACGTAGGGGACGGGCAACACATGGGCCTTGCCGGCCTCGAACCGGCTGACCACCTTGCCGGCCGGCACCGGCACGCCCGCCGCCGCCATGATGGTCTTGGCTTTGTCCTTCTGCATGGCCAGCGCCGAGGCCAGCACGCCCGAATGGGTGTAGGGGATGCGCAGCACCTCCAGCACGCCCTGAATGGTCCCGTCCTCGCCCGCCGGCCCGTGCAGCGCGTTGAAGGCGACATCCGGCTTCAGCCTGGCCAGCGTATCGGCGATATTGCGGTCGACGTCGATCCGCGTGACCTGGAACCCCTCCCCTTCGAGCGCGCGGGCGCAGGCTTCCCCCGAACGCAGCGACACGGTGCGCTCGGACGACCAGCCGCCCATCAGCACGGCGACATGGAGTTTGGGGAGGCTCACTGTGCTTTACCTACTCGCTTGATTTCCCATTCCAGCTCGACACCGGATTGCTCGCGCACGCGGCGGCGGACTTCCTCGCCCAACGCCTCGATCTCGGCGCTGGTGGCCTCGCCGGTGTTGATAAGGAAATTGGTGTGCTTTTCCGAAACCTGCGCCCCGCCCAGCGTCAGGCCACGGCAACCGGCCTTGTCGACCAGTTCCCACGCCTTACCGCCTTCCGGGTTCTTGAACGTGCTGCCGCCGGTTTTCGAGCGCAAGGGCTGGCTCGCCTCGCGGCTGGTGCTGATGCGGTCCATCTCGGCCTGAATAGCGGCCGGATCGCCCGCCTCGCCCTTGAAGCGCGCGGCCACCACAATGCAGCCATCCACCAGATCGGAATGGCGATAGGTATAGCCCAGTTCGGAAAGCGGTAGCGTGGCAATCTCGCCGCTGCGGATCACGACGTCGCAATCGACGAGAATATCCTTCACCTCGCGGCCATAGGCCCCGCCGTTCATGCGCACAAAACCGCCGACCGTGCCCGGAATGCTGCGCAAAAACTCCAGCCCCGCAATGCCCTCGTCGCGCGCGGTGGAGGACACCAGAATGCCGCTGGCCCCGCCACCGCATTCCAGCGTGAGATCGGCGCATTTGGCGACCTTGGCAAAAGCCTTGCCCAGTCGGATCACCACGCCCGCCACCCCGCCATCGCGCACGATGAGGTTCGACCCCAAGCCCAGCGCCATCACCGGCACTGGCGGCGGCAATTGCTCAAGGAACGCGCAAAGGTCAGCCGTGTCGGCAGGCTCAAACAGCCATTCCGCCGTCCCGCCGCTTTTGAACCACACCAGCGGCGCCAGCGGCGCACCCGCCGTCAGCTTGCCACGGACCGGAATCTGACCAACCTCGGGGAACATCAGTCCCCCTTCTTGGCGCGAATAGCATCGGCCAGACCGGCTGCCCATTTGGTGATATCGCCCGCGCCAAGGCACACGACCATATCGCCCTCCTGCAACACACCGGCCAACACCTCGGCCAGAGCGTCGGCTCCGGCGATGGCATGGGCGCTGCGATGGCCGCGATCCTTGATGCCCGCCACCAGATGGGCCGCATCGACGCCATCAATCGGCTGCTCGCCCGCGGCATAGACCGGCGCGACATAGACCATATCGGCATCGTTAAAGGCGGCGGCGAAATCGTCCATATGATCGCGCAGACGGGTGAAGCGGTGCGGCTGCACCACGGCGATCACGCGGTTCTTCACACCCTCGCGCGCGGCGGCCAGCACCGCGCGGATTTCTACGGGATGATGGCCGTAATCGTCGATGATGGTCGCACCGGAAACCTCGCCCACCTTCGTAAAGCGGCGCTTGACCCCGCCGAACTTGGCAAAGCCGGTGCGGATCACATCCTCGGCCACGCCCATTTCCACCGCCACGGCCACCGCCGCCAGCGCGTTCTGCACATTGTGGCGACCCGGCATTGGCAGTTCGATATCCTCGATCCGGCGGAACGATCCATCGCGCTGGCGCAACACGGCAGTAAAGCGGTTGCCACCGGCGAAAGGCGTCACCGCCTCGCCGCGCACGTCGGCCTGCGCGCTGAAACCATAGGTGATGACGCGGCGGTCGCGCACCTTGGGGATGATCGCCTGCACCACGGGATGATCGATGCACAGCACGGCGGCACCATAGAAGGGCACGTTCTCGATAAACTCGACGAAACATTCCTTCACGCGGTCGAACGAACCGTAATGATCGAGATGCTCGGGATCGATGTTGGTGACGACCGCAATCGTGCCGTCGAGCCGCAGGAACGAACCGTCGCTCTCGTCAGCCTCCACCACCATCCAGTCCGACGCGCCGAGGCGGGCGTTGGAGCCATAGGAGTTGATGATGCCACCGTTGATGACCGTGGGATCCACCCCGCCGGCATCGAGCAGCGCCGCCACCATCGAGGTCGTCGTCGTTTTGCCATGCGTGCCGGCCACGGCCACGGTGTTCTTCAGCCGCATCAGCTCTGCCAGCATTTCGGCGCGGCGCACCACGGGGATGCGCGCTTCCAAAGCGGCCACCACTTCGGGATTGTCGCGCTTCACCGCAGTGCTGGTGACGACCACGGCGGCATCGCCAATGTTCTGGGCGGCGTGGCCGATCATCACCTTGATGCCCCGCGCGCGCAGCCCTTCGACCACATAGCCCTCGGCAATATCCGAACCTTGCACCCGATAGCCCAGATTGGCCATCACCTCGGCAATGCCCGACATGCCGATGCCGCCGATCCCCACAAAATGGATCGTGCCAATGTCGGTTGCGACGCCCTTCATGCTACCTGTCCCGAAGTCTGTTGCGCGGTTTGCGCCGAAACACCGCGCGCCACATGGATGACATCCATCAGCGGCGCGCCACCAAAACTTTCCACCAGATCGGCCAGATCGCGCGCGGCATGGGGAAAACCGCAATTCCACGCGGCATGGGCCGCATTGCCCAGCGCCTCGGGGCTTTTGGCAATCGCCTGAATCTGCTTGGCCAGTTCCACGGTGGTAAACCTGTCTTGCCGGATCGCGCGGGCGCCGCCTGCGGCCACCATGGCGCGGGCATTGGCGGCCTGATGGTCATCCGTCGCGATGGGCAGCGGCACGAGGATCGCGGGGCGCCCCACCGCGGTCAATTCGGCAATCGTGCTGGCGCCGGCGCGTCCGATGAAGAGATGGGCGTCAGCCAGACGCGCGGCCATATCCTCGAAATAGGTGCCCAGTTCAGCCGGAATATCATGCCCGCGATAGCGCTCGCGCACGGCGTCAATATCCTCCGCACGGCATTGCTGCGTCACCTGCAACCGCGTGCGCAGCGCGGTCGGCAGCATAGCAAGGCCATCGGGCACCACTTCGGACAGCACCCGCGCGCCCTGCGACCCGCCGGTCACCAGCACGCGAAGCAGCCCATCCTCGGCAAAGGGCGGGAAAGGCTGCTCGCGCAGTTCCAGCACTTCGGGCCGCACCGGATTGCCCACCAGATGCGCCTTGTCGAGATATTTTTCGGCCAGACGGTCCACCTGCGGATAGGCCACCGCAATCGCCTGCACCTTGCCCGCCAGCAACCGGTTGACGCGGCCCAGCACGGCATTTTGCTCATGGATCACCGAGGGAATCCCCGCCGAGGTTGCCGCCAACAGCGCGGGTAGCGCCGGATAGCCGCCAAAGCCGATCACCGCGCTGGGTTGGAAACTCTCGAACAGACGCAGCGCCATCGCGCGGCCAGCCCAGATCGCGCGCAGACCCTTCACCCAGCCCAGCGGATTCCTGCCCTGTAGCCGTCCGGCGGGCAGCACATGCGCGGTCAGGAAATCGGGCTTGCCGGGGATCGCCGCGCCGCGCTCGTCGGTGATCAGCGCGACATGGTGCCCCCGCGCGTGCAATTCCTCGGCCAGCGCGAAAGCGGGGATCAGATGCCCCCCCGTGCCCCCTGCGGCCAGCACATAATGGCGGGAAATGGCGGGTGTTGTCTGCGCGCTCATTGAAACAGGCCCAGCAAGGGATGGGTGGATTTGGGCGCGAAAGGATCGCGCTTCAGGAAGGGATTACGCCGTGTGATCGCCAGAAGAAAGCCCATACCGAGGCAAAGCGCCGTGGTCGACGAGCCACCATAGGAAATCAGCGGCAAAGTCATTCCCTTGGACGGGAAAAGTTGCAGATTGACGAGGATGTTGATGAAAGCCTGCCCGCCAAGCTGCGCGGCCAATCCACTGGCGGCATAGATGGTGAACAGGTCCTCCTCGTCGGCCAGACGGATCAACACCCGCGCCACTACCGCAAAATAGAGCACTACCACCAGCGCGCACATCAGCAGGCCAAACTCTTCCCCGATCACCGAGAAAATATAGTCCGTATGCGCCTCGGGCAGGCCCAGCTTCTTGATGCCCAGCCACAATCCGCTGCCGGTCCAGCCACCTGCCACCAGTGTCTTGTGCGCCAGATCGACCTGATCGAAAGCCGTACCGCCGCCAAGGAAAGCATCGATACGGTGCCGCCCGTTTTCATAAAAGGCATAGACCAGCCCGCCCATCACCGGCGCCGCTGCCACCAGCGCGCCGACAATCCGCCACGGCAGGCCCGCCACGATCATCATCACGAACCACACCACGCTGAACAGAAAGGCCGAGCCGAAATCGGGCTGGAGCATCAGCAGCGCGAAAACGCCGCCCATGATCCCCGTGCAAATCCACATCACCGGCAGTCTGGGATCGCGCAGCCGCCACGACAATATCCACGCCAGCGTGATGGCAAAGGCCGGCTTCAGGAATTCGGAAGGCTGGATCGACACGCCCAGATTGAGCCAGCGCTTGGCGCCGTTCACCGTGCTGCCGACCAGCGGCACCAGCACCAGACCCCCCAGCATGGCAAAGCCCAGCAGGATACCCAACCGCCGCGCCTGATCGCGCGTCAGGCGCGAGGCGGCGATCATCGCCACCAGCCCCGCCAATTGCCACTTCACATGCGCCCAGAAGAAATAGAGATCGTCGAGCCTGACCTTGGCCGTCGACAAGCGCCGCGCCGAGGCGGGGCTGGCCGCTGCCACCGCCAGCGTGCCGATCGCCATCAGGCACAGCACCAGCAGCAGCAGGGTACGGTCGATCTCGCGCCACCACACCACCCAGTCGGACACGCGCGTACGGCGCTGGCGCGCGCCACCGCGGCCACCGGGCACATAAGGTGCGCTGGCGGGCGCGCTGCTGTCCGGCGTGGGGATGGTGGCCATCAGGCTTCTCCTCCGGCGCAATCGACACCATCGCCGTCCTGCGTCAACACCTCGACAATCTGGCGGAAAGCTGCCCCGCGGGCCTCATAGTCGCGGAACTGGTCGAAACTGGCGCAGGCGGGGCTGAGCAGCACGACATCGCCATCCTGCGCCGCCTCCATCGCCTGACGGATCGCCTCGCACATCATCTCGCTGCGCGCCACCGGCATCACGGGGGCAAGGATTTCGGCAAAGCGCGGACCGGCATCGCCAATGGTATAGGCCGCCGCTACATTGCCGAACCAGGGCGCGCAATCGTCCAGATCATCGCCCTTGGGCAGGCCACCCAGAATCCAGTGGATGCGCTTGTGTCCCTGGCGCGGCGGAAAGGCGGCCAGCGCGGGCGCGGTGCTGGCCGGATTGGTGGCCTTGCTATCGTTGATGAAGATCACGCCCTTGGCCTCGCCCACCCGCTCCATACGATGCGGCAGGCCGACGAAACTCTTCAGCCCCTGTTCGATGGTGGCGTCATCCACCCCCAGATGGCGCAGCGCGGCGACAGCGGCGGCGGCATTGGCGCGGTTATGCGGGCCTTGCAGGCTCAGCCAGTCGGCCTGATTCCCCGGCAGATCGACGCCATCGAGGAAGATGAAAGGTTGCCCCTCGGGGGCGTGGCGCAGAATATCCTCGTCCATCGCGGCGCGATGGTCGACAATCGCCAGATGGCCCATCGCCTGCATCCCGAACAGTCGCGCCTTGCTGGCGACATAGCCTTCATAGCCGTCATAGCGATCGAGATGGTCGGGCGAGAGATTGAGGCACATCGCTACCTCGCAATCGAGGCTCTGCGTCAGGTCGATCTGGTAG
>DDES01000091.1 GCA_002336765.1 Novosphingobium sp. UBA1948 | reverse complement strand
TCAATTCTCAGTGCAACTCAACACCGCATCTTCTGGGATGCGACATTGCCCGGAGTGGCGCGCGACGAGCGCGCGGCGATCTTCGACGCCATGAATGCGTCCATGGCCCAGCTTCATCGGATTGATTATCGGGCGATCGGCCTCGAGAACTACGGGCGCGAGGGCAATTATTTCCAGCGGCAGATTTCCCGCTGGTCGGGACAGTATCTCAACGATATCGACGCCGGCCGGGATGCCAACATGGATCGGCTGATCGAATGGCTTTTCGCGAACATCCCGGATGACGATGATGTAACCACGATCATCCACGGCGATTTTCGCATCGACAACCTGATTTTCCACCCCAGTGAGCCAAGGGTGGTGGCTGTTCTCGATTGGGAATTGTCGACGCTGGGCCATCCTGGCACCGATTTTGCCTATAATGCGATGATGTATCGCATGCCGCCCGATATCGTCGCCGGGTTGCACGGCGCCGATATCGCGGCCTTGGGGATACCCGACGAACAGGCCTATCTCGCGGCCTATTGCAAGCGTGCCGGGATCGACGCGATGCCGGGCTACGATTTCTACATGGCGTTCAACTTCTTTCGCATCGCGGCCATTTTCCACGGCATCAAGGGCCGGGTCATCAGAGGCACCGCCGCCAGCCATCAGGCAAGTGAACGAGTGAAGGCCTTGCCAAAGTTGGCGGCGCTGGCCTGGGCGCAGGCGGAGCAGGCAATGTGTCAATAATTGGAGAACCCGCGACGACCCGCAGGCGGCATGGGAACCTCCCTATGCCTTGGCCTTGTCTGTCCATCTCTTGCGGCGGCGAAGCCATGACAGCACAGCATTTCAGGAGGATGGATTGAGCAAAGTAAAAGCCGCCATCATCGGCTCGGGCAATATCGGCACCGACCTGATGATGAAGATGATCAAATATCCGCAGAACATGGAACTGGCCATCGTGGTCGGCATCGACGAGAAATCCGAAGGGTTGGCCATGGCCCGCAGCCACGGTATCGCCACCACCCATGAAGGGCTCGAAGGGCTGCGCGCCCATCCGCTCTACAAGGACATTGGCATCGCCTTTGACGCCACCAGCGCCTATGCCCACAAGGCGCACGACGCCGCGCTGCGCGCCGATGGCATCCATGTCGTCGACCTGACGCCAGCGGCGATCGGGCCTTTCATCGTGCCGCCGGTCAATATGGAAGAAAACCTCGACGCCACCAATGTCAATATGGTGACTTGCGGCGGACAGGCCACCATCCCGATGGTCGCCGCTGTCAGCCGCGTGGCCAAGGTGCATTACGCCGAAATCGTGGCTTCGGTCTCCTCGCGCTCGGCAGGGCCGGGCACGCGCGCTAACATTGACGAGTTCACGCGCACGACTGCCCGCGCCATCGAAGTGGTGGGTGGCGCAACCAAGGGCAAGGCGATCATCATCCTCAATCCTGCCGAACCGCCGATGATTATGCGCGATACGGTGTTCACCTTGTCGGAAGGCGGCAACGAGGACGAGATCCGCGCCAGCGTCGAGAAGATGGTGGCAGAAGTGCAGAAATATGTGCCCGGCTATCGTCTGAAGCAGGAGGTGCAGTTCGAGCGCTTTGGCAACAACAACAAGCTCAAGATTCCCGGCATGGGCGAGTTCACCGGTCTCAAGACGATGGTGTTGCTCGAGGTTGAAGGAGCGGGCGACTACCTGCCCTCCTATTCGGGCAATCTCGACATCATGACCGCAGCCGCCAAGGCGACCGGCGAATTGCTAAGCCTGCGCCGCATCGCGGCCAGCAAAGCCTGAGACGGAGAAGAACCATGGCACAATTCAACGTCGAAGCGGGCGAAAAGCTCTATATTCAGGATGTAACCCTGCGCGATGGCATGCATGCGGTGCGCCATATGTATGGCATCGACCATGTCGCCGCGATCGCGAAGGCGCTTGATGACGCCGGTGTGGACGCGATCGAGGTTGCCCATGGCGATGGCTTGTCGGGCGCCAGCTTCAACTACGGTTTTGGCGCACACACCGATTGGGAATGGCTCGAAGCGGTGGCCAGTGTGCTCGAGAAGAGCGTGCTGACCACGCTGATCCTGCCCGGTGTCGGCACGGTGGAAGAACTGAAGCGTGCCTATGATCTGGGTGTGCGCAGCGTGCGCGTGGCCACCCATTGCACAGAGGCCGATGTTTCCAAACAGCACATCGGCATCGCGCGCGATCTGGGCATGGATGTCGCAACCTTCCTGATGATGAGCCACATGATCGAGCCCGAAGCGCTGGCGCAGCAGGCCTTGCTGATGGAAAGCTATGGCTCCCAGTGCGTCTATGTGACCGACAGCGGAGGCGCGCTCGACATGGACGGTGTCAAGGCCCGTCTGGAAGCCTATGACCGTGTGCTCAAGCCCGAAACCCAGCGCGGTATCCACGCCCACCACAATCTGGGCCTTGGCGTGGCCAATTCGATTGTTGCCGCGCAATATGGCACGGTGCGGATCGACGCCAGCCTCGCCGGCATGGGCGCTGGCGCGGGCAACTGCCCGCTGGAAGTTTTCATTGCCGCCATTGACCGCAAGGGCTGGAACCACGGGTGTGATGTGATGAAGCTGATGGATGCCGCCGAGGAACTGGTGCGCCCGCTGCAGGATCGACCGGTGCGCGTGGACCGCGAGACGCTGACGCTGGGCTATGCCGGCGTCTACGGCAGCTTCCTGCTGTTCGCCAAGCGCGCCGAGGCCAAGTACGGCGTGCCGGCGCGCGAGATCCTGCTCGAACTCGGCCGGCGCGGCATGGTGGGCGGCCAGGAAGACATGATCGAGGANNGCGGTCAGGAAGACATGATCGTCGATGTTGCGCTCGATATGGTCAAACAGCGCCAAGGGAGGGCATCGTGAGCCAGCGCTTCGCGGGACGAACCGTTGTCGTAACCGGCGCGGGATCGGGGATAGGGCGCGCCACGGCGCGCCTCTTCGCCGATGCAGGCGCGAACGTGCTGGCCATGGATATTGGCGAAGGCGCAGAAGTGACGGCGGAAGGATACACCTCGATCATTCCGGTGCGAGGAGACGCGGGAAGCGAGAATGACCTTGCTGCAGTCTTTTCCAGCGCTGCGAAAGATCTGGGCAAGGTAGACATTGTCTGTGCCAATGCGGGGATCAGCGGCGGCATGGCAGGCTTGTTCGAGCAGTCCGCCGATGATTGGGCGAAGGTGCTGCAGGTCAACCTGATCGGCGCCTTTCTCGCCATAAAATATGGCTCCAAAGCCATGCTCGATTCCGGCCACGGGGGGGCGATTATCTGCACGGCCTCTGTTGCGGGCCTGAGGGCGGGCGCCGGCGGCCCCGCATATTCGGCATCGAAAGCAGGGATCATCAATCTGGCGCAGACGGCCGCCCAACAGCTGACCGGCACTGGAATACGAGTGAACGCTGTATGTCCGGGGCTGATTGAAACCGGCATGACGCAATCGCTCTTCGACACGGCGCGAAACAGGGGACGCGAGGACAAGATCGGCCAGCTCAACCCGCTCCAGCGCGGCGGACAGCCCCTTGAAATCGCGCAAGCCATCGCTTTTCTGGCATCGGATGACGCCAGCTATGTCAACGGACATGCCCTGATTGTCGATGCCGGGCTATCCTCCTCGCTCCCATTCGCTAAAGCTAGAAAACTGGGTGAGTCGTCCTTCTGATGGCGCAAGTTTTGAAAGCTGCTCTATGAAGGCGCTACTGTCCGTTCACCCCGGTGGTCCAGACACGCTTGAGCTTCACGACGTGCCCTCCCCCCAACCGGGGCCGGGTGAACTGCGCGTCCGCGTGCTGGCATGCGCGATCAACTATCCCGATGTGCTAATAATCGAAGACAAATACCAGTTCAAACCACCCCGCCCTTTCGCGCCCGGCGCGGAAATCTCCGGCGAAGTGGACATGATCGGGCCAGGGGTGACGGGATGGTCGGTTGGCGACCGTCTTCTCGCGGTTTGTGGCCATGGCGGGCTAGCGGAACAAGCAATCCTGCGTGCGCAAGACGCGATCCCCTTGCCTGCCGGATGCGATCCCATAGCGGGGGCGGCTCTAATTTTCACCTATGCCACGACCATGCATGGCCTGCTTGATCGCGGCCACATCGTGGCGGGAGAAACGCTGTTAGTACTAGGCGCCGCTGGCGGCATCGGCCTGTCGGCGGTCGAGATCGGCAAAGCCATTGGCGCCGTCGTAGTGGCCGCTGTTTCCAGCGAAGAAAAAGCGGCAGCGGCTCTCGCAGCTGGCGCGGACCGGGCTGTTGTCTATGGACGTGGCCCATTTGACGCGAAGGAGGCCAAAGCCTTGACCGAAGCCTTCAAGCAAACTGTCGGGCCTGATGGTGCCCATGTCATATACGATCCAGTAGGTGGAGATTATGCAGAAGCTGCGTTGCGCTGCATCGCTTGGGAAGGGCGATATCTAGTTGTCGGATTTCCGGCCGGAATCCCGAAGCTCCCGCTCAACCTCGCGCTACTCAAGTCATGCGACATTCGAGGCGTGTTCTGGGGTGCCTTCGCCGCGCGCGAGCCACTGCAAAATCGCAAAAATATCGAAACTTTGATCGCATGGTGGAAAGAGCGGCGGATCCAGCCGCGAGTTGAACGCCTATTTAGGTTGGATCAGGGCGCAACGGCAATCGCGCAATTAGCCAACAGGTCAGTCATCGGCAAAGTTGTTGTTAAAGTTGGTACATGAATAGATACTGCGGATAAACTTTGCAGGTCAGGTTCAGAAACTTCGGGTATCACATGAAACAGGTTGCCCCCACGCATTGAGGCGAACCGCGTGACCAATATTTCGACCACGTTAAATAATGGTGATTGAGACAATCGGTCCTCGCGGTGGTGAGGACTAGCTGGGCTCGGCATCGCCACGGAGTGCAGGGTGCGACGGTGGCATGATCTTCATAGGCAGGCTGACATGCCAGCCTGCCCTGAAAGCGTAAGGGCTGTAGATGTGACTGGCGCACTTGATTTAAGGTTGTTCCAGATATCTGATTGTTCATCTGCTTTGGGTGGCGTAGGTTATTTCAACAATATATTGATTTTATTGCCTCTATTTCGCATCAAACAAGTTACATCGCCCCTTGCCCTGCGTAACTGCGATGCTGGCTGCCACGCCTGAAATTTCGCATTAATACAATAACGGTCCCAACTGCGAACGCAGGCTGGGATGAACGCAGTGCGTGCCAGACTTTTGTCAGAAGCTTCCTTGAATTCGCCTTTTGGCCCAAGCTAAGATCAAGTTTCCCTTGGAAATCCGTGGGCCTCGGAGATCCCGACGCGCGTTCCAGCATTCAGGGCACCCGGACATCGGGAGTTTGTCGAGCGGGCGTGGCGGCCGACAGGCATGAGCGGCCCGATCACTATCATATAGTGATAAAGCGCGCCCCGCCGCCGTTTGCCGCGCCGCGCACTCTTGCCTAAGGGCTGGTGGGTGAACAGAAAACGACCATCTGCCCCCCAGACCGAGCCACGCCCGCGCGAGGAAACCGCACGCGTGCTGCCGCTCAGGCTGCGCGAGCCCCTGCCCGACGCCGACGGCATGATCGCTTGTGCCGACGCCCCCGCTGCGATAGCAGCCTTGGACTCCCGCAGGCCAAGGAAGTTGGGCGAGCCGATGGAATCCAAATATTACCGCAACTGGCATCTGGCCAAGAGCAACAGCGAATTTCTCGTCACCGAGTTCGAATGGGCGCTGGTGCGGCTCTATGAAGCCTTCACGCGCTGGGTCTCGACCACCAGTTCGGTGCTGATCGACGAGGATATCAAGTTCTCCGAACACATGATCCTGCATGTGATCCGCATGCACGACCGGCCCAAGAATGCCGTGACCATCGCGCGCATGATGAACCGCGATGACGTTGCCAATATCCAGTACAGCCTGCGCAAGCTGGAAGCCGCCAAGCTGATCGTCAAATCCAAGGACAAGTCGGGCAAGACCTTTTCCTATTCGGTGACCGACCGTGGCGAGCAGATCACCGAAGGCTATGCCGATATCCGTTCTGATCTGCTGATCCGCGCGGTCAGCACCATTTCGAACATTGATGAGCGCATGGCCGAAATGACCCAGCTTATCGGCGTGTTGACCGGAATTTACGAAGAAATGGCCCGCAGCTCGGCCACCTTCAGCGCGCAATACGAATAAGCGCGCGCGCCGCGCGCCATGCGCGGCGGGCAAGAGGGGGGAGAGCGGCAGGCCATTGTCCAACAAGGGAGTGCTGCGTGTCTCAAAACCCCGAAATCGGCCAGATGCTGCCCACCTGCGGCTATGCCACCAATTGCCACGACATCGGCCCGCGCGATGGCGCCGAAACGGTGATGCTGCTGCATGGCTCGGGCGCGGGCGTGTCGGGCTGGGCCAACTGGCGCGGGCTGATGCCCGGACTGGCGGGCCGTTTCCGCGTGGTGGTGCCCGATCTGGTGGGCTTCGGCTATACCGAGACGCCGGATGATTTCACCTTCCGCTTCATGGATAGCTGGGTCGACCAGATGTTCGGCGTGCTCGACGCGCTGGAGATCGAGCGCGCGCATATCGTAGGCAACAGCTTTGGCGGCGCGGTGGCGCTGTGGATGGCGCATCGCGCGCCCGAGCGCACCGGCCGGCTGGTGCTGATGGGGCCCGGTGGCTGGCCCTGCAAGGTCGGGCCGGAACTGGAAGCGCTGTGGGCCTACAAGCCCTCGGTGGAAGCCATGCGGCAGGCGATGAGCGTCATGGCCTATAATCAGGGTCTGGTGACCGACGAACTGGTCGAGATGCGCTACCGCGCCACGCTGCGCGAAGGGGCGCAGGAAATGTTCGAGCGCGTTTTCCCCCGCCCGCACCAGCGCTGGCTCGACGCACAGGCGCTCACCATCGGCGCCTTGCAGGGCATCGCCAACGAGGTGCTGTTGATCCACGGCCGCGATGACCGCGTGGTGCCGCCCGAAGTCTCGTGGAACCTGCATCAGCATCTGCGCCATTCGCAACTGCACACCATCAGCCAGTGCGGCCACTGGACGATGATGGAACACCCCAAACGCTTCCGTCAACTGGTCGAGAATTTCCTGAACGAGGCGGTGCAGGGCTAAGGCCCTGCCCCCAAGTTGGGCGAACAGCGAAAAGGGCTTCNNCCCCGCAGCCCTTCTCTTTAAACAGCCTTGCTTAAACGCCCAGTTCGTCGCGCGAACGGGTGAGCGTATCGATCAAGGCGTAAACGATCTTGTGCGCGCAGGGCATCAGATCGGGCACATAGGTCGCCCCCATCCCGCCCAGCCCCTCGGCCACCGGTTCCGGTGATCCGGTCGCGGGCCACGGCCAGCCCATGCGCGCGGTGGGCACGCCCAGACGGCGCAGCGCCGATCCGTCGGTTTGCCCGCCCAACAGCGCCGGTTCGGGATAGGTCTGGCCCTCGATGGCCTCCCATCCGCGCTGGGTGGACTGGATGATCCAGTTGTCGGGATCGGTGGTGCCGCCCGGCGCCGATCCGACCATCTCCCAGTCGAGATCGACATCGGGGTTCTGCTGGCGGAAATCGGCGATGAACGCGGCAAATTCCGCCTTGGCCTGCGCGGGGGTCATGCGCGGGTTGATGCGGATGTCGAGGAAGATTTCCGTGGCGGCAGTCGGGAAAGCAGGGCGCTCCGGCCACCCCCCACGCACACCGGCGATCCAGCCATGCGGCTTGATCTGGCCCGAGGTGTTGCGGTCGGCATAGTCCACCAGCCAATGTTCCAGCGCCTCGATCACGCGCGCGGCGGGCACCACCGAGCTGCGGAATTCGGGTAGTCCGCGCGGCACACCCGCATAGCCCAGCGTGCCTTTCACCGTGACGGTGAACCAGCCCATGCCCGGCTCCTCGTAGAACACCCAGTTGAGCGGCTTCATGATGATGGCGAAGTCGGGCGCCATGCCGCGGTTGAGCAGATGGAACAGCCCGTGCGACATGCCCGCATTGTCGCGCGCGGGGATGTTCACCGGCATGCCGCCATCGGCAAAACCGACATTGAGATCCCCCACCAGTTCCACACCCGATTCCACCAGCGCAGTGGCGATCTCGACAATCGTGGCCACCATCGCCTTGGGGTTGGACGAACCCAGACCATAGACCCAGTCACCCACCATTTTGGCGCGCGGCGCCAGATCGGCGGTGCGGTCGGGACCGGCCCAGGGGAAGTCGCTCTCGTCGCCTTCCAGATGGGTGTCGATCGGGGCATAGAGCAAGAGCGTCGCCCCGCCCCCCGTGCCGCGCTTTTCGGCCAGCACATTGCCGGTGGTGCCGCTCATCGGCTTATAGGCGCTGCGCAGACCCGCCGAAGCCAGCTTGCCCGCGATAAACTCGCTCGCGGCGCGGGTGGCGCCGGTGGGGCTATGGATGTCGGTCAGATCAAACAGGGTCTGCTTGAGCCGCCCCGCATCGAGTTTGGCGCAGACCTTATCATACATCGCTTGCTGTTCGGGCGTGAAAGGCAGCGGTTGGGTGACAGGGGTTCTGGGGGGAATGGTGGTGGGCATGATGGTCCCTCTCAACGAAGATCGGCAGGCAACAGGCGGCGTGCGCGGGCAAGAAGCTGTGCGTCGTCGCCACGCCGCCCGATCAGTTGCAGGCCAAGCGGCAGCACACCGCGCAAGCCCGCCGGAAAGCCGAGGCTGGGCGTGCCGAGCGCGGTCCACGGGCGGCAGAACACCGGATCGCCGGTGCTTTCCAGCCCCTCGGGCGCGGCGTCGGGCGCGCTGCAGGCCAGTAACACATCGGCCCCGCCAAACAACGCATCCTCCATCGCCCGTGCGCGGTCCTGCACTGCGCAGGCAGCCTCGTATCGCGCGTCGGGCATAGCCAGACCGCCGTCGATAAAGGCGCGGAATTTCTCCGAAACCTTGTCGGCATGATCGCGCCGGATCGCGCCGAGATGGTGGGCGCATTCATATTGGTGGATGATCTTCTGCGCCTCGCCCAGTTCTTCGAGAATGGCGGGGGCGGCGCGTTCGAACACCTGATGGCCCGCAGCGGCAAAGCGCTCGGCCCACAGCGTCCGGGTCGCCTGCATCGCGGGGCTGGCGTCGGCCCAAAAGCCGTCGGCGAGCACGCCCACCACCAGCGGACGTTCCTCCGTCGCGACCGGGTGATCCGCGCCCGACAGCACGTTGTCGAGCAGCACCACATCGTCCAGACGGCGGGCAAAAGTGCCGACCGTATCCAGCCGGTGCGCGGTGTCGATCACGCCCTGCGACGGATAGCGACCGTGGCTGGGTTTGAAACCGAGGCAACCACAGAAGGAGGCCGGACGCACCACCGACCCCGCCGTCTGAGTACCCAGCGAGACGGGCACCTGCGCATCGGCCACCGCCGCCGCCGATCCGCTCGACGATCCGCCCGGTGTGTGGGCCGGATCGGCGGGATTGCGGGTGGGGCCGGCGCGATAGGTTGCGAATTCCGCCGTCACCAGCTTGCCCATGATGATCGCGCCTGCCGCCCGCAGCCGCGCCGTCACCATCGCATCGCCCGCCGGATAATGGCCCGCGAAGGCTTCCGAACCGAATTCGGTCGGCAGGCCAGCTGCGTCGATGACATCCTTCAGCCCGACCGGCACGCCATGCAACGGTCCGCGCGGCCCCTGCCATGCATCCGCGGCGCGCGCCGCAGCCAGAGCCGCGTCGCGGTCGAGAAAGGACCATGCAAGCACCGCCTCGTCCCGCGCCGCAATGCGGGCGAGCAAGGCCTGCATCAACGCCTCGGCGCTCAGGCCGCCCGCCGCGATCAGTCGGGCGGCCTCCGCCGCGCCGAGGGTTTCCAGTCCGGCCACCGCGCTCATGCCCATCGGTGGCCGTACAGCATGGGCTGGTCGTAGTAATTCACCTGCCAGTCGGGCCCGACCAGACGGCCGCCATAGCCATATTCCACGCCATAGCCGCCCGCGGTGCGGATGTAGAAGGAATGGACATGGTCGTTGCTGTGCTTGCCCAGATCCATGATCAGCGGGAATTGCGCGTCACGGGCAATGTCATAGGCATAGCCGATGTCGTCATAATCCTTGGCCTCGACCATCAGATGGTTGAAGTCGCCGGTCTGGCGCCCCATGCACAGGTTCATGATCGCCAGCGTGTGGTGGCGCGGGTTGCAATGCAGGAACACCGCCTGCGCATCGGCAAAGGCCATATAGTCGGAAATGCCAAAGCCCATCACTTCGCGATAGAAGGCCACCGCGCCATCGACATCATGCGTGTGGAACACCACATGGCCCAGCCCGAGCGGGCCGGTCTTGTAACCGGCAATGCCGCGCGTGGGCACAAAGGCGAATTTCTCGCTCTGCTGGCCCGCGACCAGTTCGGTTTCAAGGCTGAGGAAAGGTTCGTGGAAACGGAACAGCTTGTAGACCTTGCGCTCTGCGCAAAGCTCGGGGCTACCCTCGGTCACGTCCAGCCCCATGCCGCGCAGCCGCTCGACCAGCGCCAGCAGATCATCGGCATCCTTCATCTGCCAGCCGACCGAGCGCAGAGCGTCCTTGCCGGTGGGATAGAGCGAGAGGCGGTGGTGCATCTCGTCACAGCGCACATCGATCACGCCATCTTCCCGTTCGAGCAACTGCATGCCGAACACGCGCGTGTACAAGTCCTGCCAATAGGCGGGGTCTGCTATGTCGAAGGTGACATAGGCCAGCGATTGCACTCCCATTTCCCGTCTCCTGTCCTGTGATACGCCGCGTTCAGACGCCGCTGGCGGTGAAGTGCTCGGCAAAGATGTTCGCCGGATCGAGACCGAGCGCCTCGAGATGGCGGCGGGCCGCCGCGATCATGCCCGGGGGGCCGCACAGATAGGCCACGCTGTCTGGCCCCAGTCCGTCCTCCGCGGTGATCGCCTCGACCGGATTGCCCACGCGCACGCCTTCAGGCACGGCGCCCTCACCCGCACGATCCACGCTGATGCGGGTTTCAAGCCCCGGCAGCCAGTGGCGGCGCAGTTCGAGCTGGTCGAGCGCGAACAGGCCTTCGGGCGTCTGGCAGCCGAAGGAGAGCAGTACTTTGGGCTTGCGACCCGGCGCCGCCCGGATGGCATCCACCATCGAGAGCATCGGCGCGAGGCCGGTGCCGCCCGCGATCATCACATGGGTGCCTTTCACCTTCTCCTTGAGGAAGAAGGCGCCATAGGGGCCGGACACATCCAGCACATCGTCAGGCTGCGCCCGCTCGCTCAGCCATTGCGACATGGCGCCGCCAGGCTGCAAACGCACCAGCAGTTCGATGCGCGGCATGTCCACCTTGGTGGTCGCCATGGAGTAGGAGCGCTCCACGCGCGCGCCTCCTTTGGCATCAGGCCCTTTGGCATCGGGCCCTGTTGCATCGGGCACCGTCACATTGATGAACTGGCCGGGGCGGAAATCCATCCAGAAACCCTCGGCCAGTTCGAGCTCGAGCCGCATCACATCGCTGGCGATGCGCTCGACAGCGTTGACGAAAACCTTGGCTTCCACCGGCCGCGCCTCGCCCGCCTTGCTGTCATAGGCAAGGCTGAGGCGGCAGGCGCTGCTTGGCTCGGTAAGGCACAGCAGGCGCAGCCCCTCACCCTTCTCCGAAGCGGTGAGCGAGGAGCCGGCACCCGCGCGATGCTCGGCCTCGCCGGACTCAAGCCGCGCAAGGCAGCTCGAGCAGCTTCCGGACCGGCACTGGTACAGCAGCGGCAATCCGGCGGCGAGGCCGGCATCGAGCACGTTCTGGCCGGGCTCCACCGCCAGCTCGTGCTCGACACCATCGGCAAAGGCGATCGTGACCTTAGTACTTGTTAACATTCTCGATCTTCTCGACGAAGTAGCCCGGAGCCTTGCCTTCGGCGAGGCGGCGCATGCGGATGGAGCTGGTTTTGGTGGCATTGGTCACGCCCTTGCCGGGCTTGGCGATGCCGCGGTTCCAGCGCGAGGCCAGCTTGCGCCATGTGACCGGCGAGACATCGGTCTCGACCAGTTGCTCGTTATCCCAGCCGGTACCGTCAGCGTAGAATTCCTCCATCGCCTCGCGGGCATAGAGATCGCAGTCGTTGAAGCCTTCAAGGCACAGCGGCAGATAGACGTTGTCGAAGCGGTACTTGAACTTCTTAAGCTCGTCGTCGGTCTTGCAGATCTTCACGAGCACTTCCCAGTACTCGTACATGTCGTCGGTGATCGGCACATACCATTCGTACTGGACGACATGCTCTTCGGGCCAGTTTTCGACCATCAGGCAGCCCGGCAGCACCACCGAGGTGCGGTAGAAGCGACCATTGAGGTTCTCGACCTTCAGCCCCAGCGCAGGATTTTCCAACACCGGCTTCCAGCGATCGGTGAACAACCACTGCATCAACCCCTTGGGGCCATCCTCGTCCTCGATCAGCGTGATCGCATCATCCGAAGCGGGCAGAATGCCCAGCGGCAGCACCCAGTTCAACGCGTGCACAATGGTGTTGTCCTTGTGTACAAGGATATGCGCGTTGTCGAAACCGTTCTCGCAGGCGATGCGCCAGTTGGACTGGCCGGTGCGGTGCATGCCCATCGCCACCGCGCCCTCGTCGAGCAAGCTGGGCGTATCGGGCCACAGCGGGTGGGGATAGCGCTCGTTGTTTTCGGGGAAGCGCACCGGTAGATCATGCGCCAGCGGCGGCACATCCTCGAGCGGGAAATCGTCCTCGCGCACGAAAACGAAAATCATGCCCGCCACTTCCTGCACCGGATAGGTGGTCACGCCCGTCTTGCCGATCAGCGAGCTATCGGGATTGGCGACGATGTTGTTGAGAACGCCGGTTTCCAGGTCGAAGTTGAAACCATGATACCAGCAGGCGATCGAGGTGTCGTTGAAGCACATCGGCTTGGCCGAAAGACGCACGCCACGGTGCACGCACTGGTCCTTGATGGCATAGAGCTTGCCCGCGGCGCGGCGCAGCAGGATCGGCACGCCCGCGATCTGGATACCTTCCACGCCCTGCTCGGGCAGTTCCTCGCTGAACAGTGCGGGATACCAGTGGTTGATGAAGCCCCAGGCCGCATCCTTGTAGGGCTGGTACTGGCTCTGGGTCTTTTCGTCATTCATGCGCTCGGCGGCGATCGCATTGGCGCTCACGGTCTTGCGGCGGCGGACGACAGTGGGTTCATCACTCATCGCGGGCATTCCTTTCCTGCGTTAGGGCTTGGGTCTCGAGGGATTCAGGGATGAAGGGAAAGGCGCGGAGGACCGAGGGAAGCCCCCCGCGCAGGGGATTTCAGGCGATCACTTGAAGGTGAAACCGGCGGTTATGCCCCACCAGCGCGGGCGCCCGTAGGCGATCTCCGAACAGCCACACAGGGTGGACAGGTCATAGCCGGTGACGCGGTAGGTCTTGTCGGTAAGGTTGGAGACGAAGAAGCCGACGCGATAGCGCTCGGCGGCGTCCTTCCAGCCGATCTGGGCGTTGACCAGCGTGTAGCCCGGCAACCATTGCGAGTCGAAATTCTGCAGGTTGTCGTAGGCGCCCGCCGTGTGGTTGAAATCGCCACCCAGCGTGATCTTGCCACCGGCCACCTCGATGGGCGGCGTATAGGTCACGCGGCCCGCGAACTGGCTGCGCGGCGCAAAGGATGGGCGCACATCGCGGAACACCGTGGGGGCCACCTGCAGATGCTTGACCTTGGCATCGAACAGCGAGGCCGAGAGCGACACTTGCAGGCCTGTCACAGGGCGGAAATTCAGCTCCGCCTCGGCGCCATAGGTTCGGGCGTCGGCATTCTGCACAAAGCCCGACACATTCTGGAAGGTGAAGCCCTGATAGTCGGAATAGTCGTAATAATAGGCCGAACTGTTGAACGTGCCCTTGCCGCCGAGGAAGGTTAGCTTGAAACCACCCTCGTAAGACACCAGCACTTCGGGACGATAGGGTACATCGCTGGGCGCCAGCGCCGCCGTGCCATCGGGCAGTTTGGCGTTATAGCTGCCGCCCTTCACACCGCGGTTGATACCGGCATAGAGCAGCAGATCGCGGCTCGGGCGGTATTCCACCTGCGCCTTGCCGGTCCACAGCGTGGCAGTGCGGCTGTTGGCGTAGGAAGGCTGGAGCGTGAACAGCGCGTTGCTGGCCGTCACCGGATTGATGGCCCAGGGATTGAGATTGGGCGTGGCTGCCGACACGAAATCGTAGCTCTGGTGCTCGCGGATCACACGCCCGCCGACAACCGCCTTCCAACGCGGGGCGAATTCATATTCCACCTGACCAAACAGCGAGGCCGACGAGGTTTTCAGCCGATAGGTGTTCGTCATGTCGAGACCGGTGGTGGTCATGCCGAACACGCTGGAAAAGATCGAATAAGCCGGCGCGATGAAGCCATTGGAAGCGCGCGCGTTGATGAACAGGTAGTAGGCGCCCGCCGTCCAGTTCAGCCCGCCGCCGCTGCCCGAGGCGCGCAGTTCCTGACTGAAGCTCTGGGTATGGGCCAGTGTGCCATAGTTGACGAAACTGGTGGGCGAGGCATCGACATCCATCACGAAGCTTTTGTCGAAGCTCTTGAAGTCGGTGATCGAGACGAGATGGGTGCGGCCCAGATCATAATCGACATGCAGCGCGCCATTGTAGCTGTCGGTCCAGTTGCTGTTGCCGCTGGCATAATCGACCGAGAGCGTGCGGGTGTTGCCCGCCGGCGCGATATAGCCGAACCAGTCGGCACCGGGCAGGCGCGCGGCGGGCGAATTGGCAAGGCCGGTGAAATTGACACCGCCCGGCCCGATCGCGGCACGCGTCTCGGTGGGCGAGGCGACCACCGAATTGATGACATGGCCCGCCGCATCGACCACGGCCAGCGTCGCTTCCTGCGTGTAGGGGCCGGTCGAGAGATGCTGGCGGGNNAAGGCGCAGGGTAAGATCGCTCGAGGGCTTGAACTGTAGCTGCAGGCGGCCCGCCAGCGTGTCGTCATTGCTCAGGCTCTGGCAGCAACCGGGCACCGTTCCGCCCAGATTGACCGGCACGCCGCCTGCCGCCCCCTTGGGATAGACGTTGCGCATCCAAGGATCGAATGCGTTGTAATAGACCGAGGCGCGCGCGGCGAGTGTCTCGCCCAGCGGCACGTTGAGCGAACCGTCCAGCTTTACATGGTTGAAGCGGCCATAGGTGGCGTCCAGCGAGGTTTCGAGCCGGTCGGTCGGCTTGTTGATGACATATTGCACCAGACCGCCGGTGGCGTTGCGGCCAAACAGCGTGCCCTGCGGCCCTTTGAGCACTTCGACGCGCTGCAGGTCGAAGGTGCCAAAGGTCTGGCCCTGCATGTTGGGGATATAGCCATCGTCAACATAGACCGCGACCGGCGCCTCGATGGCATCGTTGAAATCGTTCTGCGTCACGCCGCGGATCGAGAACTGGCTGTTCTGGCCACCGACATTGCCCGACAGCGAGACACCGGGCGTCAGCCGCGCGATGTCGATCGAGGATTGCACGTTGAGCGTCTTGAGCTCGGCCCCGCCAAAAGCGGCGATGGCAATGCCCACATCCTGACGCGACTGCGCGCGGCGCTGGGCCGTCACCACGATATCGCCGGTCACCGCGCCCTCGGCGGGTGCTGCCACCGTCTGGGCCGCCAGCGGTGTGGACAATACCGCCAGCGACAAGCTGGCCAGCAAACAGATCTTGGTCATCCTCATATGCAGTCTCCCCGTTTTCCCCGCGACGATGCGCGCGATTGTGATCCGCGTGGTCGGTGGGATTATCCGGTGCTGCCGCCCCCTTGCGACATGCGCCCTTCCCGCCTTGTGGAGGGGAGGATGTTGGCTGGCGGGCCTGCTGTCAAAGCACGCTCCATCGAAGATTCTCACATTACGAGATGATGATGCCGCGCTCATCCATAGAATGTTTCAATTTCATGGATTGACGTTAGATCGATTTTCAATAGATTTTCAATTGATGATCGAGGCTAAGGATCGAAAATGCCTCACATCACCAAAAGCGACCGGCAAAACGGGCGCTTACAGCGAATCGGATATCGCCAGGCAATGGGCGAACCGGGGGGAAAGACATGGCAACGCCTAGAATACAGTCGGTGGATCGCGCCTTTTCGCTGCTCGCCTGCATCGCGGCGCAAGGTGGAATCGAAAGTTTACCCTCGATGGCAGCGCGTTGCGGCCTGTCGGTGGCAACCGCGCATCGCCTGCTGGCCACAATGGAATCGCTGGGTGCGGTGGTGCATACCGCGCCCGGGCAATATCGCATCGGCATGGGGGTGCTCCAGCTTTCGCGGGGGGCCAGTGTCGAGGGGCTGCTGGCTGCCGCCGCCGAGCCCGTTTTGCGCCGCATCACCCAGTCGCTGGCGCCGGTGGCGCATCTCGGGGTGCTCGATAGCGAAGGCATGGTGACCTATCTGGCCAAGGCCGGCCGCCGCTGTGCCCGTGTGCCGACCAAGATCGGCAGCCAGCTCGAGGCCTATTGCTCGGCGCTGGGCAAGGTGTTGTTGGCGCATTGGCCGGACAGCGAGCGTGAAGCCTATCTCGATGCGGGGCCATTCATCGCGCTCACCGCACGTACGATTGTCGATCCCGCCGTGCTGGAACGCGAATTGTGCCGCGTGCGGCGGCGGGGTTTTGCGGTGGATGATGGCGAGATCTTCGATGATCTGCGCTGTGTCGCGGTGCCGATCCGCGATGCCTCTGGCGCGGTGGTGGCGGCGCTGTCGGCTTCGGCCTCCATGTCGGAACTGCCGCGCGCAGGGATTCCGCGCATGGTCACGCTGTTGCAGACCCATGCTGCCGAGATTGGCGCGAAACTCTATCCCTCGCCCCTGCAGGCATAGGGCCTGCGGCCATAAGGAGAGGGCGGGGTTTGTCGCCCCGCCCTCCCGCTATCAGGCCTTGGTGAACAGGCCCGCATAGGTCTTGCGCAATTCCGCCTTGAGCACCTTGCCCATCGCGTTGCGGGGAAATTCCTCCACCACCTCGACCGCCTTGGGCTGCTTGAAACGTGCCAGCTTCTCGGCCGCCACTTGCTGGACGATACTGCCATCGAACCCCGGCTCCTCGGGCGTGATGACCGCCACCACTGCCTCGCCGAAATCGGGATGCGGCACACCGATCACCGCCACATCCTTCACGCCTGGTATATCGGCCAGCAGGATTTCCAGCTCTGCCGGATAGACGTTGAACCCGCCCGAGATGATAAGATCCTTCGAGCGCCCCGCGATGGTCACACGCCCGTCGGGATCCTTGTAGCCGGTGTCGCCGGTGATGAAGAAGCCATCAGCGTGGAAATTCTCAGCATTGGCCTCGGGACGCCGCCAATAGCCCTTGCACAGGTTGGGCCCGCGAATCTCGATCTCGCCGGTCTCGCCGGCCGGCATTTCCGCGCCATCGGGCCCCACCACCCGCAATTCCACACCGGGCAACGGATAGCCCACCGTACCCGGTACGCGCCCTTCCTGCGCGTAGGCGTTGGAGGTGATCATCAGCGCCTCGGTCATGCCATAGCGCTCGAGGATACGATGGCCGGTGCGCTCGGCAAAGGCGGAGAACACCGAAGGCAGCAGCGGCGCCGAACCGGAAATGAACAGACGGATCGAGCCACAGGCCTCGCGCGTGAAATCGGCGCGGTCCAGCAGGCGGGTATAGAAAGTGGGCACACCCATAAACACGCTGACCTGCCCCAGTTGCTCCATCACACGCGCGGCGTCGAACTTGGGCAACATGCGCAGTGTCGCCGCACTATACAGCCCGAGATGCAGCGCCACGAACAGGCCATGCGCATGGAACAGCGGCAGCGTGTGCAGGATCGCGTCGGCATCGCTGAATTGCCATGTCGCATAGAGCGCGGCGACATTGCTCGACAGGTTGCCATGCGTCAGCATCGCGCCCTTGGGGCGCCCCGTGGTGCCCGACGTGAACAGGATCGCAGCCAGATCGTCACCCGCCATCGGCTCGACCGACAGATCAGGCACCAGCCCCGCCGCCAGATCGGGCAAGGCGCCGCTGCCATCCGGCTCCAGCGTGATGCGGCGCACCACTACTTCGGCCGCGTCGGGCACGGCGGTGGCGCTGGCATGCACCAGCAGGCTGGGCTCGGCATCCTCCACCAGCGCTTTTACCTCGGCAGCGGTATAGGCCGCGTTCATCGGCACAAACACCGCGCCCGAGGCCAGCACCGCCAGATAGGTATAGACAAAGGACGGCGAGTTTTCCGACTTCACCATCACCCGGTCGCCACGCTTGACGCCAAGCTGCGCCAGCGCCGCACGATAGCGCCCCACCTGCGCGGGCAGATCACCGAACGTGGCCACCACATCGCCCTGCCACACCAGCGCGGGCTTGGCGGCATAGGCACGCTGGCGCGCGTAGAAAATATCAATCAGATTGTCGGACATGATCCTGCTGCCTGTTCCTCGGCGGGCGTCAAACCGGCCCGTCTTCCTCTCCTCGCATAGTCTGCGGCGCGGATGCGGGCAAAAATGCCCTCTCACATTATGCGACTATGCCCCCATGACAAGGTCTGCGGGCCTTGGCATGACAGGGGGGCGCTGCCGCCGCAACGACAACGCCCCCCTTCCCTTCCGCGCTTGTGGCTCAGAACTTGAGCGAAGCGGTCAGTGAAGCCTCGCGGCCACGGTTGTAAACCGCCTCATAGGCCTGCAACGCGTCCACCAGAATGGCCGAGAGCAGGTAGCGCTTGTCGCCAATGTTCTTGACCGTGGCGTTCAGGCCGAAGTGGCCGTTGGCGCTGGTCCAGCCCAGCCCCGCGTTGAACAGGCTATAGCCCGGCTGCGCGATCTGAGGCGTGTTGAACGTGTTGTTGTAGAACTTCGAGCGATAGGACCAGTCGACGTGCGGGCGCAGCATCGACCCGTCGGGCAGGCCCATCTCGTAGGTCACGCCCGCCGAGGCCGACCATTTGGACACGCGCTCGAACATGTTGGCGGGGTTGATATAGGTCGTGGCCTGATCGATCTGCTTGTATTGGGCGCTGGTGAGACCCAGCGTGCCCTCGATCAGCAGACCCTTGACCGGACGGAACTGGCCTTCCAGCTCGAAGCCCTTGATCGAGGCCGAACCGGCATTGCGGAACACCGGCGCGACGCTGGTGAACACCTGCACCTGCATGTCCTTGTAGTCGGTGTAATAGGCCGCAGCATTCAGGGTGATGCGGCGATCAGGGGTCTGGAACTTCACACCGCCTTCATACACATCGACCTTTTCCGGCGCGAAGCTGGGGATCGCGGCCACCGGATCGGTGATCGGCGTGGTCACGCCCGGAATGATCGGCGGGAACACGCGCTGGCTGTAGCCGCCCGACTTGAACCCGCGCGACCATGTGGCATAGGTCATCAGCGCGCGGCTGGGCTGCCAGGCAAGGTTCACCATCGGCGTTGGCTCGGAAAAGCGCTCGCTGGCGGTGACATTGGGCAGAATCCGCGTGCCCGCGTTGAAAATCGGCGAGTTGAACGGCGCGCCGAGGAACGAGGCCAGATTGGCGATGATATACTGGTCGGGGCGGAAGGCCTTGGTGTCGCGGGTATAGCGCAGACCCGCCGTCAGCTTGAGCGTATCGGTCAGCTTGAACGTACCCTGTCCGAAGAAGGCGAGGCTCTGGTTCTTGAAATAACCGCCCGAACGGAACTGCGAGATGGTGAAGGTCAGGTCATTGTTGTCCACCCCACTCTCGCGGAAGTAGTAGGCACCCAAAATCCAGTCGAAGCGCCCGCCAAAGCTCTTGCCCAGCAGTTGCAGTTCCTGGCTGATCTGGTTCTGGTCGATATGGTCATAGAACTGGGCGATGGCGGCGGGGCTGTCATCGCCGTCGCGGGCAAAGTCGCCCTTCAGCGTGCGATAGGCGGTGATGCTCTTCAGGGTCAGCGCGGGATTGAGCTCCAGCGTGTTCACCATCGACACGCCCCAGATGTCCGAATTGGAGAAGGAAGGCGCCGTGCCCGCATTGCGGTTGGCCCCAAGTACGTAGCGGTTGTCGTAGCAACCCGCCACTGCCATGTTAAGCGGTGCTGCCGCCGTGGCGCAAGGCACCGGCCCGCCGCCCGCGCCGACATTGGCGATGATGTTCCAGATATCGGCCATCGGCGGGGTGTTGGCATCGGTGGTGCGGCCATAGTTGATGCCCATCAGGCTCATCGGCGGACCGTTCTCGCGCGCGGTGGTACCGTCAAACGCAAGATCGACCGTCCATGTCGCCGAAGGCTTGATACGCGCGGCGAGGCGACCGGCAAAGCGGTTCTGGTTGCCCAGCATCTGCCCATCGCCGGTGCGGCGCACATAACCGTCCTGACCGAAATAGCCGATCGAGCCACGCAGCGCTACCGCATCGGACACCGGCAAGTTCACCGTAGCCTTGAGCACGGCCAGATTGTCGGTGCCATAGGTGGCCGAGCCTTCATAGGCGAAGTCCTTGCCCGGCACTTTGCTGCTCACCGAAATGGCGCCGCCAATGGTGTTGCGGCCAAACAGCGTGCCCTGCGGCCCGCGCAGCACCTCGATGCGGTCGAAGTCCACCAGATCGAGAATGGCGCCCACCGAGCGCGCCACATAGACGCCATCGACATAGACGCCCACGCCCGGCTCCACCGTCGGCACGAAATCCTGCTGGCCGATGCCGCGGATATAGATCGAGGCGCTGTTGCTGGCCCCCGAATAGGACGGGTTGTTCTGCAAGGTGAGATTGGGGGTGATATTGGCCAGCCCCTCGGTGCTGCGGATGCCGCGCGCTTCCATCGCCTTGTCGGACACGGCGGTGATGGCGATCGGGGTGTCCTGCAGCCGCTCGACACGCTTGCGCGCGGTGACGGTGATCGATTCCTCGAAGGCCGAAGGCTTTTCCGGCGCTTCGGCCGCCTGCGCCGTCGTCATGGGCGCGATCAGGCCTGCCAGTGCCAATGTGGACAGCAGGCGCGCACGCGCGGGTTTCCGGCTGGCGCCGGTGGTCATGGTCATAATGGTAACTCCCCAGATGGTTTTGTGTATGGATATTGTGGTCTGGTCGGGATCAGGCCGCGACGGCGTGCGACGCGAGGAAGGCTTCGGCCTCCGCCGGATCGTAGTACCAGGGGCTGATCGACTTAGGATCGTTGAAGCTGTTGGCCATCAGATGCGCGATCTCGGCATTGCCCTCGGCAGCCTTGAGGATCGCCAGCATATGCGGCGGCGGCGGGGTCAGCGTCATATTGGTGTAATCCACCACATAGCGTGCGTAATCCCAGTAGGTTTCAAACGTATCGTGCATCCACGCCGCATCGAAGGGCGCGTCGCCGCGCGCCAAAATGGCGTCGAGATAGACCTTCGCGCATTTGGCGGCGTTGTTCGAACCCTGACCCGTGATCGGGTCGTTGACACAGACCGCGTCGGCAATGCCAAACACCAGCGCGCCGCTGGGCAAGGTGGCCACAGGATGGCGCGTGGTCGGCGTAATCCGCCCGCGCAGCACCGCCTTGTCATCGGTCAGCTCCAGATGGCCGTCGATCCGCTCGGCCTCGATAGGGAAATGCTCGCGCAGCAGCTTTTCCGACACGGCAAGATGTTCCGCTGGCGTGGTCACATCGCCCCAGATATCCATCGGTCCACCCGGAATGGCCTCGATTGTGAAGATCTCGCAAGGCCCGTCCAGCGTCAGGCCGGGGAAGGACACGAATTCGCCCACACCCGGGTTGATGTTGATGCAGATCGCCGGGCGACCCGGACGCGGATTGAAGCGATGCACATAGGTAAGCGCCAGCACGCGCTGCGGCTGGGTGAAGGGCGAGCGCGCCGGATTGCGCTCGAACAGCTTGCCGATTTCGCCCTTGCCCGAGGCGACAATCACCAGATCATGCCCCGCCGACAGGCGTTCAAGCGTGGCGATGTCGGCATCCTCGATCACCAGATCGCCGCCCAGTTCCTCGAAGCGCTCCATCCAGCGCGGCATCTTGATGCGTTGGTCAATCGACTGGCCGGGCTGGTCCATCAGACCTTGCCAGAACATGCCGATATTACCCGCATCGTCGGCCAGCCGCATCTGCGCCGCCGAATATTGCGGCGAGCAATCCTGCCAGTAATCGATCCCCAACTCGCGCTCGAACCCGAGCGCCATGTCATACATCGACTGGCTGGAGGTGACGGTGCCCGCCGCGATCTGCTCGCCCGTGCGGTTGGACAGCATGGTGACCTGATGGCCCGCCATCAGCAAACCGATACCCAGATGCAGGCCGGCCTGACCGGCCCCGACAATTGCTACCTTAGCCATAAATTCTCCCGCTTCTTGCGATGGAGCTCAGGCTATGGCGTCAGCAATTTGTAACAATCCGGTTGCGGCAAGCATTATCCACTCGCAGCAAGACTGCGTGATTTAGCTTACACCGGTATAGCGATGGCGCTGCAATGTCTGGCGCGGGCTTTCGCCAAAACGCTCGCGATAGGCGGCGGCGAAGCGACCGAGATGGTCAAAACCCCAGTTCATCGCGATCTGCGTGACATTGGTGACAGGCGTCGATTGCAGCAATTCGCGCCGCACCCGCTCGAGCCGGATCTCGCGCAACATCTGCATCGGCGAAATGCCCAGCGCGCGGCGGAACTGGTGGTGCAAGGTGCGCACCGGCACCCCCGCCACCGCGCCCAGTGTGGCCATATCGATCACCTCATGTGCATGGGCATTGAGATAGTCGCGCACCCTTCGCACCGGCGCGGGATCGTTGGAAGGCACGGCGCGCGCCATATCCTCGCTCAGATCATGCGGCTGGAAAAACATCAGCGCGGCCATCAGGGCGTTTTCCAGATGCCCCTCCAGCAACACCGGCAAGGCCCCCGCGCCACCCTCGGCGCAGCGCCGCACCATTGCGATCGCCGCCTTCACCTGATCCACCAGCATGGCGCCGGTCAGGGTTTGCGTGTCGAGGCAGGGGGCAAAGTGCAGGCACGAGCGCAGCGGATGGCCGAGATAGGCCTCGGCAAAGCGCTCCAGCCCTGCCCGATCATAGCGCACCACCATCTTGCGGCAGTCCCCGCTCCAATACATCTGCAGAGGCGCCAGCGGATGTTGCACCGAGGCCATGCCCGGCCCACAGGTAGCGTGATGTCCGCCCAGCGTGATCCCCGCGCGCCCCGTCAAGGGAATCTGCACCAGATAGAAATGCTCGAGTTGCCCCGCATCGATCATCACATCCGCACCATAGGCCATTTCCGTGAGCGAGACATTGGCACAGCGCACCTCGGCAATGCGGGTGTCGAGCGCACTGCGCGGATTGACGAGATCCAGCGTGTGATCGCAAAACATGCGCCCGACATAGCGGCGCACTTCATCGCAGTCGCGGGAATGGAAACGGTTCGCGACCTCGCCGGGCAAAGTGCCCGGAAACTGGCCGGCACGCACAGGGAATGCCTCGAGCATGATCGTAACCTCGTCTGGCCCGGGGTACGAGACCTATTGGAAATGCTGATAAGGCAGATAACCGCGAATCAGCCCTCCACGTCAATCACCCACACCGCCTCGCGCGCCCGACATGCCAACATCAGCGAGTCAATTCCGCCCGCGACTCTCACAATGTAGGAAAGCGCGTTAGCGGAACCCACGCGCCTGCCTCCAGCACAGGCACGCCGGACATCATAAGCCCTTCGGGGTGGTGGGAAGCCAACCAGCCTATCGCAACAACGGCTTCAGATAAGCACCCGTAAAGCTGGCCGGATTGGCGGCAACTTGCTCGGGCGTGCCTTCTGCCACGATCTGCCCGCCTCGAATGCCGCCTTCCGGCCCCATGTCGATGATCCAGTCNNAGTCGGCGGTCTTGATGACATCGAGATTATGCTCGATCACCACCACCGAATTGCCCTGATCCACCAGTCGGTGCAACACTTCGAGCAACTTGCGCACATCCTCGAAATGCAGACCGGTGGTCGGCTCGTCCAGCACATAGAGCGTGCGCCCCGTCGAGCGCCGCGCCAGTTCCTTGGCCAGCTTCACTCTTTGCGCCTCGCCGCCCGACAGGGTCGTGGCCTGCTGCCCCACCTTCACATAGCCAAGACCGACCTCGTTCAACATATGCATCCGGTCGCGGATCGGCGGCACGGCGGCGAAGAAGCTCTCGGCGTCCTCAATAGTCATATCCAGCACATCGGCGATGGAATGCCCCTTGAACTTCACCTCCAAAGTCTCGCGATTATAGCGCTTTCCGCCACATTCCTCGCAAGTAACATAGACATCGGGCAGGAAGTGCATCTCGATCTTGATGAGGCCATCGCCCTGACACGCCTCGCAGCGCCCCCCCTTGACGTTGAAACTGAACCGTCCCGCCTTGTAACCCCGCGCCTGTGCCTCGGGCAGGCCCGCAAACCAGTCGCGGATGAGGGTAAAGGCGCCGGTATAAGTGGCCGGATTGGAGCGCGGGGTGCGGCCAATCGGTGACTGGTCGATCTCGATCACCTTGTCGCACCACTCAAGGCCGGTGATCTTGTCATGCGCGCCCGCGATCACCCGTGCGCCGTTCAGTGCTCGACTTGCGCCAGCCTGCAACGTATCGAGCGTCAGCGTCGATTTGCCGCTGCCCGACACGCCGGTCACACAGCAGAACGTGCCGAGCGGATAACGCGCCGTCACACCCTTGAGGTTATTGGCGCGGGCATTCTCGACAACGATCGCCTTGCCATTGCCCGCGCGTCGCTCCTTGGGCACCTCGATCTTGCGCTCGCCGGAGAGATACTGGCCAGTGATACTGTCCGGATGGGCCAGAATATCGGCCAGCGTGCCCTCGGCCACAATATGGCCGCCATGCACACCCGCACCGGGGCCAAGATCGACGATATAGTCAGCCGCGCGGATCGCATCCTCGTCATGCTCGACCACGATCACCGTATTGCCCAGATCGCGCAGTCGCTTGAGCGTCTCCAGCAGCCGGTCATTGTCGCGCTGGTGCAGGCCGATGCTCGGCTCGTCCAACACGTAGAGCACGCCCGACAGGCCCGACCCGATCTGGCTGGCCAGCCGGATACGCTGGCTCTCGCCACCCGACAAAGTCCCGCTGGTACGGTCCAGATTGAGGTAATCGAGGCCGACATTGTTAAGAAAGCCCAGCCGTTCGTTGATCTCTTTCAGGATGGCTTTGGCGATCTGCTTCTGCTGGTCGGTCAGCCGTGCCTCCAGCCCCCCGAACCATTCCACCGCCTCACCCACCGGAAGACGTGTGATGCTGGAAATATCGGCATCGCCACCCACTTTCACACAGAGCGCCTCGGGCTTGAGCCTCTTGCCCTCGCAGACCTCACAGGGTTGCGCGGTCTGGAACTTGCCCAGCTCCTCCTTCATCCACGCGCTTTCGGTTTGCAGCATGCGACGGTTGAGATTACCGATCACGCCTTCGAAAGGCTTGGTGACGGTGTAGGTCTTCTTGCCGTCGATAAAGGTCAACGGCACCGGCGCCTTGCCCGTGCCATAGAGAATGACGATCTTCGCCTCGGCGGGCAGATCGGCCCAGGGCGTGTCCAGACCGAAACCATAATGCCCCGCCAGACTGGCCAGCACCTGCATATAGTAAGGCGAAGGCGGGTTCGACTTGGCCCAAGGCACCACCGCGCCTTCCTTGATGCTCAGCGCCTCGTTGGGCACCACCAGTTGCGGGTCGAACAACAGTTTCTCGCCCAGACCGTCGCAAGCGGGACACGCCCCCTGCGGCGCATTGAACGAGAACAGGCGCGGCTCGACCGCCTCCAGCGTAAAGCCTGACACAGGGCAGGCAAATTTCTCGGAAAACACGATGCGGTTGGGCGGCAGGCCCGCGCCCTTCATCGCCTTACCAGTCTGCTCGCCCTCACGGCCCGGCACCACGCCATCGGCCAGATCGACAAACACCAGCCCCTCGGCCAGCTTCAACGCCTGCTCGAAACTATCGGCCAGCCGCGTCTCGATCCCCGCCTTCACCGCGATGCGGTCAACCACTACCTCGATGTCATGCTTGTATTTCTTGTCGAGCGCGGGCGCATCCTCGATGGCGTAAAACTCGCCATCCACACGCAGGCGCGTGTAACCCGCCCGCTGCCACTCGGCGATTTCCTTTTTGTACTCCCCCTTGCGCCCGCGCACCACCGGCGCCAGCAGATAGGCCCGCGTGCCCTCCGGCAACGCCATAACGCGGTCCACCATCTGGCTCACCGTCTGCGCCGCAATGGGCAGGCCGGTGGCAGGCGAATAGGGCACGCCCACCCGCGCCCACAGCAGGCGCATATAGTCATAGATTTCCGTCACCGTTGCCACGGTCGAGCGTGGATTGCGGCTGGTGGTTTTCTGCTCGATGGAGATCGCGGGGCTCAACCCGTCGATATGCTCGACATCGGGCTTCTGCATCATTTCCAGAAACTGGCGCGCATAGGCCGAGAGCGATTCGACATAGC
>DDES01000145.1 GCA_002336765.1 Novosphingobium sp. UBA1948 | reverse complement strand
AGGCAACGGCGGCGCGGGTCTTCATCTTTCTCTCCTGTCGGGCCGGCCTGATCCGGCTGTGATCGTCGCTTGATGGGCGACGGGATTGGATTTTCGGACTTTACTGTGACCCCGCCCGCCGACCAAGACAAGAGGTGATGCTGCAACCCATTATTGCAGATAAATCGCCTTGCGCTGGGCGGCTGGCTCGGATAGGGGCGTGCGCTCACCGCATTGGATGGCCCGATGGCGGAGTGGTGACGCAGCGGACTGCAAATCCGTGCACGCCGGTTCGATTCCGGCTCGGGCCTCCATCCTTCTGCCATGTGACGCTCTTGGCTCTGGCATGATGTACCCCGCGCAGGGCGGCCCCATAGGGCACAGCATGAAAGCCCTGCCCCCGACTGCCGGTGATGTCGGGGAAGATGTCACAGGCCGAGTTGCACCGTGCTCCACAGCTGGGCGGCATTGGATTCATCGGCATCTTTTGCAGCCGCGCCATAGGCTACTGGCCGGATCTGCGCAGGCTGGCCGGTGCGATGGCTAACGCGCCAACTCCATAATTCGGAATTCGCCAGCGTGTGGGTGCTGCGCATCGCATGGCCTGCCCATGCCCGCGCGGCGACCAGCCTTGCCCTGATGGCGGGCGGCAAATCTTTCCGGCTCAATTGACGGTCAAGACCAGCGGCCAGCATGGCTTGTTGCCAGCTCCAGATGACCGTGCCGTGATAGGCCCCCGAACCGAAACGTGCTTGCAGATCCGCACTGGCAAAGGCCGGATTGGCAACCATCAGTCCTGCGCTGCTGGCCAAACCGGCGGGAAAGGGGCGCATCATCGCTTCCACCATCAGCGCCAGATCGTCGGCGAGCGGCTCGCTGAACAGCAGCGCAAAGCCCTCGTCGGAATGCAGCACCGGTATCGCCTTGCCCTGCGCATCGAGCGAGAGAGCATGAAAACGCAGGCCTTGCGGGCCGACCGCTGCGATTGCCGGTTTTGCGGAAATGCCGAGCGAGGCCGCATAGGCGGCGATCTTTTGCCGCGCGTCGCTCTGGTCAAGCCGGAGCGCAAAGAGCGGAGGCGCATTCCGCTGCCAGATTCGCGCACGCGATTGCGCCTCCCGGCATAGAGCGCCCTGATCGCTCTGGTTCAAATAGGGCGCCAGCAGGCCTCTGTCGCACAGGCGGGCGATGGCGCGAAGCGCGGCAGGCGCCAGCACGGCGTTGACATCATAGGCATAGCGCCCCGATCCAAGCCCGTCGTCACTGTCGCGCCACTGGCCAGCCGGATGGCCCGGTTTGAGCGCGATCAGATGGGTGGGAAGCGGGGCGCGGGCGAAACTTTCCGTGGCCTGAAACACCCAACGCAGATTGCGCAAAACCAGATCGCCGGTGCGGCCTGATGGCGTCTCGGGATTGAGGGTGATGATCGGCGTCGCAAGAAAACGCGAACCGCGCTGGCGGCCTGCCGGAGTGTCGAGATAGTCGGCCAGAACGGGAAGCAGCAACAGGCTGGTATCGACCATGCCGTAATCGAAAGTCGGCGCATCGCTCTGCCCTTGGCGGGCAAGCAGTGCAAATTCGCCTATCCCTTCCTCATGCGCGGCCTCGCCCTCCGGTGACAGGCGCGCCAGCACCGAGGCCAGACCGGCCTCGCTGGCCGAGGGGCGCAGCACCGGTTGCAGCAGGCGCAGCGACATCAGCGTATCGCGCCCGAAATAGGTGTTGAAGCGCCACGAGCCCGCGAGGGACTTCTCGCGATAGCTCAGAAAAGCCAGCTTGCGGCGGGCATCGCGATCGGGTCTGGCGGCTGGCGTCAGCAGGCTCGCCGCATCAAGCGGGGTGAGTGGCACTTCACCGGTGAGCGCGGTGAGACGCAGCCGGATATGCCCGTTAGCCGCGGCCACAAGGCGGCCATCCTGCCAGCGTCCGCGCAACACGGTCAGCCGCAGGGCATAGCCAGCCGCACCATCGATCCGGTCGCGCGCCCAGGCCAATGTCCTGTCCCTGAACTGCGGTTCGGCCCGTAGCGCGGCGGGTTCCTCCTGTCCCGCTTGCGCATTGCGAATGATGCGGATGCTCGACAGGATAGCATGGGCGGGGCGCAATTCGGGCGTGGTGATGTCCAGCACGCTGCTGATGCCTCGCAAGGGGCGCCCCTTGGCGTCCTGCTCGAGAACGGCTGCGGGCGTCCCCACGCCGCGCCATACCACCGGTTGCGCGGTGGGGGCGAAGGTCAGCTCCGCGCCGCTGTTGCCAGCCGGAAAAGCCACCACCACCCTTGGTCGCGTGCCGCCGCGCGCCACCAGATGGGCCGCGGTCGCGCCTTGACGGAGGAAGATGTTGAGAACCAGACCCTCGCGCTGGCTGAAGGCCAGTTCGGGGCGATCCGCCGTGGCGGGATGCGCGGTCGCGGTAACTGCCGATAGTACGGCGGCGACCAGAAAACCGGTGGTGGTCATCGCGCTGGGCATGGTCGCCTTCCTTGATCGCAAAAAACGGGCCGGAAACCCATGCGGATTTCCGGCCCCAGGGAGGATGCTGAATCAGGCTCGCATCAGAACTTGTAGCCGAGGCTGAACTTGACCGTACGCCCGAAGATCGGACGGGCATTGAGCACTGCCGAACCCAGCGTGGCGCGCGGATCGCCTTCGGTAAGGCCGTGCGAATTGGTGATATTGTCGCCAAAAACGCCCAGTTCGATGCCATATTTCTTGACCGTGGCACCCAGCGACAGCGTGGTGAACGAAGGCAGCGAGGCCGCGTTGGTGTTGTCGGTGTAGCGGCTGCCGCGATAGGAGACGGTGCCGAACAGGTTGATCTTGGCGCCACCGGCCTCGAATTCGTAGTTCGGGCTGAGGTTGGCGACGAACTTGGGCTGGCGGGGATAGGTGTGGCCGATGTTGGCAACATCGGTTGAACCTGCGGCAATCTTGCTGTCCTGATAGGTGGCGTTGCCGTTGACCGTCAGGCCGGTGGCAATATGGGCTGTGCCTTGCAGCTCGATGCCCTTGACGTTGACATTGTCGCTGAACACCGGAACGCCGCCGAACACCGCGCCACTGTTGGCGCCAACGAAGTGATAATAGAACGGCGTCAGGCTGAGGAAATAGCCGTTCGCGGAATATTTGAAGCCCATTTCATACTGCATCACCGAGGCGGTGATCGGCGAGTTTCCGGCGCCCGCGTTGCGATAATCGTCGAAATTGGGGTTGAAATAGCCCTTGGTCACACGGCCATAGACACTGGCCGCGCGGCTCGGACGATAGGTGAGGGCGGCGGTCCAGCTCAGGTGGTTGCGGCTGTCGTTGACGCTGTTGGCCGGAGCGGAGAGGTCGGGATAGGGATTGATCGTGCCCGCGGTGCTGGCGTTGTTGGTGTAGAGCACGAAATTGGTCTTGTTCCATTCCTGACGCAGACCGGCATCCAGCGTCAACTGGTCCGAAATGTGGAACTGGTCATTGATGTAGAACGCGTTGATATGGGTCGTGCCCGCATCCTGAATGTCATAGTTCCAGCACCCCGCGCCGGCGCCCGCCGCCTGCAGCGCCGAGCAGGCCAGTTGCGAGGTGACCCCGCCAATCGTGGCATTCGCATAAGGCCCGTTGGCCTGCACCACCATCGGCTTGAAATTGCCCAGCGACCAGTAATCGTCGGAGGAGAAATTGGCGCCATAATAGCCGAAGGTCAGATCATTGCCGAGAAACGACTTGGAGATCGCCAGTTCCTGCGTCAGCGACTTGATGTGCTTGAGCACCACCCATTGGCCCCAGCTTTGCAGATAGGCGCCACTGCCCAGCGCCGCGCCGCCCGGCATATTGGCCGAAAGCGCGGTGATCGAGGGGTTGGCGGCCCGCACGGCCGAGGCCGTCACCGCGCTGCCATCGTTGACCAGACCCAGTGTGTTGGCATCGCCTTCGGTGTAGCCCAGCTTGCCGTGGATCGCCCAACCGTCGCCAAAGCTCTTTTCGAAATTGATCCCCGCGATCGTCCCCTTCCAGCCGCGGCCTTGCGACAGGTCGAAGGTCTGCGTGGTGTTTGCGCCGGTCTGGATCGTGGCAAAGCGCGAGTAGTTGCCGAGCTGGGTATAGGTGCCCGGATTGATCCCCGGCGTGGCATAGGCAAAGGGCAGGTACCATGCGCCGTGATCATTGGTGTAGCGGGCATAGGCGGTGATTTTGCCGCCGTCGAAATGTTTGGTCAGGCTGGCGGTGATCTGGTGGCCGGTTTCGGAATCAAACTGGGTGGAGCGCGGTCCTTTCGACGAGGTGACATAGCCACCGATCATGAAATTGAGATCTTCGGCCAGCTTGCCGCTGATGATGGCATCGGCGCGTTTGGTGCCATAGGAGGTGATCGAGGCCTTGACCTCGCCCTTGGTCTGGTCGGTGCCTTCAACCAGCACATGGTTGACGGTGAGGCCCGGTTCACCGATCGAATAGACCGCGCCGGTGCCGCCGTTGACGCTTTCGATGTTGCGGATGGTCAGATCCTCGCGGAAGATCGAGGAGTTTTCCATGAAGGAGAGCGAGGCCGTGGGGAAAACCGGGCTGCCCATCAATTGATAGGATACGAAAGGCGCGTCGCCGGTCGAGGGCAGGCCGCGCACCATGATGTTGGCGCCCGCCACACCGCCCGAACTTTCCACCCACACGCCGGGCACCATGTTGAGCACTTCGGCGGCAGACTTGGGCGACGATTTGACCAGATCGGCGGCGGTGACATTGGTGACGGCGAAAGAGGCGGCCATGCGGTTCATGCCGCGCCCGCCGGCGGTGCCGGTCACCACAATTTCCTGTGCGGTGTTGGCGTCGGCTGCGGGGGCGGCTTGCGGTGCGTCGGCGGCCTGTGCCGACGTGGCCAGCGCCAGCGCCATCGCTGCGGCTGACAGACCGACGGCATGCGGCATGCGGGAAATCGCGCTCATAAGTGTCCTCTCCTGATGGCGGGCAAGCCTTGGATGGGTTGCCCTGACACCTGTTGACCTATCTGGTTCTGAAATGCATTTCAAGACTCATTTCAACGAGCGGGTTTCAAGCGCGGCAAAATATTGTAAGAATGCCACAGGGGCTCCATTGGGCATACGCCGCACGGGGTTGCGCATGGAATCGGGGAGGCGTTTGTCACCAATATGGCCGATCGGGCAGAGCAAGGCAGGGAGAACCGGCGCAGCCGCTCGATGCAGGTGTCGATGGCGGATATCGCGCGGCTGGCCAATGTGTCCAAACCCACGGTCAGCCGCGTGCTCAACGGTAGCCCGCTGGTGACCGAGGCAACGCGCGAGCATGTGCTGGCGGTCGCGCGCGAGCATGGCTATGCGGTCAACCGCAACGCGCAGAAACTGCGGCAGACCCGCACCGATACGGTATCGGTGGTGCTCGATTTCGCCTCGCACCGTGGCGGGCGCATTGCCGATCCTTTCATCTTCGAATTGCTGGCAGGCGTGGCCGAGGCGCTGAGCGTGCGCAATGTCGATCTGCTGCTCTCGGCATCGCGCCATGAGGATGCGCGCGCCTATCAGGACCAGATCGCGGCGCGGGTGGTGGATGGTTTTGTCTTTCTCGGACAGGGTGATCGCGATGCCGCCCTGCGGCAATTGGCCAAACAGGGCGTGCCTTTCGTGGTGTGGGGTGCTGTCGACGCGGCCGAGCCTTACTGTGCGGTCGGCTCGGACAACCGTCTGGGTGGCGAACTGGCAGGGCGCTATTTCCTGAAATGCGGGCGCAGGAACTGGCTGTTCATCGGCAATGACCGCCATCTCGAAATCCGCATGCGTCACGAAGGTCTGGAGCGGGCGGCCCGGGGGCAGGATGTGACCATAGATACGTTGCCCAGCGAGGAATGGAGCTATGTCGCCACCTATCACGCCATGCGCGACTGGCTGCGCGATCATCGCGCGCCCGATGCCATCTTCGCCTTTTCCGACACAGCGGCGATGGCCGCGATCGCGGCGATGCGCGAGGCGGGTTTTGCCAGTCCGCGTGACTATGCTCTGGTGGGCTATAACAATATTCCGCCCGCCGCCGATTTCACCCCCGCCATCACCACCATCGAGCAGGAAACCCATCTGGCAGGCGCCATACTGGTCGAAAAACTGATGCAGTTGATCGATGGTGGACGCGCCAATTCGACCACCCTGCCTACGCGTCTGATCGTGCGGGAAACCTGATCAACCCTCCACCCGGCGGCCCAGCGCCACCACGACCAGCGCGATCAGGCCAATCGGCAGCAGCAGGCTGTACAGCACTCTGGCGTCGGGCATGGCCGAGAACAGTTGCGCGACCATGCGCGACCCTGCGGTGCCGCCCAGTGCTGAAAAGACCACGATCAGGCCGATCAGTCCGGCCTGTCGTTCCTTGGGCACAGCGTTGAGCGCCACCGAATTGAGCGTGGGATACAGCGGCGCCATGAAAAAGCCGATCGCGGGCAGCAGATAGGCGGCGAAGGGCAAATCGGCCCAGCGGGAGATCGCGTGGCTCTGGGAGGCGATCACCGGAACAACGGCCAGAATGATCGCCATAACGCCAAGGCAGGTCAGCAGCAGCGCGCGCCAGCCCATGCGCTCGACCACCAGTCCGGCCACCATGCGCCCCGCCGCTATCGCCAGAGCAAAGGCCGATGCAGCCTGCACGGCCATCGCCTCATCAAGCTTGAGCACCAGATGGTTGATCGAGGGTAGCCATGTTCCCAACCCCTGCTCGATGAAAACATAGAGGAACACGCCAAGCGTGAAGATCTGGATCGCGCGATGGGCGAGCAAGGCCAGCATACCGGCAAAACTCGCCGCCGCCGCGCCGCTAACGGCAGCGATCCGCGGAAAGTCGGCCGACAGCACGACGAGCATCACCAACCCGCAGGCGCCTGCCAGCCACCAGTAGACATGGAGCCAGTCGAGCCCCGCAGGTCGGGCGGGGTCGATGAAGGCGGCAAAGATCCATGCACTGGCCACCACCGCCACCATAAACAGCGATTCAACGATACCCAGCATCCGCGCATGGCCGCTGGCCGAGCCGGTGAACTGGCCGATGGCGGCATAGACCGCCACTTTCATCAGGCCAAACCCCAGCCCGATGCAGAAGAACAGCGCCCGCATCGCCCAGAATTGCTGCGCCACGGCGGCCAGCACGCAGCCTGCGCCGGCGATGGCCAGCGACAGCAGCATCGTCAGCTTTAGCCCCATGCGCGGCACTTGCGCCGCAAGGGTGAAGCTGGTGATGGCGATCGTCAGATCCTTGAAGGCTTCCAGCGTGCTGGCGGTCAGCTTTTCGACATGGAAGCTGGTGATGGATTGCAGGATCACAGTGCCCACGCTGTTGAGCAAAATCGCGTAGACCGCATAGCACAGGGCCAGCACCAACGTCGCATGGGTGGCGCTCATGGTGGATCGCAAACCTGTTGCAGCGGGCGGCGGGTTGGCCATGGCGTCCTCTCCTGATGCGGCTTGTGCTTTATGGTGCGAAGATGTTTGGCCGCTTGCAAAGGGCCTAACATATCAGTTATGAAATGCATATCATAAATTGTGCATCGATTGACAAGGCGCCCGTGAGGCAGCCCTTCGGGAAGGATTTGAAGATGAAGGAATGGTGGCGCGGCGGCGTGATATATCAAGTCTATCCGCGTAGCTTTGCCGATTCAAACGGGGATGGCGTGGGCGATTTGCCGGGTGTGACCGCGCGGCTGGACTATCTGCGCGATTTGGGGGTGGATGGCGTGTGGCTCTCTCCCTTCTTCACCTCGCCGATGCGCGATTTCGGCTATGATATTTCCGATTACACCGGCGTTGACCCCACCTTCGGCACGCTGGCGGATTTTGACGCGATGGTGGCCCGTGCCCACGATCTCGGGCTCAAGCTGGTGATCGATCAGGTCTATTCGCATACCTCCGACCAGCATGCGTGGTTTCGCGAGAGCAGAGCGAGCAAGGACAATGCCAAGGCCGATTGGTATGTCTGGGCCGAGGCCAAGGATGACGGCGGGCCGCCCAACAACTGGATCAGCCTGTTCGGCGGACAGGCATGGAGCTGGGACACGCGACGGCGGCAGTATTACATGCATAACTTCCTGTCGGAGCAGCCCGATCTCAATTTCCACAATCCGGAGGTGCGCGCGGCGATTCTGGATGTGGCACGTTTCTGGCTGGATCGGGGCATTGACGGCTTCCGGCTCGATGTGGCCAATTTCTACTATTGCGACCGGCTGTTGCGCGACAACCCGCCCAAGCAGACGGGCGGCGGCGGTCAATTCCTGCGCCCCTACTGGCACCAGCGCCATCTCCACGACCGCTCGCAGCCGGAGAATCTGGCCTTCATGAGCCAGTTGCGCGCTCTGGTGGATTCCTATGGCGAGCGAATGACCGTCGCGGAAATCGGCAGCGACGATTATGTCGGGCGCAGCATCGAATATACCGAGGAGGGGCTGCTCCATACGGCCTACAACTTCCTGCTGCTGGAAAACGGGCCGTTGACCGCGCATCTGATCCGCGACGCGCTCGAGCGTTGGACCAGCGACACCGCGTGGCCGAGCTGGTCTTTCAGCAACCACGACGTGGTGCGCGCCCGCACCCGCTGGGGCGGGCCGGACATCGAGGCGGCGGGGCAAGGCGATGCCTTCGCGCAGGTGCTGATGGGGGTGCTGATGTGTCTGCGCGGCACGATCTTCCTCTATCAGGGCGACGAACTGGGCCTGCCACAGGCCGAAGTACCCTTCGAAAAATTGCGCGATCCCGAGGGCATCCGCTTCTGGCCCGACAGTCTGGGCCGCGATGGCTGTCGCACGCCGCTACCGTGGCATCAGGGCGAGCCGCATGCCGGATTCAGCCCGATCGAACCGTGGCTGCCGGTGGATGGAGCGCATGATCCGCTGGCCGTGGACGCCCAGCAGCGCGATCCGCGCTCGACCCTTGCGCATACCAAGCGCTTCATCGCCTTCCGCAACGCCCATCCCGCGTTGCGGCTAGGCGCGATCCGGTTCCTCGACGCGCCGGAGCCGATCCTCGCATTTGAACGCAGCTATGGCGAGCAGAGGCTGCTGTGCGTGTTCAACCTTGGCGGCGTTGCGCTGGACTATGCCCTGCCGGAAGGTTCTTTCGAGGTGCTGGACTATGGTCTGCCGGGCGTGGTGCAGGGAGGAAGCGCCCATCTGCCGGCGTGGGGTGGCCTTGTTCTCGGGCAGGCCCAACTCTGAAGGGCGGGTTCCCGCCCTTGCCGCGGGACCGAACCGGCGGGACAAACAGGCTGACAGCACGGCAAAGCAGAATGCGGCATAAGCTATGCATCAAAACATGGTTGCCATCACCAGCCCGACCAACTTGAAGCGGACCCCACGAATGGGGAGTTTGCGCGATGACGGATGGTGTAGGCGGCAAGGTGGGGGGCTTCCGGCTCAAGGAAGACTGGTGGGCCATCCTGATCGGGCTGGGCATCGTCGCTGTTGCCGCCGTGCTGTTCCTCAATGGCAGCAGTTTGCGCTGGCTGGCGGTTTTGCCGCCGCGCTGGAAAGAGTTTGCGCAGGTCACCGGTGATCTGGCGGAGAACTGGCCGCGCTATCTTGCGCAGTTTGCTTTCTGGCTGGCGGCTTTCTCCGGCGCGCTGCGGGGGCTGGGCTATCGTTTTCGCGATATCGCGCCCGCCTTCAGCCTGCTCTATCTGGCTGCCTATGCCATCTTCGTGGTGGGGCAGTGGGACAAGGCCGTCACCTATAATCTCGAGGCACCGCTGATCGCGCTTTTCGCCGGCCTGCTGATCGCCAACACGGTGGGTCTGCCGCGCCGCTTTGACGCTGGCTTTCGTGGCGAGCTTTATGTGAAGACCGGCATCGTGCTGCTGGGCGCCACCGTGCCGCTGAGCCTGATCGCGCTGGCAGGGCCGGTGGCGATCTTGCAGGCTTCGATTGTGTCTATCGTGACGTTCCTTGTGATTTTCTTCGCCGCCGTAAAGCTCGGCCTTGATCGCCGCTTTGCCGCCACTTTGGGCGTGGGCGGCGCGGTGTGCGGCGTGTCGGCGGCGATTGCGGTCGCGGGCGCGGTGGGCGCCAAGAAGGAGGACACGCCGATCACCATCTCGGCGGTGGTGCTGTGGGCGATTGCCATGATCTTCATCCTGCCGCTGGCCGCCAAGGCGCTGTTGCTGCCCACCGGCATTGCGGGGGCATGGATCGGCACTTCGGAATTTGCCGATGCGGCGGGCATTGCCGCGGCGCAGGCCTATGGCGGCTACGCGGGCAAGGTGGCCGGTATTGCCGGAACCTCGGAACAGGCGTTGCAAGCCTTTACCCTGATGAAGGTGGTGGGCCGTGATGTGTGGATCGGCATCTGGGCGGTGGTGCTGGCGGTGATTGCCACCACGCGCTGGAACGAGGATGGCGAGGCGAAAGGCAGCGCGCCGGATGCGCGCGAGATCTGGCGCCGTTTTCCCAAATTCGTGCTTGGCTTCCTGTTCGCCTCGGTGCTGGTTTCGGCGCTGACCGCGCAATACAGTCTGGCCGATTACAACAAGATTGCCGTGGCCAAGCTGATCGGGCCGGTCAAGGATCTGCGGACCTGGACCTTCATCTTCTGCTTTTTCAGCATCGGCCTTACCACCCGCCTGCGCGAAATGGCGAAGACGGGGCGTCGCCCGCTGGCCGCCTTTTCGATCGGCGTGGCGGTCAATGTCGTGCTGGGCTTTGTGCTGTCGGTCTATGTGTTCGGCAGCCATTGGGCGACGCTCGGCCAGTGAGCTTGCTCGGCCGGATCAGGGACGCGCTGCTCCCCCGCTCCGGCGAGGGCTGCGCGTCCTGTCTGCATTTCTGCACCGAGGCGGGCTGGATCGAGGCGCATCTGCCCGGCCTGTCCAGCCTGTCCTCGGCCCATGCCAGCGTGCGGGGGGAGGATGGACTGTGCCTGTCGCACAACCGCCTGATCAACGGACGGCGGCGCTGCGCTAACTATGAGGCGGCCCACAAAGCTTAGCAGCAAGCGTCATAAGCTTGTGCACAATGCTTGGTTCGCGCCGCGCCGAGGCTTTCCTACCGACAATCCCCAATTCGCATGATCCCGCGCGGGGGCCGAACGGCTTCCCCCGCCGCGTGGGGCTCTCGCCGCCTTAGGGGACGATCACCATGATTTCGCAATGGATGGCCTATCTGCAATACCAGTTGGGGGCGCATCCCGACGCCTCCGGCAAACTTGACGCTTACAGCTCGTGGAGCGCGCAACTGCTCGGTTCGCTGCACTGGTGGATGCTGCTGGAAGGCACGCATGTGCTGACCTTGATGGCTTTCGCGGGCACGATCCTGTTTGTCGATCTGCGTCTGCTGGGTCTGGCCCTGCCCAATGTGCCGATCTCGCGCGTCACGCGCAGCCTGCTGCCGATCACCGTGGGCAGCTTTGTGGTGATGATCGTGACAGGGCTGCTGGTGTTCTATGCCAAGCCCTTTGACTATTGGCACAATGCTGCCTTCCGCATCAAGGTGGTGTTCCTGCTGCTGGCGGCGGCCAATATCTTCATCTTCCACAGCCGCGTGCAGGCTGATGCCGCCAAGTGGGATGCCGCGCCCGTGCCCCCGCTGGCCGCGCGGCGTTCGGCGGCGGCCTCGATCCTGCTGTGGGTGCTGGTGATCGCGGCGGGGCGCTGCATGGCCTATGACCGCTTTACGTGCGCCGAGGCTGGCCCCGTGGTGGGCGCGCTGGCCGACTGCGAGGGGCAAGCCGCCACCCTTGCCTCGCTGGAACAGGAGGTTTCGCTATGAGCGGGCTGGCTATCATCACCTTCCGCAATTCGGTGCCGGGCGCGCAGAGCCTTGCCGAAAGTATCGCGCATAGTCCCACGATCCAGGCGCTCAACCAGACGGTCTGGGCCTTCTCGCTGGTGGAAATCTCGCATCTGCTGTTTCTGGTGATGCTGGGCGGATCGACGCTGGTGCTGGCCTTGCGCACCTTGGGGATCACGCTGGGCGATGTGGCGCTGGGCGAAGTCGAGCGCCTGACCCGCCCATGGCTGCGCGCGGGCACGATCGGCGGCACGGTGAGCGGCATCTTCATGTCGATCGCCACGGCGCTGACCTTGGTGGCCAATGGCGCCTTTTTCATCAAGATCCTCCCGCTGGTGGCGGCTGTGCTGTTCAGCTTTGCGCTGGCTGGGCGGTTGCGTGGCGGCAAGAGCGCCCTGCAAGGCGTGTGCGGTTTGGCGGGCCTTGGCGTGCTGGCTTTGGCGCTCTGGCTGTTCGCCAGCACGCGGGGGCTCAACACCGGCGCGATGCTGATCGGTGGCGTATCGGCTGTGTTTGCCTTGGCCGTGCTGGTAGCGCGTTCGCGCACGGTGGCCAGTGAGCAGGGCGACCGTCTGGCGCAATGGCTGGCGGTTGGGACAGTGGTTGGCTGGCTGACCGTGACCATTGCCGGACGATGGGTCGGCTTTAGCTGAGCAAAGAATTTCTGAACCGGCGCGGGGCGGCGTGGGGAAACCTGCGCCGCCCCTTGTATTTGGCCGCTTTTCACGCGCTGCACGGCCATCATCGCAAATGCTCATAAGGAAAGCAGGATCGGTTGGTTAGCTTTACCCGATCCAGCTTCTAGCCACCCCCTCAAGCTTTTTCACACGAACACATGAGGGAAACATGAGCACTTCCACCCCCCGTCGTCGCAGCGCCGCTCTGGTCGGATCGGCGCTGATGCTGGCCCTCACTGGCAGCAGTCTCGCGCTGGCCCAAACGGCACCGGCGCCCGCTGCGGCCCACGCTGCCGAAGCGCCCTCGAAGATCCCCGTGCTGACCCGCGCCCAGCTCGACGCGCTGCTGGCCACGCCCGACAAGGTGGTGTTCATCGATGTGCGCCGCCCTGACGAGGTGAGCGAGATCGGCGGCTTCCCCTTCTATCTCTCGATCCAGATTTCCGAACTCGACCGTTTCGTGGCCGCCATTCCCAAGGATCGTCAGGTTGTTGTCGTCTCCAACCACGCCGGTCGCGGCCAGAAGGGCGCTGAGATCCTCGCCGCCAAGGGCGTGAATGTGGTGGGCGCCGCCGGTGTGCAGAACTATGAACAGGAAGGCGGCACGCTGTGGAACAAGAAGTTCGTCACGCCCGAGATCGCGGGCGTTACCAAGGGTGGTTCGCTGATCGCCGTGGTGCGTGAGGGCTTTCAGGGCACCGAAGGACCGGTGATGCTGAAGGATGGCTCGATCCTCTTTACCGAGAACCGCGCCGACCGCATCGTGAAGATCGCCGCCAATGGCGAGATTTCGACCTATCTGGACAAGGATGGCGGCGCCAATGCGCTGGCCATCGGGGGTAACGGTGAGCTCTATGGCCTGCTTACCACCGCCGGTTCGACCGGTGTGGTGCAGTACGAGCCCGCCAAGAAGGTGATCACTTCGGGCCCCAAGGGCGGCTTTGTGCGCCCCAATGACTTCGCCCGCTCGGCCAAGGGCGATCTCTATGTGTCCGATCCGGGCGCTTACCAGAAGGCTACGCAGGGCGGCGCAACTCCGGCTGGCCCGATCAAGACCGGCCTCTACTGGGTCAACCCCAAGGGCAAGGTTACGCTCGTGGCCGACGACATCACCTTCCCCAATGGCGTGGCGTTGAGTGCGGATGAAAAGACCGTCTATGTCGCCAACACCGCGGGCGAGGCGCTGATCGCCTATAGCGTCAATCCCGACGGCAGCCTGAAGGACCGCCGCGATTTCGCCAAGCTGGCGGGCTTCAAGAATGGCCGCAGCGGCGCCGATGGCATCGCGGTGGACAAGGATAGCCGCGTGTTTGTGGCCACCAATGCGGGCGTGGAAGTGTTTGACGCCACCGGCGCCGCGCTGGGCGTGATCACATTGCCGCGCAAGCCCCAGAACCTCGTGTTCGGTGGTGCGGATCATGGCCGCCTCTACGCCGTGGGTTCCGGCTCGGTCTATCGCATTCCGGTGCTGACCAAGGGTCCCGATCGTCTCGGCAAGTAAGCCGCAGCATCCCATCTTTCAGGAAAAAACCATGTCAAATGTGCAGAACCTTGCGGGCGCTTCGGGTGCCCGCCTCCTCCTCGCCACCGTGTTGCTCGCCTCGGGCGCGCCTGCGGCCTATGCCGCCGCCGTGGATGCCCCTGCGGCACCCGCTGCCGATGCTTTCGACGGCGAGGCGATCACCGTCACCGCGCGCAACCGCGACGAGGACATCCGCAATGTGCCGATCCCGATCTCGGTGCTGGGCAGCGAGACGATTGCCAAGCAGCAGGTCTTCACCATCGCTGACCTGACCCAGCGCGCGCCCAGCCTGACCGCCACCACGCCCAATGCGCGGCGCACCGGCGTATCGCTGCGCGGCATCGGCAAGACCAGCGGCAATGACAACATGGAAGCCGCCGTCGGCACGATCATCGACGATGTGTTCCTCGACCACACCGGCATGACCTATCAGGATTTCACCGATATCCAGCAGGTCGAGATCCTGCGCGGGCCGCAGGGCACGCTGCTGGGCAAGAACACCTCGCTGGGCGTGATCAAATACACCACCAAGGCGCCGAGCTTCAAACCCGAGGCCAGCCTCGAGCTTGAAGGCGGCCTGTCCACGCCCGCCTTCAAGGCGCGCGGCTCCTATTCGGGCGGCATCGTGGATGATGTGCTGGCCTTCCGCGTCTCGGGCTTTTACGACAAACAGCAGGGCGATATCGCCAATATCAACCCCGCCGTGGGCGGCCATTGGCACGAGCGCAACCGCTGGGGCGGGCGTTTCCAGTTGCTGTTCAAGCCGACCGACAAGCTGTCGTTCCGCCTGAATGTGGACAGCGCTGAAACGCATGAAAACAGCAACACCAAACCCTTCATGGTCGATCCGACCACGCTGAATGACGGCTCGGCGCGCACCACCACCTACACCACCCGCCTCGCGCGCAGCTATTTCGGTGGCTATACGCCCACCATCGGCAGCTGGACCACGATCGACATGGATCAGGCCCTGCCGCTCATCACGCGCAACTATGGCGGTTCGCTGGTGGCGACATGGGATGCCGGCCCGTTCGAGGTGAAGTCGATCTCGGCCATCCGCAAGCTGCATTTCGACGCCAACAATGACAGCGAGCAGACCCGCTTTGCCATCAACCGTGGCGGCACGCTGGTCGATACGCAGCAATTGTCGGAAGAGTTGCGCCTGTCGGGCAAGCTGGGCGATACGCTCCAGTACCAGACCGGCCTCTATTTCTTCAAGATCGACACCGAAACCACCAGCCGCACGCTTTATGGGCAGGATGCGGGGGCGTTTTACGCCACCAACGCGCAGTATACGACGCTCAGCACCGTGGCGAACCTGCCGCTGCTGCGCGCCTCGCTCAACAATGTGCGTTCGACCACCTTCCAGAACCCCGTCTCGACCAGTCAGGCCGGTTTCGCACAGGTTGACTGGAAACCGGTGGATCGCCTGACCATCACCGGCGGATTGCGCTACACCCGCGAGCAGAAGCATTCGGTGACCACCAAGGCCGCCACCTATGCCGACGGCACCGCGCTGGTTGCTACCGGTAACACCACCGCCGATGCTATCCGTAGCAGCCAACTGGGCGCCAGCTTTGCCAATGTGCAAGGCCTGCCGATCTATGCCGATTCAGTGGCGTGGTTGGTCAATCCCAGCTTCAAGGCCAATGACAATCTGCTGGTCTATGCCTCGGCCAGCGGCGGCGGCAAATCGGGCGCGGTGGCTTTCGACAACAGCGGCGCCACGCGCAATGTGAACCCTGAAAAGACCACCGATTTTGAGCTGGGCGTCAAGACGCAGTGGTTTGCCAAGAAGCTGACGCTGGACGTGAACCTCTATTACACTAAGGTTCGCGATTATCAGGCCACGACCAGCATTGCCGATGCCACTTCGTCCACCGGCTATAGCTCGGTGCTGGGCAATATTCCCGGCATCCGTGCGCGCGGCGTGGAATGGGAAGGCGCGCTTAACGCCGCCAAGGGCCTGACCCTGACTTTCGCGGGATCGTATAATGATGCGGTCTATACCGACTGGTCGACGGCCACCTGCCCGCGCTCTTTCCCGAGTTCGGTTCCGGTGTGCAACAACACCGGCAAGCAGATCGTGGGCGCGCCGCGCTGGACCGTGGTGCTGGGCTTCAATTTCGAGCACCAGATCCCCGGCACCGGCGTCACTTTCACCGCCTTTGCCAACGACACCTATCGCACCGCGCATAATCTGGAACAGCTTCTGTCGCCCTATGGCTGGCAGAAGGCCTATCACCTGACCGATGTCGGCTTTGGCTTTGCCACCCGCATTGCGGGCCACAAGACCGAGCTGAGCCTGATCGCGCGCAACCTGTTCGATGTGCGCTACACCACCAGCGTCAACGATTTCAGCAACAATGCACCGGTCGGTTACGACGGCATTGGCGCGCGTCGCTACGTCGGTCTGGTGGGCCGCGTGAAATTGTAATCCCCCGCTGTTGAACAATGTGAGGAGGGTAAACCCGTGAAGACCATCAAGACTGTCGCCATCGCACTCGGCCTGTCGTCCGCCGCCGCGCTGGTTTCCGCCCCGACACAGGCCCACCACGCCTTTGCCGCTGAATTTGATGCCGCCAAGCCGGTCACGCTGCAAGGCACGGTGGAGAAGGTGCGCTTTGTGAACCCGCATAGCTGGATCTATATCGATGTGAAGGCCAAGGACGGCTCGGTCGCCACTTGGGGCTTTGAATTCGGCACCCCCAGTTCGCTGCGCAACAACGGCCTGACGCGCGAGGATGTCGAGCCGGGCAGCGGGATCACCGTGCAGGGCTTCCGCGCCAAGAATGGCGGCAATTTCGGTTATGCGGTGCAGGTGCAACTGGCCAATGGCCGCAAGGTTTCGACCGGCAGCGCGCCCGACGCTCCGCCTGCGAGGACCTGAGATGCGGCAGTCCACTCTGAAAGGCGCATTGGTGTTGGCTTTGCTGGCGGGGGTTGCTGCCCCTGCTGGCGCCGCCGCGCCGCGCAAGACCAGTGCCGCCGTGGCTGCTGCCATCCCGCGTGATGCGCAGGGCCATCCCGATTTCTCGGGCATCTGGCAAACGCTGAGCGAGGCGGATTACGATCTCGAGCCGCATGCCGATCGCCGCGATGCGCCGCCTTCGGCGGGCGTGGTGGAGGAAGGGACCATTCCCTATCTGCCCGCCGCGCTGGAACGCCGCACTAAGCGTTTCGCCACCCGCACCACCGAAGATCCGCGCCTGAAATGCTATGTGCTGGGCGTGCCGCGCGGGGTCTATTATCCCGCGCCTTTCCAGATCCTGCAACGCGACGAGGATCTGACGCTGGTCCACCAGTTCGGCAATCAGGTCCGCGTGATCCACAAGGATGGCTCGCTGCACCCCGAGGAACTGCACAAGGAATTGTGGCTGGGCGATAATCGCGCGCATTGGGAAGGCGACACGCTGGTCAACGATGTGACCGATGTGAACGACGAGACGTGGCTGGACCGCGCGGGCAATTACCATTCGGAAGAGCTGCATGTGGTCGAGCGCTGGTCTTTCGTGGACAAGGATACGATCCGCTATCGCGCCACGCTGGATGACCCCAAGGTCTATAGCCGCCCGTGGACCATCGAGGTCCTGCTCAACCGGCGCCGTGATGCCAATTTCCGGCTGATCGAGGATTATTGCTACACCTTCGAATATGCCGACCATTATCCGCACAAGGATGGCCAGCCATGACCAAGTCTCTTCTCGTTGTGGCTGCGCTGGCCGTGGCCACCCCCGTCGTTGCGCAGGCTCCCGAACAGCCTGCCGCTGCCGCCAATGCTGGGCAGCAAGCGCGTCCGGCCCGTCAGGGTCAGGGCGGCGGTATCAACCGCGAACGGAGTTTCCCCGCGATCGCTTCCGGCCCGTGGAAAGGGCCGCGCACGGCGGACGGACAGCCGCTGGTGGCCGGTTTCTATTCCAACACGATCGGCAACCATTCCAATTTCACCGATCCGCAGGGCCGCCAGCCCGGAGGCAACGAGCGCGCGCCGCTCGGGCCGCGTTCGGAGCGGGCGCCCAGCCGCGTGTCCGATCCGGCGGATGGCGAGATTCCCTATCTGCCCGCCGCGCGCGCCTTGCAGCAGGATTTCGCGAAGAACTTCTCCGATCCGGTCAAACCGCGCTATGTCGAGCCGCTGGCCCGCTGTGCCCCCGCCGGTGTGCCCAAGAGCTATATGTGGCACGGCTTTGAAATCCGCCAATACAAGGGCGAGGTGCTGTTCTGGTTCGATTCTGGCTGGCGCCTGATCCATCTGGATGGCGACAAGGGGGGCAAGTCGCTGCCCGAGGCGATCAAGCTGTGGAACGGCGATAGCCACGGCCATTGGGAAGGCAACACGCTGGTTGTCAACGTGACCAACAACAATGGCAAGGCGCTGTTTGGCCGTCAGGGCGATTTTATGAGTGAGAATGCCACGGTGGTGGAGCGCTATATCTTCCAGCCCGACGGCAAGCGCTTCAACTATGTGGCCACCTTCACTGATCCCACGGTCTATGCCCGCCCGTGGACAGCGACCATTCCGGTGCGGCGCTTCACCGCGCAGGACAAGCCCGATGGCTGGCATTTCGATGTCCATGCGGCCAACGCACCCGCCAAGCCGCTGGCCTACGAGCATGACGAGCGGATTTGCGCGGAAAACAACGGTGGCTTTGGCGGCGGCGCGGTGGGTGTGCCGGGCGCTGGCGTGTTGATCGCGCGGTGAAACGACAAGGTCGCTGGCCACCTGTCTGGCCAGCGATGCATTGATACATATCTTACCTGATCCCCCCCCAAGAGGATGTTGTTTTGCGCCATCGAGAAACTCAACTAATAAAATAGACATTCCGCCAGGCCAATGGGGCCGGTGCGTGTCGGGGGGCCGCATGAATTTCCAGCAACTGCGCTATGTGCGGGCCGCCGTGCACAATGATCTCAACCTGACCGAGGTCGCCAACCAGCTGTTCACCTCGCAATCGGGGGTCAGCAAGCAGATCCGCGATCTGGAGGCGGAACTGGGCATCGATATTTTCGTGCGGCGCGGCAAAAGGCTGGTGGGCCTGACCAAGGCAGGCAGCCATGCCGCCGAGGTGATCGAGCGGATCATCCATGAAGCGGAAAATCTCAAGCGCCTGTCCGCGCAATTCGTGGCCGAGGACAAGGGTCGGCTGACCATTGCCGCCACCCACAATCAGGCTTCCTATGTGTTGCCGCCGGTGCTGGTGCATTTCTCGCGCGCCTTTCCCGATGTCGAGGTGGAGATCCGGCAGGGCACGCCGCGCTACGTTTCGGACATGCTGCTGCGCGGCGAGGCGGATCTGGGCATTGCCACCGAGGCGCTGGACGAGGTTTCGGATCTGGCCACCTTTCCCTGTTTCGATTGGGATCATGTGGTGATCGTGCCGGAAGACCATGCGCTGGCGCGCCTGCCTGCTCCATCGCTGGCCGATATCGCGGCCTATCCGTTGATCACCTACAGCCGCGATTTTTCCGGTGGCTCGGTGGTGGTTGATGCTTTCGACAAGGCGGGGCTCAGCCCCGATCTGCGGCTGACCGCGATGGATGCCGATGTCATCAAGACCTATGTGCGGCTGGGCATGGGTGTGGGGGTGGTGGCGCAGATGGCGATGGTCAACGGCCCCGCCGACGGGTTGGCGGTGGTGCCGCAATCCAGCCGCCTGTTTCCGCATTCCAGCACCAAGGTCGCCTTGCTCAAAGGCTCGCTGCTGCGCAACTTTGCCTACAGTCTGGTCGAGATGCTGGCGCCGCATATTCCGCGCAAGGTGCTGACGGGCGCAAGGCCGCTGCCTCCGCTTACCGAGGGTCTGGCCAGCTTTGCCCAGCGCCCCGACCTGCATTTCAACTGGAACGCCGCTCTCCATGCCGAGGAATGACGCATGACCACCCGCAAACTGATCCTAGCCGCCGCCGCCGCCACGCTGGCGGCCTCGGCCTATGCTGCCAAACCCGCCCGCCCGCGCGCCGATGTGCTGCCTCTCAAGGAGCTGATGGGCCATGTGATGCAGCGCAACGCCGAACAACTCTGGAGCTGGTCGGCCGAGGAAGTGGATGCCAGTGGCACGCATAGCGGCCAGCCCAAGGACGAGGCGGCATGGGAAAATGCCGAGAGCGATGCGCTGACGGTCATCGAACTGACCTATGTGCTCGAAACGCCGTCCTATCGCCTGCCTTCGGCGGATTGGCATCGCTATGTGGCCCGCGCCCGCGCCGCGGCCAAGGCCAGCGCCAAAGCCGCCGAGGCGCATGACTATCCCGGGCTGCAAAAGGCGGGCGATGATCTCAATGCGGCCTGCGTGGCCTGCCATCTGCACTTTGTGCCCGAACTGGAAAAAGGGCCGCCTGCGCCCGCCTTGTAAGGAGCTTGTGCGCGAACCTTTCGCGCTCCCCTTGCTTCAGGGCCAGTCTTCCAGCGGATCGCTTTCGATGGCGATGCTGGGGGCGCCCTGTCGCACGATACTGCGCGGGGCCACGCTGCGGGTTAGCCAGACATTGCCGCCGATCGCGCTGCCCGCGCCGATGGTGATGCGGCCAAGGATCGTGGCACCGGCATAGATCACCACATCGTCCTCGATAATCGGATGGCGCGGGCTGTTGACGAGATGGCCCTGCGCGTCGGAACTGAAGCTGCGGGCGCCCAGCGTGACCGCCTGATACAGCCGCACGCGCTTGCCGATGATCGCCGTCTGGCCGATCACCACGCCCGTGCCGTGGTCGATGAAAAACGCCTCGTCGATGGTGGCGCCGGGATGGATGTCGATCCCGGTGCGGGAATGGGCGATCTCGGTGATGATGCGCGCCACCAGCGGCGCGCCCTCGCTGTAGAGTACATGGGCGATGCGATAGTGCAGCATTGCCGTGAGCGAGGGATAGCACAGCAGAACCTCGTCCACGCTGCGGGCCGCAGGATCGCCCGCAAAGGCTGCTTCAAGGTCCGTGTCGAGCAGGCGGCGGATCGAGGGCAGGCGCTGTGCCAGCACATGGGCGATGCGTAGCGCCTCGGCGTGGATCGGGGCTTCGTCCAGCGCGCGTCCGGCGTGCAGTTCCATGCGGATCTGCGCGGCCAGATCGGGCAGGGCGCGGCGCAGCGATGCGATGACAAAGGCGTCCTCGGTTTCGAGTGTCAACCCGCGCGGACCAAGCCGCATGGGAAACAGTGCCGAGGCAAGGTTGTCGATAATCTGCCCCAGCGCGAGGCGCGAGGGGAAGCCGTGGGCGCCATAGGCCTCGTCGTGATTTTGCGCCGCGCGCCAGGCATGGCGCCGCGCGCCGAGCGCTTCGGCCAGAGCGGGCAGGTCGAACATGGTCGGTTCAGAGGCCAAGCCGTTGCCAGAATTCTGCGGCGGAAAGACGGTTGTGCTGGTCATGGGATGGTTCACTCAAGCGCCAGGACGGATGTGGCAACGGGAGATGGGGCAGAGGGGCAGGCTTGAGCCGCGATACAGGCGACTGGTGAGGCCATGCGGTGCGAAGTGTGGCAGAGGCGGGCATTGCGAAACTCCTGTGGTGCATCCAAGCACGAGACAGAAGCGCAAGCGCCATAGCCCCGTGCCGCTTTAGCCGTTGGTGACGCGGAGCAAGCTGACACGAAGAATCAAAAGCCGCGGTCCGACGGGGCAGGGAGAGGAAGGATTTCCCCGCCGGACGCAAAAGTTCTACCAAAATGATTGAGTTTCTTCGCGCAATGCTTCATTCAGTCCGCGCAAGAAAAACTTGGGGTCTGGCGCCGTCGCTTGCGGCAGGCTCCCGCAGGAGCATCGCGACCATGACGACCCAGAAGCAGGAACGCCCCGTTGTGATTGTCGGGGGCGGCTTTTCGGGTACCTTGCTGGCGGTCAACCTGTTGCGGCAGGGCGCGTCGGTGGTGCTGGTGGAGCGCGACGGCAAGGCCTTGGCGCGCGGGCTGGCCTATGGCGCGTGTGATGCGGACCATCTGCTCAATGTGCGTGCCGCCAATATGAGCGCCTTTCCCGATGATTCCTCGCATTTCCTGCGCTGGCTGGGCAATTCCGAGGCCGACAAGGCCAACCGCTTCGTCTCGCGCCAGACCTATGGCCTCTATCTCAACAACCTGTTCGAGAAGGCCCGCGAGGAAGCGGGAGGGCGGTTCACCCTGATCACGCAGGAAGCGGTCACTGTCGCGGATGACGGGGTGGTGCTGGCCGACGGAACGCTTTTGAAGGCTGGGGCTGTGGTGCTGGCGCTAGGCCATTTCCCGCCGCAGCCGCTGCCGCAACTGGCGGGCCTGCCGTCGCCGTTGCTGATGCTCAATCCGTGGTCTGGCGATGCGGCCAAAGGCCAGCCAGCGGACGGGCGGGTGCTGCTGATCGGTACGGGCCTGACGGCGGTCGATGTCACGCTCAGCCTCGACAAGGCTGGTTTTGGCGGACAGATCGTAGCGCTCTCGCGGCGTGGCCTGCAGCCGCGCGCCCATTTGCCGGTCGGGCCACAGGTTACGCCGGCTGCCCGACCTGAACTGCGCGGTTCGGCGCTGTTGCGCCATGTGCGGCAGCGCGCCGCGCAAGTTGGCTGGCATCATGCGGTGGACGAGTTGCGCCCGCATACGCAGCATCTCTGGCGACAGCACAACACGGTCGAGCAGGGCCGGTTCCTGCGCCACTTGCGGCCGTGGTGGGATGTCCATCGCCACCGTATCGCGCCCGAGATCGCTCAGCGACTGGCCGCCTTGCAGGCCAAGGGGCGGCTGGATTATGTCGCCGCGCGGCTGGTCGATGCCAAAAGGGATGCGGGCGGAGTGCTGGTGACGTGGCGGCGGCGTGGCACGGATCGGCTGGAAAGCGGGCATTTCGCCCGTATCATCCTGTGCACGGGGCCGGAATCGGACCTGACGCGCAACAGCACCCCGCTGCTGGCGGATCTGCTCGGGCAGGGCAAGGCGCGGCCTGATCCGCACCATCTCGGGCTGGATGCCGATCATCAGGGGCGCCTGCGCGATGCCTCGGGCGCTGCCCAGCCCCATCTCTATGCCATCGGCCCGCTGACCAAGGGCGAGGCGTGGGAGATCATCGCCGTGCCTGATATCAGGCGGCAGGTGTGGGATCTGGCGCGTCTGTTGACGGATGCCCATTGGGTTGGCGGTGAGGGGCTCTGAACGGGGCGCACAAATTCCGCTTGGGCGTGGGCAAGGAAGTCTGGCTGGCTTTGGCATTATACTCTATTAAATAAATAGACATTCATGTTCGCCGGAGCTGTCTATGTCCGATAATCCTGATCGTCCTCTCGTGCTGACCGTGCCGGGCCTCGACAATTCGGGGCCCGATCACTGGCAAAGCCTGTGGGAGCAGCGGCATGCCGGTTGCTTTCGGGTGCAACTGGGCCAATGGGACAAGCCGCACCGCAATTCCTGGGTGAACCAGCTCAATCTGGCGGTGCGTGCGGTCGAAGGGCCGGTGCTGCTGGCGGCGCACAGTCTTGGTTGTCACGCCGTGGCGGCATGGGCACAGATGGATCCGGATGCGGCCAGTCTTGTGGCCGGCGCGCTGCTGGTTGCTCCGCCCGAGGTGGATTTCTTCCCTCTGGATGTGCGGGTTGCCGCCTTTTCCCCGACAGCTTCGGCGGTTTTGCCTTTCCCTGCCATTCTCGTGGCCAGTCGCAACGACCCCTATTGCGCCCAACCCGCCGCCAGAGTGCTAGCCCGCATGTGGGGCGCGCGCTTTGTCGATGCCGGCGCGCTGGGCCATATCAATGCTGAAAGCGGGCTTGGCGATTGGCGTGAAGGATGGGATTTGCTGACCGGATTGCAGCCTGCACCCGACAACCGGACGGGTGGACAACCGAGCCAGAACCCATCCTTGCCGAAACTCTGACGGCCTTGGTCCCATCCGGATCATGTCTGGGATGTTCGACACTTGGCTGTCACATGTGCCGGAATTCACGCGTTCGGTGTGCTGTCGATGCCGTTGGCTGAGGATCGGGGGCAATCCGCATATCCGTCCGGTGACAGATTCCTCGCCGCCCCTAAATCGCCCGACGCAGGCTCACCCGCACCTGTCTTGGTTCGACCGGGTGGATATGGCGGTCATCAAGCCCCGCGGCAGGTTCGCCGCTTAGTCGCGAGCGGTACCAATAGCTGATGTCGGGCGCGCGGGCGTTGAACAGGTTGAGCAGATCGGCCGACACGCGCCAGCGACCCCAATCCCGATACACGCCAGCGTTAACGAGTGTCGTAGGGGCCGAGCGCTCACTATTGTCCTCGACCAGCGGCGCGGAGGCGAAATGGCGCAGGCGCAGGGTGGCCGTCAGGCGCGGCGTGATCTGGCCGCTGATGCCGCCCGCCAGCACCAGCGGTGTGGCATTGGGAATATAGATCTGATCGGCTGCCACACCGCGAAAGCGGGCATGGGTATAGGCCAGCGCGCCATCCACCGTGATGCCGTCGCGCGGTTTCCAGAACAGCGCGGCCTCCACCCCAAAGCGCCGCGTGGCGCCGTTGGGCTCGGTGGTGCCCTCGTCCCCCACAAACACCAGTTCGGAGGCGAGATCGAGCCAGAAGCCCACCAGCGAGGCGGTAAGCGGGCCCCGCTCGACACGGGCGCCCAGCTCCGCTCCGCGCGATTTGGACAGCACGCCGACACGTGCCTGCGGATCGCCTGTGGCCGGATCGACCGTGATCGTGGCGCCGCGCACATCGTTGGAATGAAAGCCTTCGCCATAATTCGCATAGAGTTCGGCACCCTTGGCCACTTTCCACGCCAGTGCCGCCTTGGGACTGAGCATTGTGGACGAACCCTTGCCCGAATTGGCGGCTAGGTCCGAGCGGACATTGTAACCGATCCCATCCCCGCGCAGGCCCAGCACCAGCCGCAAGGCGGGCGTGACATGCCATTCGCCCTCGCCATAAATTCCGCCGGAAACCTCATCCACCTTGTCATTGCGGATCGTGCCGGTGACCTGACCACCCGTCACATGAAAAATGCCGACCTGTCCGATATGATCCCAGCGCGTATTCCCGCCCACCCGCCAGATCAGCGGCCCATCGCCGAACTCATGGCGAACAGATCCACCAAACACGCCGCGCCGGTCCACTTGGCGGAAGGCATCGCCGTTCACCGGATCGTCGAGGAAATAGGTGAAGTTGCTGGTGAGTTGCAACCGGCTGCCGATGGCATAGGCCGCGACGGTGGTTCGCCCGAAATACCCGTTGAAATTGAGCGCGATGCGCCCCGCCCGCCCGCCATCATCGGCGTCGATAAAGCCATTGAGCGGGATCTGACCCGAGATTACCGCACGTTCGGGGATCTGGTCAGTAGAACGCCAATGATTGGTATAGGCCGAGAGGCCCAGCGACCAGTGGGCGCGGCTGTATTTGACCAGCGCGTTGAACTTGGCGAGTTTCTCGGACAGCATCCAAGGCCCATCGGCCCGCGTGGCCTCAAAGGCGCCCAGCAGCGTGCCGCCCGCAACATCGCCGCTGCCCGCCACCACAGCGCGGACATAGCCGAAGGAGCCGCCCGAAACCTCGACCATCGGGCGCGCAAGGCGGTTCTTGGTGGTGAAGGCCAGCGATCCGGCATTGGCGAAATCGCCCAGTTCGGCGTGATAGGGGCCTTTGGTATAGTCGATCCGCTCGACCAGCTCGGGGATCAGGAAATTGAGATCGAGATAGCCCTGCCCATGCCCATGGCTGCGCATGTTGACCGGCGCGCCATCGACAAAGCCCGCCAGATCGGTGCCATGATCGAGATTGAAGCCGCGCAGGAAATACTGGTTGGCCTTGCCTTCGCCCGAATGCTGGGTGGCGATCAGGCCGGGCACATTCTCGGCCAGTTCGCCCACACGGGCGATCGGTCGCTGCTCGAAATCGGCATAGCCCACAACGCCCTGCGACCCCGTGGTTGCTGTGCCTACTTGCGCCAATGCGCGGCCATAGACCACGATGTCGGTTGGTGCTGGGCTTTTGTCGCTCGTTTCGCAGAGCGCTTCCCGAGGCAATATTGCGGCGACAATCGCGGAGCTGGTCAAAGCAGCGCGGCGGATCAACGATTTAACAGTTCGGCGCCGCACGTGTGTCCCGCAAGAGAAAATATGACGCGCAAGCCATACCTCCGGCCAGCTGTATTGTCACAGATTTTCCAGAGGAGTGATAGAAAAATCTATATTGGAAAGTAACTTACCGCTCTTGTGCGGGCAGTCGTGCCATGGAAGTTTTCTTTTCACTTCGCACGAGAGGCTGGCCCCGAGGCCGCGCGGCGACGACCTCGGGCCCGTCCATCTTGTTGCTGACCATCCGCATGAGGGGGGAACCATGCTGATGGCCAGCAACACCGGCGTCACATCGACCAGTGGTGTGACGTTGACTGCGGCCAGCCGGTGGCCAGATCCGGCAAGGTGCTGGGTCAGGCGCATCGGTCGCGCTTGAGGATCAGGCGGCGTGTCGCTCCGCCGCCCTCTCCTGTTTGGCGCAACAGGCGTGAAGTCAGAAACCGGAGCCTGGTCCGTAGCTGATCTCCACTCGTCGGTTCTGCAACTCGCGCACCCCGTCGGCGGTTGGCACGCGCTGGTTCGTTTCGCCAAAGGCGCGGGACGTGATGCGCCCAGAGCCGATGCCATGACCGGTCAGATAGCTCTCCACCGCGGCATCCCGCCTTTCGGCAAGCCCGACGTTGTATTTCGCCGTGCCGGAGGAGTCCGTGTAGCCCGCCAGCATGATGCTGACCGTGCCGCAATTGCCATAGGCCTGAATCGCGCTGTCGAGAATGCCGGAGGCTTCGGGTGAGATATCCGAGCGGTCCCAGTCAAAGAACAGGATGTAGGGTCCTCTGTTGCAGGCGGCGGCCATCGGAGGCGGCGGCGGCGGCGGGGGAGGCGGCGGGGGCAAAGGAGCCGCCGCTG
>DDES01000100.1:5902-8440 GCA_002336765.1 Novosphingobium sp. UBA1948 | reverse complement strand
AGCGCCCGAAGATGCCGTGATGATGCTGGCGGGCCCCAATCTGCGCACCGTACCGCTCACGGTGCATGTCGCGCTGGCGCAAGTGCCCGCGCTGGTCACCACCGATCTCATTCTGCGCCGCGCGCGCATCGTGGCCGCCGCCCTGCGCCGCGATTACGGGCTGGAACACCCGCGCCTTGCGCTGGCCGCGCTCAACCCCCACGCGGGTGAGGATGGACGCATGGGCGACGAGGACCAGCGCATTATCGCCCCCGCGATTGCCACGCTTCAGGCCGAGGGTATTCTGGCCAGTGGCCCCCACCCCGCCGACGGATTGTTTGCCCCGCGCGGTCGCAAGGGCTTTGATGTAGCGCTCTGCATGTACCACGATCAGGCGTTGATCCCGTTGAAGGCGCTCGATTTCGATCATGGTGTGAATGTCACGCTGGGCCTGCCGATCATCCGCACCTCGCCCGATCATGGCACGGCCTTTGGCATTGCCGGCAAGGGGCTCGCCGATGTCGGCGCCACCGTGGCCGCCATCCGCATGGCTGCCGATTGCGCAAGGCGGCGGGCCGCCGCATGAGCCTGCCCGAACTGCCGAACCCCGAACTGCCGCCCCTGCGCGAGGTTATCAACGCGCATGGCCTGTTTGCCAGCAAGGCGCTGGGGCAGAATTTCCTGTTCGACGAACAATTGCTCAAACGCATCGCCGCCATTCCCGAGGCGATCCGAGGGCGCAATGTGCTGGAAGTCGGCCCCGGCCCCGGCGGGTTGACGCGCGCCCTGCTGCGCGCGGGCGCCAAGGTCGCCGCGATCGAGATGGACAAGCGCTGTATGGCGCCGCTGGGCGAGTTGGGCGCGGCCTTTCCCGATCAACTGACGGTGATCGAGGGCGATGCGCTCAAGATCGACCATGCGGCACTCTTCGGTGGCGAACCCTACGCCATTCTGGCCAATCTGCCTTATAATGTCGGCACGGCGCTGTTTGTGGGCTGGCTGGGGGGCGAACAATGGCCCCCGCTGTGGAGCAGCCTGACGCTGATGTTCCAGCAGGAAGTGGCCGAGCGTATTGTCGCCCAGCCCAATACGGACGCCTATGGCCGCCTTGCCGTGCTGAGCCAGTGGCGCGCAACGCCGAAAATCGCCATGCGCGTGCATCGCAGCGCCTTTACCCCGCCGCCCAAGGTGATGAGCGCGATCATCCATGTCGTGCCCGCGCAGCAACCCGAAGGCGTCAGCGCCCGTGTGCTGGAGCGCGTGACCGAGGCCGCCTTTGGCCAGCGGCGCAAGATGCTGCGGCAAAGCCTGAAGGGAGTGGCTGGCGCGCTGGAGGCGTTGGAGGCGCTGGAGATTGATCCCGCCCGCCGCGCCGAAACGCTCTCGGTGGCCGAGTTCGTCAGCATCGCGCGGGTGCTTACGCCGCGCTGACACCTGCATTGGCTTGGGCCATCGCCTCGCGCGCCGTGGCGGCCCAACCCCATCCGCCCGACACCACGCGAACCAGCAATAGCCCCGCCACCAGCGCCGCCGCCGCGATCACCCAGAACTCGAACCGACGCCCTGCCATCCGCGCAGGCGCAGCTACCGCCACCGCCGCGTGGACCGGGGCTTTCTCGCCCGCCAGCAACAGCCCGAGATCGAGCCTTTCATCCAGCGTCAGCCCGAAACGGCGCCCCTTGGCCCATTCGACACGCCCCACCAGCGTCACCCGCCCGTGCGGCGCATCGGCCTGCAGTTCCACCACCTCGCCACGCGGCGGCACCTCGGAGACCGTTGCCAACAGGCCGCGTGTGGACAAATCGAGGATACAGCACTCGCGCACGACCCCTGCCCCGCGCAAACGCGCGCGGATCAGGACCTTGTGCCGGTTATCACGCCGTTGTTTCACGCCCGCCTGTCCAGAAAAAACCCGCCCTCGCCACATGCGGGGACGGGCTTTTCTAGCAACCCACCCTTAGGCAGGCGTTAATTCACTCGGCAGGCTCGGCCACGGGCGCCTTGGCCGCCGCTTTCTTCTTGCGGCGCCATGCATGCAGCAGAGGCTCGGTATAGCCCGAGGGCTGATCCACGCCGTTGAACACCAGATCGCAAGCGGCGAGGAAGGCATAGGAAGTTTCCCAGTTGCCAGCCATCGGCTCATAAAGCGGATCGCCCGCGTTTTGCGCGTCCACCTTGGCGGCCATGCGCTTGAGCGAATCCATCACCTGATCCCGCGTCGCCACGCCATGCAGCAGCCAGTTGGCCAGATGCTGGCTGGAGATACGCAGCGTGGCGCGGTCCTCCATCAGGCCGACATCGTGATAGTCGGGCACCTTGGAACAGCCCACGCCCTGATCGATCCAGCGCACGACATAGCCGAGCAGGCCTTGGGCATTGTTGTCCAGTTCCTCGGCAATCTCCTCGGGCGAGAAATTGGTGCCCAGCGCGAGCGGAATGGTGAGCAGCGGCTCAAGGCCCGGCGTGGCCTCGCCCGCAATCTCCTTCTGGCGCGCGAAGACATCGAGCTGGTGGTAATGCGTGGCGTGCAGCACGGCGGCGGTGGGCGAAGGCACCCAG
>DDES01000100.1:0-5833 GCA_002336765.1 Novosphingobium sp. UBA1948 | reverse complement strand
CCTTGCCGATCTGCGCCTTGCCCGACAGGCCCGCCGCAAGGCCGATGCCGACATTGCGCGCCTCATAGGCGGCGATCCAAGCCGTGCCCTTGATGGCGTTCTTGCGGATGAAGGGGCCAGCCTGCATCGAGGTATGGATCTCGTCGCCGGTGCGGTCGAGGAAGCCGGTGTTGATGAAGACGATGCGGTCCTTCACCGTCTCGATACAGGCGGCAAGATTGACCGAGGTGCGGCGCTCCTCGTCCATCACGCCGACCTTCAGCGTGTGGCGCGGAAGGTCCAGCAAATCCTCAACAGCGTTGAACAAGTCATTGGTAAAGCCGACTTCCTGCGGCCCATGCATCTTGGGCTTCACGATATAGATCGAACCGGTGCGGCTGTTGCGATAGGTGCCCAGTCCCGCCAGATCCTGCGCGCCGATGGCGCTGGTGATCACCGCGTCCATAATGCCCTCGGGAATCTCGCTGCCATCGGGCAGCAGGATCGCGGGGTTGGTCATCAGATGGCCGACATTGCGCACAAACAGCAGAGAGCGGCCATGCAGCGTCAGGCTCGAACCATCGAGCGCGGTCCATGCCCGATCGGGCGCCAGCGCGCGGGTCATGGTCTTGCCGCCCTTGTCGAAGGTTTCGACCAGATCACCGCGGACCACGCCCAGCCAGTTGCGATAGGCGGCCAGCTTGTCCTCGGCATCGACGGCGGCGATCGAATCTTCCAGATCGCAGATCGTGGTCAGCGCCGCTTCGAGGATGATGTCGCTGATCCCCGCCTTGTCGGTGGCGCCGATAGGATGGGTGTGGTCGATCACCACCTCAATATGCAGACCATTATGCTTGAGCAGCAGCGCGCCCTTGTGGCCATCACCACGCTTGGCGACGAGTTGCGAGGGGTCGGCAAGCGCGGGCAGCGGCTTTTCGGGGCTGATCCCCTCCCAATCGCTCCACGAACCGGCGGCCAGCGGCGCGGCACCATCGAGGAAAGCACGGGCCTGCGCGATCACCGCCGCGCCGCGCGCGACATCATAGCCGCCCTTCGCCGCCGCAGGGGCATCGAGCGCGTCGGTGCCGTAATAGGCGTCATAGAGGCTGCCCCAGCGCGCATTGGCGGCATTGAGCAGGAAGCGCGCGTTGAGCACCGGCACCACCAGTTGCGGCCCCGCCATCGTGGCGATTTCGGCGTCCACATTCTGCGTGGTGATGGCAAAAGGCGCCGGTTCGGGCACGATATAGCCGATCGAGCGCAGGAAGGCCTGATATTCGGCGCCATCCACGGGCTTGCCCGCGCGGGCCTTGTGCCAATCGTCAATCGCCACCTGAAGCGCATCACGCTGGGCCAGAAGCGCGCGGTTGCGCGGGGCGAAATCGCCCGCAAGGCTGGCAAAACCGGCCCAGAACGCGGCCACATCGCGCCCCAGCGGCGCCAGAACCTCGGTTTCGACAAAGCGGGCCAGATCGCCATCGACCTTCAACCCAGCGCGATCCTCATAAGCACTCATTGCAACTCACCCTCATTCACACAATCCGGCGCCGTAGCGCCCGACAGACAATCGTCAACGGGAAGGCCCGCGACGGCATGCATGAACTTCCGGGGAGGAGGAAGGCAATCCTTATGGCCGATCCGGCGCGGCTTGGCAACCGGTGCAAAGCGGATCGACCAAAGTGGAGCGCTTTCCGACAAACAAGAACCGAATGTCCCAAAGCCGGACAGAATGTCCTGCCAAAGCGTTAACAGGGTCTTGCACCGCCTAAGTAATGTGCCAGAGTGGCGGCACACGGAAACACGCCCTTCCCCGAAAGGCGCCGGACCGCAAGACAGCGTTCGAGGATTTGGAACAATGTTGGGCAAGATCGCTCGCCTCTTTGTCATCAAAACGCGCATCGAAGCGTATATGGTGATTTTCGCGCTGGCCACGGGGGCTATCCAGCGGGGTCAGGCCTATCTCGGGCAATATCCCGGCTTTGGCGGCAAGTTGCTGTTTCTGGCCTGCACCGGATCGGTGTTCATGGCCGGTGCCAAGATCCTCGACTGCATCAAGCACGAGGCGGCGCAGGAGCCTGCCGCCATGCAAGCCGTGCCCGCCGAATAAGCTGGCCACGCCAAGCACACAGCGCCCCAAGCGGGCAGCACAAGGTCGGGCGAAAGTCCGGCCTTTTTTGTTGGTTCGGTAAAACGGTGAGGGGATTCTGTTGCTAGGCTCCCCTCGGGCCCCCGAATTCCCTTCTGTTACCCGGTGGGTTCAACCGTGTTCTGTATTTGTAACTTCAGGCCGTTAAGCCCTAGAATTACGCAGCCAGAGCAAGTGCTTCGTTGTCGTTGGCACTTATGAGTTTTGAGCCTTGAGCGGGTTACTCAGCCCGGGTAAAAACGTCGCTTTTCAACACACGTCGATCCTAGTTCGGCCCCATCAACACGCCTGCGACAACAGGCCCACCGCGCAAAGGCGATGTCGTGATGGTGGAGCCGCCGGGTACCGCCCCCGGGTCCGCTGCATCTATTGCACGCCGCAATTTATCACCATAGCCGGAGCGAACTCCGGCAAGACCCCATATAGGGATGCTGGCGCAAAAGAAAAGGGCGGGATCGGCAAATTGCCGCCCGCCCTCTCCCGAATATCTTGCCAATGCCTGCGCGCGCTTACTTCTTCAGAGCGTCGCGAATCTCGGCCAGCAGTTCGACCTCGGTCGGGCCAGCGGGCGCGGCGGGCGCTTCGGGCGCCTTGGGCATCAGCTTGTTGGCCTGCTTCACGATCAGGAAGATGATGAAAGCCAGAATGACAAAGTTGATGATCGCCGTCAGGAACGAACCATAGCCCAGCATCGCCACACCAGCCTTCTTGAGCGCCGCATAATCGGTGGGCGATCCGGTGTAGGTTTCGGGAATGCTGCCCAGCAGCACGAACTTGCTCGAAAAATCGATGCCGCCGGTGATGACACCGATAAAGGGCATGATCACATCATCGGTCAACGAGGCCACGATCTTGCCAAACGCGCCGCCGATGATCACACCGACGGCCAGATCCAGCACATTGCCACGTGCGATAAATGCCTTGAATTCCTGCAACATAAATTCCGCCCTCCAAATGAAATCCGTTGCACGGGGGCTGCCATAAACCTTTGTTAACCACAAGCCCCTGAGTCGCCACCTCTTGCCCTGCGCGGCTTGAAATGCTCTGCCCCCTGCAAGGAGACGTCATGAGCAAAACCCCCATCGAGCAGACCTGGCGCGAATCGGAAGAGCATGTGGTGTGGCAAGGCCGCTTCATCACCACCAAACAGCGCGGCAATTGGGAATATGTCAGCCGCGCGCGCAACATCCGCGCCGCCGTGATCCTCGCCATCGACGAGGATGGCCATGTGCTGCTGGTCGAACAGTATCGCGTCCCCCTGCGCCGAGCCTGCATCGAGTTGCCTGCGGGCCTCGTGGGCGATTCGGACGATGTGGCGGGCGAAGATGCCACCGCCGCCGCCAACCGCGAGTTGGAGGAGGAAACCGGCTATCGCGCCGCGCGGATGGAGGTGCTGGGCGAATACTGGTCCTCGCCGGGCATGGTGACCGAAAGCTTCACCCTGCTGCGCGCGCATGGGCTAACCAGAGTGGGCGAAGGCGGCGGGGTGGATGACGAGAACATTATCACCCATCGCGTCGCGCTGGCCGACATTCCCGCCTTTGTTACCGCCAAGCGGAGCGAAGGCGCGGCGGTGGATGTCAAGCTGTTGATGTTGCTGGCGCCCTTCATCCTGCCCCCGCTGGCCACGCCCGCCTGACCGGCTCCTGCAATCATTTTCGGATGCATGTCAAAGCGGCGCAATGAAGGCTGGACAAGTGCCGCCAAAGGGGGCCAAGAACGCTGCCATGGAGGATGATCCCAACCATGACCCCCTCGCTGCCCCGCTCAAGGCAAAGCGGCGCTATCGGGTAACCTCGTTCGATGTGGCCGCCGAGGCCGGCGTGAGCCAGTCCACGGTGAGCCGCGCGCTGGCCGGTGATCCGGTGGTGAGCGAGGCCACGCGTCGGCGCGTCGAGGCCGCCGCCGCCAAACTCAACTATCACGTGGACGAGAATGCGGCACGGCTGCGCACTGGGCGCACCGGTACGCTGGCGGTCGTGGTGATCTGTCGCCCTGATGAAGAAGTGAAGAATTTCAACCCCTTCCACTTCGCCTTGCTGGGCAGCGTCTGCGCGGCGGCGTCGCGACGGCGGCATGAGACCATCGTTTCGTTCCAAGGCGCGCCCGAGCATCTGTGGGGCCTCTATCAGGAACAGCGCAAGGCCGACGGGCTGATCGTGATCGGTACCAGCGAGAATCCGCAGGCGTGGGACTATTTCCACGGGCTGGCGCAGGAGGGCGCGCATCTGGTGTGCTGGGGCAGCCCGCATGAGGATCTCGACTGGGTGCGCTCGGACAATCTGGCGGGCGCGCGTATGGCAACGCAGCATCTGATCGATTCGGGCTATCGCAACATCGTGTGCATCGCCTCGGAAACCTCGGCGCAGCGCCAGTTCAAGGAGCGCTATGACGGCTATGCCGCCCTGTTGCGCGAAAATGGCATGGTGCCGCGCCTTATCACCTTCGAGGAAGGCCTGACCCGCGACGAGCAGGGCCGCCGTGCCGCTGTGGAACTGATCCGTTCGGGCCTGCCGTTTGACGCGATCTTCGCCTGTTGCGACGAGATGGCGCTGGGCGCGCTGCGCGTGCTGCGCGAACAGGGCATTGCCGTGCCGGAACAGGTCGGACTGGTGGGTTTTGACGGTATCCGCGCGGGCGCCCATTCGGCCCCGCCGCTCTCCTCGGTGGAGCCCGATTTCCAGATGGCGGGCGAAGTGCTGGTCGATCGCCTGCTCTCGGTGATTGCCGAGGTGCCGGGCGAGAAGAAGCGCGTGGCGGTCCGTCTCTTGCCGCGCGGCAGCAGCCGCCGTTAAAGGTTCAGGACCTTGGCGCCCTTGGCGTCAAACCACACCGCGCCACCGGACACCATCGCCATACCGTTGCGCACGAACATCTCGTGCGGGATCGCCTTGCGCAATTGCGCCACGGCATCGGGCGTAAAGAGCTTGTCCCACGCCGCCAGAAATTGCTTGCGATTGCGCAGGACCAGCACCTTGGCGCGGTTGACCCGCAGGGGATAGGACACAGCCGCTGCCGCCTGCGCCCGATTGCCGCTGGTAACACCTTGCAGAAAGCGCCGCACGCGCGCCTCGAAAGCGACATCACTCTCGCTGGTCACATCCCCATACCAGCGCACGGGATTGGTGGTCAGGCCGGTTGTGAAACCGAATTGCACCGGCAGCACCTTGTCGCCCAGCTGCCAGGTTCCCGCCAACCCCGTCGCGGTATAGAAACTCAAAGGGCGCGGTTCTTGAGCGTCGGCATTAGTCAGCCGCAGTTCGAAATGGCCACCACCAGCCTCGTCCAGCGTCACCACCTCGCCCGCCATGCCCACGGTCAACGGAATATCGACGCCCTTGCTGGCATAGTAATAATGCGCGGCGACCGGGCGTACTTTGTCCTCGACGGTGATGTTCAGACCCGCGCGGTAAGGCCCGATCGAGCCTTCCGCGATCGTGGTCGAAACATCCTGCGCCACGGCAGGCGACGCCAAAGCCAGCGCAACACCCGCCAGCCAGCGTCGCATTACAGTGCCGAAACGCCCAAAAATTCGGGGATCGGACCGTTCCATTCGCCGGGCTTGCTCGGAGGATCATTGTCGCGCCAACGCTCGCGCCGATCATCACGACGCTCGGCGCGCGGCTCGGAACGCGTCTCGCGACGCGGACGCTCTTCCCGACGCGCGCGTTCCTCGCGCGGCGCACGCTCTTCGCGGGGAGCACGTTC
>DDES01000028.1 GCA_002336765.1 Novosphingobium sp. UBA1948 | reverse complement strand
ATCGTGGTGGCGGTGGACGCGCGCGACGGTTTCGTGGCGACCGAAGGCTGGGCCGATGTGTCGGACGTGGCGGTGGTCGATCTGGCGCGGCGGTTTGAAGATGCGGGCGTGGCTTCGCTGCTGTTCACCGACATTGGCCGCGATGGTTTGCTGAAGGGCGCCAATATCGAGGCGACGGTCGATCTGGCCCGCCGCGTCGATATTCCGGTGATCGCCAGCGGGGGCGTGAAGGGGCTGGATGATATCCGTCTGCTCGCGCTTCACGCGCAGGATGGCATCGAGGGTGTGATTACCGGCCGCGCGCTGTTTGAAGGCAAGCTGGATCTGGCCGCCGCGATTGCGATGGCGGCAAAGGAAGACTGAGATGACCGTCCGTGTCCGCGTGATCCCCTGCCTTGATGTGCGTGATGGCCGCGTGGTGAAGGGCGTGAACTTTGTCGATCTGGTCGACGCGGGCGATCCGGTCGAGCAGGGGCGGGCTTATGATGCGGCAGGCGCGGATGAATTGTGCTTTCTCGACATCAGCGCCAGCCATGAGGGGCGCGGCACGCTGCTCGACGTGGTGCGGCGCACGGCGGAGGTTTGCTTCATGCCGCTCACTGTGGGCGGCGGGGTGCGCAGCGCGGAGGATGCGCGCGCGCTGTTGCTGGCGGGTGCGGATAAGGTGGCGGTGAACAGTGCCGCCGTCAGCCGCCCTGAGGTGGTGCGCGATATTGCGGAGAAATTCGGCAGCCAGTGCATCGTGGCATCGGTGGACGCGCGGCGGGTCAGCCCGGGCAAGTGGGAGATTTTTACCCATGGCGGGCGCAAGCCGACCGGCATCGATGCCATCGAACATGCCGTGCGCCTGACTGAGTTGGGCGCGGGCGAATTGCTGGTGACCAGCATGGATGGTGACGGCACGCAGGCGGGTTATGATCTGGAACTGACCCGCAAAATTGCCGATAGTGTCGGAATTCCTGTCATCGCCAGCGGCGGCGTGGGCAATCTCGACCATCTGGTGGAAGGGGTGACCAAGGGCCATGCCAGTGCGGTTCTGGCTGCCAGCATCTTCCATTTCGGCAAATATTCGATTGCTCAGGCGCATGGGGCCCTCCGAGCGGCGGGCTTGCCCGCCCGAGGCAACTAAAAGCGCGCAAAAACGCAGCGGGTTTGCCCGCGCGCGGGATGCAGGCGCGCGGCCTTGTTCCGTGGCTGCACCTAGGTAAAATGTCGGAATAATTGCCAATCTTACGGGACAAGTTTGGACTGTTAACCCTATTTCCAATGAAATCATTGGATTTTCTGCGTTTGGCACAGCTCCTGCATTAACTGCTTTCGGTCGCGGTTGGTTAAGGAGTGGATCATGCGGATCTTTCTGAATTGTGCCGCAGTGTTGTTGATGAGTGTGATGCTGGCCGAGCCTTTGCTGGCTTCGGAGCATGGCGTCGCCGTGGGGGCATCGGATCTCTCCCTGATCGCGCTGGGGCTGGCGGGGGTGATGCTGGGCCGCAAGGGGGCGATGCGGGCGGGCGACTGACACATCGGGGCCTGGTGTTCAATAGGGCTTGACGGGGGCGCCCACGCGCCGCATCGCCTACATCCATGAGTGACACGCCCGACCATCTCGCCACGCTGGCGCGCCTTGAGGCCACGATTGCCGCGCGCCGTGCTGCCGATCCCGAAACCTCCTATGTTGCCAAGCTGTCGGCCCGTGGAACCGCCAAGATCGCCCAAAAGCTGGGCGAGGAAGCGGTGGAGGCGGTGATCGCGGCGATGGCTGATAATCGCGCGGGCCTGATCGGCGAGAGTGCTGACCTGATCTTCCATCTGCTCGTGCTGTTGGCTGACAAGGGCGTGGCCCTGTCCGACATCACCGCCGAGCTCGACCGCCGCGAAGGTGTGGGCGGTCTGGTGGAGAAGGCTTCGCGTAGCAAAGGGTAAATGCCGTCATGCCGATCGATCCTCGCCTGCCTTATGATCCGAACAATATCTTTGCCAAAATCCTGCGCGGCGAGATTCCATGCCGGAAAGTGTTCGAGAACGAGCACGCGCTGGCCTTTCACGACATTGCCCCGCAGGCCGCGATCCATGTGCTGGTGATCCCCAAGGGCGAGTATGTCAGTTGGGACGATTTCTCGGCCAAGGCGGGGGATGCCGAGATTGCCGCTTTCATCCGCACCGTGGGGCAGGTGGCGCGCGATCTGGGTCTGGTCGATCCGGGTTATCGCCTGCTGGCCAATGTGGGCGCGGATGGCGGGCAGGAAGTGCCGCATCTGCATGTCCACCTGTTTGGCGGGCAGGCGCTGGGGCGGATGATCGCCTGACTATTTACGCCAAATTGACCATACTGGCGCGTGCAGCCTTGCCCTTTGTAGCAAGGGCGGGCTAGATTCGCGCCCGCATGACCGACCTGCCCGACATCGCCGCGCTTGCCGCGCCCTGTGGCGTCCTGATCGAGGGCGGGGCCAAGGCGGGCGCTGGCCACCTCTATGCGCTGCGCGTGTTTTACGAGGACACCGATCTGTCGGGCGTGGCCTATCATGCCAATTATCTCAAATGGTTCGAACGGGCGCGTTCCGATCTGGTGCGCCTGCTGGGGATTGACCAGCGCGCGGCGGTGGAAGCGGGCGAGGGCGCCTATGCCGTGGCCGAGATGCATATCCGCTATGCCGCGCCCGCCCGCCTTGACGATGAACTGGTGATCCACACCCTGCCCGAGGATATCGGCGCCGCCTCTGTGCGGCTGGTTCAACGCGCGTTCAGGCGCGAGGGGCAACAACCGCCCGTGCTGCTGGCGCAGGCGCAGGTGCGCGTCGGTTTTGTGGCGCCGGATGGCCGTCCGCGCCGCCAGCCTGCCGCATGGCGCGCTGCCTTTGCAAGTTTTGGCCACAAGGCCGCAACCCCTAACCCTACGGAAACACCATGAGCCTTCTCGACATCACCGCTGTTGCCGCATCGGGCGCCTCGGCGCATCTCGATCCGGTGCAACTGTTCCTGCATGCCGATATTGTGGTGAAGGGTGTGGTGGCGGGGCTTGCGCTGGCCAGCGTGTGGGTCTGGGCGATCGCCTTCAGCTTCGGGTTTAGAATGCTGGGCCTGACGCGCCGCTGCGAATCCTATGAAAACGACTTCTGGAAATCGCGCGACATTGATGCCTTTCAGGCCGAGCGCGGCACGGGCGACAATGCCGATCTGCCGGTGGCCAAGGTGGTGGCGGCGGCCTTGGGCGAATGGCGCCGTTCGGCCACGGGCAAGATCGACCGCGATGGCGCGCGCCAGCGCTTGGCCACGGTGATGGACAGCGTGGTGGCGGGTGAGGCCGATGCGCTGGCGGGACGCTTGAATTTCCTCGCCACGGTGGGCTCGGTGGCACCTTTCGTGGGCCTGTTCGGCACGGTATGGGGCATCATCAACAGCTTCTACCAGATCGGGCAACAGCAGAATTCGTCGCTCGCCGTGGTGGCGCCCGGCATTTCGGAGGCTTTGTTCGCCACCGCCATCGGCCTGTTTGCGGCGATCCCCGCCGTGATCGCCTATAACCGCTACAGCCACAGCGTGAACCGTTTCGAGGCGCGGCTCCAGCGCTTTGCCGACCGGTTCCACGCCAGTCTGTCGCGCGAGCTGGACGGGCTTTGAGCGATGGCGATGGGCATTCATAAATTCGGGGGCAAGGGCAGGCGGGGTGCCCGCGCGCCCATGGCCGAAATCAACGTGACGCCTCTGGTGGACGTGATGCTGGTGCTGCTTATCATCTTTATGGTGACCGCGCCGCTGCTCAAAGCGGGCATTCCGATCCAGTTGCCCGACAGCCGCGCCAAGCCGCTCGACCGCAAGCCCCAATCGGTGACGATCACGCTCGACCGCGAAGGCAAGGTCTATCTCGACGATGCCGAACTGGCGCCGGGCGAACTGGCCGACCGTGTGGCAGGTCTGCCCAAGGGGCTTGATGGCCTGCCCCCGTTGGTGACCTTGCGGGCCGACAAGGCGCTGGATTACGGGCGTGTGGTGAGCGTGATGGGCGAATTGAACCATGCAGGGATCACCTCGATCTCGCTGGTGACGACCGCCGGCGTGGCGGAAGCGCCTGCAGGGCAGAAGGCGCGGTAAGCATGACGCGGGCGCTGATCTCCAGGGGCGAGGCCGGTGGGCTGGCGGTGGCGGTGGCGCTGCATGCCGGTCTGCTGGCGTTGCTGGTGATGCGCCCCTCGCCGCGCCCGTTGCCCGAGCCGGAGCGAATGAGCGTGACGTTGGCCGATGATGTCGGGCTGGAGGCTACCTCGCCCAGCAAGGAGGAGGCCGCCGCCGATCAGGCGCCCGAACTGGGGCTGAAACAGCCCGAACCGCAAGCGGCGCCCATTCCCAAACCCGCACCGAAGTCCGAGCCGGCCCGACAGGAGGTGGTCAAGCCGCAGCCTGCCCCTGTGTCCAAGCCGGTTTCCAAACCTGCGCCTGTGCTACAGCCGAAACCGGCTCCGCAGCCTGCCAAACCTTTACCGGCGCCCAATAAGCCAGCTCCGGCCAAACCCGTACCGGCCAAGCCAGCGCAGAAAACCGATCCCGTTGGTGCCGCGATTGCAGCCTCGGGCAAGAGTGTGGCCAAGGCTCCGGTCCATCCGGTCAAGCAGGCGGGCGGCGCGCGGATCGGCGCAGATTTCCTGAAAGGCGTGACCGCTGCTAGCAATGGCAAGGCGCAGACGCCGCCCGCCAAAGTGGCCGGTGCCGGTGTGCAAAATGCCCTGAAAGGCGCAATCAGTCGCCAGCTAAAGCCCTTTTGGCGCGTGCCGCAGGGGGTGGACACTGAATTGCTGGTGACCGTGCTGAGTTTCGATCTCAACCCCGATGGCACGCTGGCGGGGCCAGTCACGGTGGTCAAGCAGGAAGGCGTTACCGATGCCAATCGGGCGCAAGCCGCGCTGCACAAGGAAAACGCCATTCGTGCGGTCAAACTGGCGGCGCCCTTTCCTTTGCCCGCCGATTACTATGATACGTGGAAGCACCTGACCAACGTGCGCTTCGACAGGAACCTCTCGCAATGATGAAGCCACTCGCCCAGTGTTGTTTATTCGCCCTCGCCGTTCTGCTGGCGACGCCTGCCGCCGCGCAGACCATCGCGCCCGCGCCAGTTGTTCCGCCAGCCGCTACGCCGACGCCTAACGAGGGCCTGTCGGTCACCGTCTCGGACGACAGCGCGTGGGCCAGCCTTGGCGTGCATATTCCCGCCTTTGCCACCAATCAGGATGTGCCGACCAGCGCCACCGGCGGCACCACGGCGCGGCTGGGACGCGGCATTGCCGAAGTCATCACCGGCGACCTTAAAAACAACGGATTGTTCAAACCGGTCGGGCCAAACGCCTTGCCCGCGATCGGTTTTGCCGAGGTGGGGGCGCCCAAATTTGCCGACTGGAGCGCGCGCGGCGCCGAGATGCTGGTGCAGGGCGGTGTGGCGGCCAATGGCAACGGCAATCTCACCATCACCTGCGCGCTGTTTGATGTCAGTCTGCAACAGAAGCTGGTGTCGGCCTCATGGGATGTGGCGCCTGCCGAGTGGCGGCGCGCGGCCCATAAATGCGCGGACAAGGTCTATGCGCGCCTGTCGGGCGAGAGCCCGTTTTTCGACAGCCGCATCGCCTATATCGCGGAGACGGGGCCGAAGAACCACCGTATGAAGCGCCTCGCCATCATGGACAGCGACGGAGCGAACCACCGCTTCATCACCACGGGGCAGGCGATGGCGCTGACCCCGCGTTTCTCGCCCGATTACAAGAAGATCGTCTATCTTTCCTATCTGAACGGCATGCCGCGCATCTATGTCTATGATGTGGACAGCGCGACCCAGCGGCTGGTGGCCGAAACCAAGAGCCCAACCTTTGCCCCGCGCTGGTCGCCCGATGGCAAGTGGATCCTCTATTCGATGGCGCAGGCGGGTAACACCAACATCTACCGCGTCAGCGCGGCGGGCGGCACCAGCCAGCAATTGACCGATACGCCGGGCATCAACATCGGCGGCTCCTATTCGCCCGATGGCAAAAAGATCGTGTTCGAGAGCGACCGCAGCGGCAGCCAGCAGGTCTATGTGATGAACGCCGATGGCAGCGACCAGCACCGCATCAGCTTCTTTGGCGGCCGCGCCGCCACGCCCGAATGGAGCCCGCGCGGCGACCTGATCGCCTTTACCCATATCGGCGGCAATCTGCGCGTGGCGGTGATGGGCACGGATGGTTCGGGGATGCGTTACCTCACCAACAGCTGGCAGGACGAGGCGCCGACATGGGCGCCCAACGGCCGCATCATCCAGTTTTTCCGCACCGAGGCCAACAGCGGCAAGAGCACGATCTGGCAGGTGGACCTGACGGGACGCAACGAGCGCCGTTTGCCAACGCCTGTGGATGGCTCCGACCCCGCGTGGGGGCCGGTCAGGGATTGATCCGCAGTTTTGCGGTTTTGCAATGTGGGGGCAGGCACTACACTGGACCCGAAAAGGAGATTTCTGATGGCCCAATCGCATGTGATTCGCTTTGGCGGCGCGGCTATGCTGGCGCTGGCATTGTCGGCCTGTGGCGCCAAGCCGCCCAAGGAATTGCCGCCTGAACCCGGCTCGAATGTCTCGACCACGGTGAGCACCACCGACACGCAGACCGCGCCGGTCAACCAGACCGTGGCCGGGTCGCCCGCCGATTTCACGGCGCAGATGATGGGGCGCGATACGATCCATTTCGCGCTCGACAAATACAACATCGATCCGGTGGCCGGTTCCGCCTTGCAGGGGCAGGCGGCGTGGCTGCTGAAATACCCGCTGCGCCATGCGACCATCGAGGGCCATGCCGACGAGCGCGGCACCCGCGACTATAACCTTGCGCTGGGCGAGCGCCGCGCGACGGCGGCCAAGAATTTCCTTGTCAGCCTTGGCGTGGCAGCGGACCGTCTGACCACGGTTAGCTATGGCAAGGAGCGTCCGGTGGATACGGCCTCGACCGAGGAGGCCTGGGCCAAGAACCGCCGTGCGGTGACCGTGGTGGTCGAATAAGGCCGGATAGAACAAGAGACGGCAAGAGGGCGGGGGAAACCCCGCCCTTTTCGTTATGCAGCCTCAGCGTAGAGCCAGCGACGGGAAGCTGTCCACGCGATAGGTATGGCCCCATGCCGCCCATTGCGGCGCACAGATCGCCACCGCCAGCATGGCGGCAATCGACAGCGCGGAGGACAGGGCGAGTTGGCGGCTCATCGGGGGCGCCCCTATCGGGCGTTTCTTCCTATTGCAATGCAGCATGTGGTTACTATCCACCTTCGTCTTGCCTAAAGCCGCCAGAATTGCCACATCGCGACCATGAGCCGCGCAAAAGGAAAGAATGACTGGGGCTTCCCGCGCTGGCGGGGGTATGAAGGCGGGCGCGAGGCCGCCAATATCCGCATGTGCGACCGTGTGGGCTGTGGCGAGCCGGGCAATTGCCCTGCGCCTAAATCGCCCAACAGCCCCGATCGCTGGTATTTCTGTCAGGCCCATGCCGCCGAATACAATGCGGGCTGGGATTATTTCGCTGGGCTGGACAAGGAAGAGGCCGCCCAGCGCGAGCAGGCCGAGCGGCAGACCCATTCGGGCTATAACGAATCAGCCTTTTACGGTTGGGCCAGCAGCGGCGATGGCACGCGCAGCCGTGACGAGATGCGCGCGCTCGAGGTTCTCGAACTGGAGCCGGACGCCGATTTCGAGGCGGTGAAGAAGGCGTGGCGCACCAAGGCCAAGGTGGTCCACCCCGATGTGCGCCCCAATGACGAGGAGGCCGCCAAGGCGTTCCACGCCTTGCAACTGGCCTATGAGGTGTTGCGCGCCGCCGAGGAGCGGCGTCAGTGGAGAGGATAGCGCGCTAAAGCGGGCTTGCCGCCGGTTCGGCTCCGGCTATAAACACGTATGTCAATAAACCCTTGGGGGGATTTCATGCGTAACCGTCTCGTTGCCAGCTTGCTGACCGCCGTCGCTCTTGTGCCGCAGGCCGCATATGCCCGCCCCGTCGATGCCCTGCTGGGGCCGATTCTGGCCGACGTGCGCGATGCCGCCGCGATCAACGCGCGCTGCGATACGCTGGTGGCGGAACTGGGCAAACTCAAGGCCGGACTGGAGGGTGAAAAGGGTGCCGCCACGGTGGCGGGTACGCTCCAGCACTATGACGATCTGGTGGCCTTGCTGTCGGGCGCGGGAGGCGAGGCGACCGCCTATCGCGAGACACTGACCAGCGATGCGCTGCGTCAGGCGGGTAGCGCCTGCGAGGTGCGCATTGGCGAGGTCAACAATGCGGTCAGCCTGTCGCGCCCGATCTATGACCGGCTGAAGGCGATCCCGACCGCCAAGCTTGATCCGGCCACGCGTACCTATCTCAAGCGCACCCTCACCGCGTTTGAAGTGGCGGGTGTGGCGCTGCCACCCGAGCAGCGCGCCAAGGCGCAGGCCTTGTCGGACAAGCTGGCCGCGCTGGGCAGCAAGTTTGACAAGAATATCGCCGATGGTCGCAAGACCTTCACCGCCGATCCGGCCGAGCTGGAGGGCACGCCGCCCGACTTCATCGCCGCACACAAGCCTGCCGCCGATGGCAAGATCACGCTGAGCACCAATTACACCGATTACTTCCCGATCATGCAGAGCGCCAAGAGCGAGGCGCTGCGTCGTCGCGCCTATGAGGCCTTTATGACGCGCGCCTATCCGGCCAATGATGCCGTGCTGCGCGAGATCCTCGATACGCGGCAGGAACTGGCCACCCTGCTGGGCAAGCCGGATCATGCCAGTGTGCAACTGTCGACCATGATGCTCGACACGCCCGCCAAGGTGGAAAAGCTGCTGACCGATATGGACGCCATCGCGCGGCCTGCTGGCGAGCGCGACTTTGCCCGCAAGCTGGCGATGTGGCGCAAGGACCATCCCGAGGCCACCACCTATGGTGCGTGGAACGGCGCCTATCTCTCGCAGCAGGTGCAGAAGGCGGATTATGCCTATGACGCGCAGGAGGCGCGCCAGTATTTCGCCTATAACCGCGTACGCGACGGTATCCTGCGGCTGACCGAGCAGATGTTTGGCGTGGAGATCCGCCCTTGGGCTACGCCGGTGTGGGACAAGGCGGTGGAAGCCTATGAAATGCGCGAGAAGGGCCGCGTGATCGGGCGCTTCTATCTCGATGCCCATCCGCGCGAGGGCAAGTATGAGCACGCCAATGCCGTGCCGTTGCGTGCCGGCATCGTCGGGGAAAATGGGCGGGCGCGCAGCGTGCCGGTGGCGATGCTGGTGATGAACCTGTCGGCCGACGGGCCGGATGGCGGCTTGCTGGGCCATTCCGACGCGGTCACCTTCTTCCATGAATATGGCCATCTGATCCACCATATCTTTGGTGGCCAGACCCAGCGCTGGGCGGGGCAGAGCGGCGTTGCCACCGAATGGGATTTCGTCGAGGCGCCTTCCCAGATGCTGGAAGAGTGGATGTATGACTACGACACGCTCAAGGCCTTTGCCAAGAATGCCAAGGGCGAGGTGATCCCGCGCAAGCTGGTGGATGCCGCCAACCGCGCGCGCTATTTCGACCTCGGCATGGGCGACCAGCGCCAGTTGGGCTTGTCGAATATCTCGCTGCGGCTGCATCAGGGTAAGGCGCCCGCCGATCTGGGGGCGCGGGTGCGTGAACTCGATGCGCGCTTCTCGCTGCTGCCGCTGCCCGAATGGACCCAGTTTCAGGACAGCTTTGGCCATTTGAACGGCTATGGCGCGGTCTATTACACCTATCGCTGGAGCAAGGTGATTGCCGACGATCTGTTCACCCGTTTCCAGCGCGACGGGCTACACAACACCAAGGTGGCGATGGATTACCGCACCAAGGTGCTGGGTGCGGGCGGCACAAAGCCTGCCGCCGATCTGGTGAAGGCCTTCCTTGGTCGCCCGATCAGTCTGGATGCCTACAAGGCGGAACTCGCCAAGGATAAGTGAGGCCAGACCTGACAACAGAAAAAGGGCGGCAGCTCCCAGGAAAGCTGCCGCCCGTTCAAGTGCGCCAAGTCGGGGGGCGGTGAGGCCCCCCGTCCGGACAGGGATTAGAAAGCGACGGTTGCGTCCACACCAAAGGTGCGCGGCGCGTTGAAGTTGGCATAGTCACCCAGCGCGGTGTTGGCGCCCGAGCGGCGGTAGATGTGCTGTTCGTTGAGCAGGTTGCGCGCCCAGAACGAAACGGTCAGCTTCTGGTTGCCCCAGCCCGCCGGAATGTCGGCAAAGGCAAGGCGACCGTTCATCACGAAGCTCTTGTCGGTCATCAGCGCCTCGCTCACAAAGCTGTGAACCGGATCCGAATAGTTGCCATCGACATGGAAACGCAGTTCGGTGCCATTGCTGCCCAGCGGACGGTTGTAGTCCAGCGAGGCCGAGAAGGCGTTCTTCGGCGTGTAGAGGATATAGACCGTTTCATAGACCGGCGTGGTGACCGGCGGCGTCAGCGTGGCGTTCAGCGCTTCCTGCACCGTGTTACGCGCGGGCGGAACATGGGTGTAGGTGTAGGCATAGGACAGGTTCATGGTCAGACCGTCCATCGGGCGGACGGTCAGATCGGCTTCCACGCCGCGGATCTTGGTGGTGCCCAGCGCGTTCACCGTTTCCAGCGTGTTGCGGACCGTGCCGTTCGACTGGAGGATGAAGTAGTTGAAGTCCACCTGCGAGTTGGTGCGATCCATCATGTAGCCGGCGATGTTGAAGCGGACCTTGCGGTTCAAGAATTCCGACTTGATACCCACTTCGTAAGACTTGACCTCTTCGGCGCCAAACGAGCGATAGGTGAGCGAGCGCGACGAGGCGCCGCCGGCGCGATAGCCGGTGGCATATTTGGCATAGAAGTTGAGGTCACGGCTGGCCTGCCAGCCGAGCACCACCAGCGGATCGAAGCGGCCCGCGTCAATGGCGAAGGTGTAGTTGGTGGCGGCGCCGTTCACGAACTGGAGGTAGCCGTTTTTCTTGTCCTTGGTGTAACGCCCGCCCACCGTCAGATTCAGGGCGTCGGTGGCGTGCCACGTGGCCTGGCCATAGGCGGCGTAGCTCTTGGCATAGGCGATCGACTGGCGCGCCAGCGTGGCGGTCAGATAGGTGGCGGGATCGTTGATGGTGTAACCCGTCAACGTTGCGTTCCACTTGTTGGTGTTGGGGGTGCGGGCCGAGTCATTGGCGCGCTCGTTGAAATAGTAGAGGCCTGCCACATAGTCGACCGGACCCAGGCTGCCCACGGCCTGCAGCTCCTGGCTGAACTGGCGCTGGTCAAGCCACGCCAGCGAATAGCGGCTGAAGTTCACGTTGGCGCCCCAGACCGGGGTGCGGTGTGCGCCGCCCGAGTTGTCCCACTGCTCGTCGCTGACCGTGCGCCATGCGGTGATCGAGCGCAGCTCGAGGTTCGGCGTAACCTTGTAGCTGATGTGGCTGGTCAGGCCCTGCGTGATATCCACGCTGGGACGCTGCGGAACGCCGATGTCGGCATTGCCCACGCGGCCCTTGCCCCAGGTGATCAGCGGGGTGCCGGTGGCGTCCTTGGGGATATTGGCCAGAGCGGTGGGGTTGATGGTCACCAGCTGGCTGTAGAACGGGGTGTTCTCGTCGCGCGCCTTGTCAAAGGCCAGATCCACAGTCAGGCCCGACACCGGCTTCCAGCGGGCGGCGATGCGGCCGCCATAGCGGTGATACTGGTTCCAGCCGGCCTGACCCGACAGCGGGTTGGTCACGGTGGGGTTCTGGTGCTGCAGCACGCCGTCCACCTTGACCGCGATGTTGTAGATCGAGGGCAGGTCGATATGCGCCTGGGCGTTGTAGGAGCCATAGTTGCCCGCGCCCACATTCACGCGGCCACCGAACTTGCCGGAGGGCGCCTTGAGCACCATCGAGAGTGCGCCACCTTCGGTGTTGCGACCGAACAGCGTACCCTGCGGACCCTTGAGCACCTCGACGCGCTCCACATCATAGAGCGAGGCGTTGAGGCCATGCTGGCGACCGAGATAGACGCCATCGAGATAGATACCCACACCCTGTTCGCGGGCGGGCTGGTTGGCGTCGTCGGGCACGATGCCGCGGATGCCGATGGTCAAGGCCGACTGGCGCGCCTCGAAGGTGGAAACACGCAGCGAGGGCACCGAGCCATCGGCCAGATCCATCAGGCTCTGCACGTGGCGCTTCTTGATTTCATCGGCGCTCATCACGCTGATCGAGATCGGCGTCTTTTGCAGGTTGGTTTCGCGCTTGGTGGCGGTCACGACAATTTCGGTCAGGCCCGCGGTGGTGCCGTCGGCGGCGGCGGCATCGGCGGCCTGCGCGGTGTTGGCGGTGGCCAGAGCGGCCAGAGCGCTCGTCAGCATCAGAAAGCTACGCATGTAATCCCCCATGAGGTTGCAACGGGCGGAAAACGGCGGAGTCGCGCGTTTGCGCCTAAGCTCCGTGTTTCCCGCTTCGAGGGGCGCACTAGGGGAGTCGTGTGACAGGGGTGTGAGAGTTTGATGACGGTTCGGCGTCGGCTTGGTGATACTTTTATGACAATGCCGCGAAGCGCGCCCAGCTTGGCGGGTACTTTCGCTGCACGGCGCACTGTGCCACATCCCGCGCCATGAAGAAGAAGCGCCGCCAACTTACTGCCACCATGCCCGATGGCTACAGCAAGACGATCACCACCACGGACGCCTTCACCCATTACTGGCGCATTGTTGCCGAATTGGCCAATGGCAAGACCGAGGTGTTCTGGGGCCACACACGATCGCTGGCCGAGGCACGCCGCAAACAGGCCGCCGCGCAGGATGGCGCCCGCATGCGCGGTTGGGCCAGCTATCGCTTCGAGATCGCCGAGCTGGTCGAGACGCCGGAACAATAGCCGGAACAATAGAGGGTGGCACCATCTTGACGCGGGCGCCGAATCCGAGCAAGAGCGCGCTTCCCGTTACGGGGGCGATTAGCTCAGTTGGTAGAGCATCTCGTTTACACCGAGAGGGTCGGCGGTTCGAGCCCGTCATCGCCCACCATAGTCCCGGCGCCGTGATCCGCCATCACCCCAGCGTCACGAAAATCTCCGCCTCCAGCACCCATTCGCCCTGCGCCGCCTGCGGCTGGCGGTTGCGCCATTTTGCGGCATAGCTGCCCGAGGCCAACACGCGCCCCTGCGCATCGGCGCCCTGCCAATGGCCCAGCTCCATCGCAATCGGCTCGGCGGCGCTGATGGTGATCGTGTCGGGCGTGCGGGTATAGGTGGTGCGCTGCGCCGCTGGGGCGGCGAATTCGCGTTTCCACGCCAGCATCTGCGCCTTCTTGCCGGTGATCGCCGCGCTGTCTGTGCCCGTCACCAGCATCACATCGGGGCCGAGCAAGGGCTGGATCGCGGCCAGATCGCCCTCGGCCAGCGCACGGTTGAACGCCGCGCGCGCCATGCGGATGGCCAGTTCGGCGGCGGCATCGGCGGCGGCAT
>DDES01000105.1 GCA_002336765.1 Novosphingobium sp. UBA1948 | reverse complement strand
CAGGGCGTGGAAGCGCAGACGCTGGCCAATGTGTACCAGTCGATCGAGCATGACCACGAGATCGTGCCGGTCATCAACAAGATCGACCTGCCCGCCGCCGAGCCGGAAAAGGTCAAGGCCGAGATCGAGGAAGTGATCGGGCTGGACGCATCGGAGGCCGTACTGGCCAGCGCGAAATCGGGCATCGGCATCGAGGAAATCCTTGAGGCGGTGGTCAAGAAAATCCCGGCGCCCAAGGGCGACCGCGCCGCGCCGCTGAAAGCCATGCTGGTGGACAGCTGGTATGACCCCTATCTGGGCGTGGTCATTCTGGTGCGCGTGATCGATGGTGCAATCCGCAAGGGCCTGCAGGTGAAATTCATGCAGGGTGGCACCGAGCATCTGATCGACCGCGTCGGCTGCTTTACCCCCAAGCGCGAGGAACTGGCCGAACTGGGGCCGGGCGAGATCGGCTTTATCACTGCCCAGATCAAGGAAGTGGAAACCGCCAAGGTGGGTGACACGATCACCACCGTGAAGGGCGGCGCGACCGAGGCTTTGCCGGGCTATAAGGAAGTGCAGCCGGTGGTGTTCTGCGGGCTGTTCCCTGTGGACGCCGCCGATTTCGAAAAGCTGCGCGAGAGCATTGCCAAGCTGCGCTTGAACGATGCCAGCTTCAGCTTTGAAATGGAAACCTCCGCCGCGCTGGGCTTCGGCTTTCGCTGCGGCTTCCTCGGCCTGCTGCATCTGGAGATCATTCAGGAGCGCCTCTCCCGCGAGTATGACCTCGATCTCATCACCACCAGCCCCTCGGTGGTCTATCGCATCCAGTTGCGCGCCAGCAAGACCGACGATGCGGGCGAGATCCTGCTGCACAATCCGGCCGACTATCCCGATCCCAACCGCATCGAACAGATCGACGAGCCTTGGATCAAGGCCACGATCTACACGCCTGACGAATATCTCGGCTCCATCCTGAAACTGTGTCAGGACCGTCGCGGTATCCAGACGGGGCTGACCTATGTCGGCGGACGCGCTCAGGTGAATTACGAGTTGCCGCTCAACGAGGTGGTGTTCGACTTCTACGATCGTCTCAAGTCGATCTCGCGCGGCTATGCCAGCTTTGACTATGAGCAGATCGGGCTGCGCGAGGGCGATCTGGTGAAGATGTCGATCCTTGTGAACAACGAACCGGTCGATGCGCTCTCGATGATCGTGCATCGCGGCGTGGCCGAGGAACGCGGGCGCCATATGTGCGAGCGGTTGAAGGACCTGATCCCCCGCCACCTGTTCAAGATCCCGATTCAGGCGGCGATCGGCGGCAAGGTGATCGCGCGCGAAACCATCGCTGCGCTGCGCAAGGATGTGACCGCCAAATGCTATGGCGGCGACATCAGCCGCAAGAAGAAGCTGCTGGACAAGCAGAAGAAGGGCAAGGCCCGTATGCGCGAATATGGCAATGTGCAGATTCCGCAGGAAGCCTTCATCGCCGCGCTGCGGATGGGCGAGGAATAAGGTTTAGGGGCGCACCAACCGGCGAGCCCCTAAAGCCTCAGCGTGCCAGCAATTGCATGGCGTGGGCCTCGCGCTCCAGTTCCTCGCGGAAATCGGGGTGGGCGATGGCGATCAACGCCTTGGCCCGCTCGCTCAGCGTTTTGCCCTTCATGTCGGCCATGCCATATTCGGTGACCACCAGATGCGTCTCGTTGCGTCCGGTCGTGACGGGGCCGGTCAGCGTCGGGGTGATGCGCGAGATCGTGCCCTTGGCGGCGGTGGAGTGGCAGGCGATGATCGATTTGCCGCCATTCGACATATAGGCACCGCGCACGAAATCGACTTGTCCGCCCGAAGCGGAGAACTGTCGCCCGCCGACATATTCCGAATTGCAGGCGCCGTGGAAGTCGATCTGCGTGGTGGCATTGACCGAGACCACGCGGTCGTTGCGCGCGATCACTGCCGGATTGTTCACATACTCGACCGGATAGGCCTCGGCCTGCGGGTTATCGTCGATGAAATCATACAGCGCGCGGTCGCCCAGCGCGAAGGTGAAGATGCTGGTGCCGACATGGGTCTGCTTGCGGCTGTTGTCCACCACACCGCGGCGCACCAGTTCGGCAAGGCCGGGCGTCATCAACTCGGTATGGATGCCCAGATTGCGGTGGTTGTGCAAACCGGCGCAGACCGCGTCGGGCAGCGCGCCGATCCCCATTTGCAGACAGGCACCATCCTCGACCAGCCCCGCGATGATCTCGCCGATGCGGATATCGACATCGCTGAGCGGGGCAGGGGGCGCGGCCAGCAACGGCTGGTCGTTTTCCACCAGCGCGGTGATGTCGGAAATATGCACGCGGCAATCGCCCCGCACGCGCGGCATATGGGCGTTGACCTCGAAGATCAGCCGCGCGCCCGGCTTGCGCGCCACGGCCATCGCATAATCGGTGTTGGTGCCAAGGCTGACATAGCCTTCCTCGTCCATCGGCGAGACGATGGTGATCAGCGTATCAACCCCGACATGCTCGACCATCGAGCGCGGGATCTGGCTGAAATGCGAGGGGATGAAATCGACCAGATGCTGGTCCGGCCCGCGCAGCTTGTCGAGCGCGCGCTCCACCCCGCCGTGGAAATAGCTCATCGGGATCAGGCGGTCGACCAGATCGGGGTCAAAGATCGTGCGTCCCGCGACGGCGGCGCAAAGCATGTAGTAAAAGCGGATGTCGCGCGCCTCGCCGGCACGGGCGCGCTCGGCCAGCGCGGTGACCAGTGCCGGCGGGGTGCCCGCGCCGATCGACATGGCCACTTTCGCGCCATTGGGGATCAGCGCCGCCGCTTGCGCAGCGGTGGCAAGGCGGGCGCGGTACAGCGCGTTTACACTTTCAGACACAGGCGTCATCCTCTTGCGTTGCATGATGGCCGGTGTGGACCGAGCCATGCTTCGGATATGACGCCTATCAAGACTTTAGCCGCGTCGCCACTCGACTTTAGGCGCGCTTGCATTTGCCGATCGAGCGCGACGCGGGCACGATGCTGACGTGGAAATGCCATGGAAATGCCATGTGATCGTCATACAAATGACCAACCCTTGTCATGCCCGTCCCCCACAGCCTGCGTGACGAATCACCAAGGGGGTCCAAGCCATGAATATGTCCCGTCTGCTCGCCGCCAGTGCTCTGGCGGTGATCGCTACCGCTTGTCCGGCCTATGCAGCGCCTGCCGCTCCGGCTGATGCCGCCGCCGATGCCGCTGACGGTCTGGATGTCATCACCGTCACCGCGCAGAAGCGCAAGGAAGACCTGCAGGCCATTCCGATCTCGATCTCGGTGCTGACCACGGCGGCGCTGGAAAACCGCCATGTCACCTCGCTGCTCGATCTGGGCGACGGCGCGATTCCCAGCCTCAAGGTGGCGCCGTTCTTCTCGCGCCCCGGCGCGCTGATCGTGAACGTGCGCGGCGTAGGTGTGCTGTCCGACTCCAACCAGCCTGCCCGCGATCAGGGCGTGGGCGTCTATATCGACGGCGTTTATCAGGGCCGCGCGCAGGGTCTTGGCACCGCGCTGTTCGATGTCGAGAACATCGAGGTGCTGAAAGGCCCGCAGGGCACGTTGTTTGGCCGCAACACCGAAGGCGGCGCGGTTAATATCGTCACCAAGAAGCCCAGCGGCCAGTTCAAGCTGAACGCCACGGCGGGCATCGGCAATTATGGCAGCAACAAGGGCGAGATCCATCTCGACCTGCCCGAGTTCGCCAATATCAGCCTGAAGATCGACGCTGTGACCGCGCATCGCGATCCTTTCGTGACCAATCCCATGTCGGGGCAGAAGGGCTTCAATTCTTTCGACAAGCGCGGCATGCATGTGGAAGCGTTGTGGAAGCCGTTTGATGGCTTCAGTGCCGACCTGTCCTACGACAATTCCTATGACGAAACCTCGACGCTCTATTACCAGCAGATTTCGGGTGGCCTCGGCCTGCCGGTTTCGGCCAGCGGCTCGGCGGCGGTGCTGCCCAACAGCGTGGCGGCGGCGTTCAAGTTCGAGCCGAGCCGCGCCAGCGTGGCTGCTATCGGCGTGCCGCAGCAGGCCAGCGTCGGCAAGGCCGAAGGTTTCCGCCTCGGGCTGGAATACAAGGCCTCGCATGCGCTGACCCTGCGTTCGATCACCGCCTATCGCACCATGAGCCAGACCCAGTGGGACAATGGCAGCGCGACCCCCTCGATGCAGCAGGCCACGATCACCGCCGGTGTCGCGCCCAGCTTCCTGAACTTCCAGTTCGGCCGCTACAGCCTTGCGCCCTTCCGCCAGAACCAGTTCAGTCAGGAGCTTCAGGTCATCGGCGAACTGCCGCGCTTCAAGTATCAGGCGGGCGGGCTGTATTATGTCGAAAAGGTGCAGGATAGTGCCAGCGCCTTCAACACCATGCAGTTCACCGACGCGGCGGGCAGCGTGGCGGTGGTGCGCCAGATCGACTATACCAACCAGCTTATCCAGCGCGCCAGCCATGTGAAGACCACCAGCATCGGCCTCTATGGTCAGGCTACCTACACCCCGCCGGTGCTCGACGATCACGCGCATCTGACGGTGGGTGCGCGCTGGACCAACGACAAGAAGGACGGCAGCCTGTTCATCGTGAACGGCGCCGCGCCGATCCTGCCGGTCAATGGCGTCAACGTACAGGCGCCGATCGCGCTCAACGCCTCGTGGTCGCGCGTCGATCCGATGATCAACCTGTCGATCGATGCCGCGCGCGATGTGCATCTCTATGGCAAGTGGAGCACGGGCTATCGCGCGGGCGGCGCCAATTCGCGCTCGCTGTCCTATCGCTCGTTCAACCCCGAAACCGTCTCGATGTTCGAGATCGGCGCCAAGACCGAGTTCTGGAACCACCGTGCGCGTTTCAACGTGGCGGCCTATGCCGGCACCTACAAGAATATCCAGCTCGACTTCAGCGGCCTCTATGAGGACGTTGTGAACGGCGTGCGCGTGGCCACCACCCGCACCACCACCGACACGGTGAACGCGCCGGGCACTGGCAAGCTGAAGGGCGTGGAAGCCGAACTGACGCTGGCCCCCACCAAGGGGCTGACGCTGAGCGCTTCCTATGCGTGGAACAGCGTGAAGATCCCCGACACGCTCAACCCCTTCCCGCAGACGGGCGGGGTGTTCATCACCGTGCCGGTGCCGATCTATCAGGTCTATACGCCCGAACATTCGGGCAGCGCCGCAGTGGATTACGAAGTGCCGGTGGTGGAGGGCGCCGCCAAGCTGCGCCTGCACCTCGATGCGAATTTCGACTCCGGCTATTATGCCAACTACACCGACAGCAACTATGATAGCGTTACCCGCGCCGTGCGCTATGCCCAGCCCAAGGGCGATGCCGCCTTTGTGGTGAACGGCCGGATCGCGCTGGCCGATGTCGCGATGGGGGACAGCGGGGCCAAGGCCACCTTCGCCCTCTGGGCGCGCAACCTGCTCAATGAACAGCACCTGTTCTACAAGTCGGGCACGGCGGCGGCCGGGATCAGCGGCTTCTTCAACGATCCGCGCACCTTTGGTGGCGAAGTGAACATCAAGTTCTGATGACTGCGAAGGGAACCGCCATGCGTTATGCTCTCAAATTCGCTCTGGTTGGCGCGCTGGCGCTGGCGGTTCCTTTTAATTCTGCGCTCGAGGCGCGGCCGGTTGCCGTTGCCGGTGTCCAGCACCAACGCGTGCTGCCGCTGGAAGGCGGGCGCAATTTCCGCGATCTGGGCGGCTATCGCACCGCCGATGGCCGCTTCGTGAAATGGGGCCTGCTCTACCGTTCGGGCTCGATGACGGGGCTGACCGCGGCGGACTATGCCGCGCTGGACAAGCGCGGGATCAAGGTTGTCTGCGATTTCCGCTCGACCGCCGAGCGCGGTGCCGAGCCGGTGCAATGGCCGCGCGATAATTTTCCGCGCGTGTTGGCCGATGATTATGTGATGGATAACGGGCAATTCCTGCCCAAGGGCGATCCGCGCAGCGTGACGCCCGAGCAGGTGCGCGGTGCGATGGCGGCTTCCTACCCCCGCCTGTTGACGCAGTTCAACAGCCAGTATCGCCGCATGTTTGGCGAGCTTCTGGCGGGCCATGCGCCGCTCGCTTTCAACTGTTCGGCTGGCAAGGATCGCACCGGCATTGCCGCCGCGCTGCTGCTCACCGCGCTGGGCGTGCCGCGTGAGGGGGTGATTGCGGACTATATGCTCTCGAACCAGACGCTCGATCCCGCCAAGCTGATGGCAGGCCGCGCGATGGCGAGTAGCCCCTTTGCCGCGCTGCCGCCCGAGACGCTGAAAATGCTGGTGGGGGTCGACCGCTCCTATATCGAGGCGGCCTTTGCCGTGGTGGACGCGCATCAGGGCGGCGCCACCGGCTATCTCAAGGATGAACTGGGCCTCGGCCCGGTCGAGATCGCGCGGCTGCGCAAACTCTATCTCGCCACGCGCGGGTGAGCACCGGCGAGCAGACCCGTCCGCTGATGTCTAGTCAGCGGCGGGTGGCTCGGTGGTGACCGGCTGGCGCGCAAGGCGGCTGGCCTCGGTCTTTTCGGTGCGGTCGGCAATGGCTTCCCATGCCGCCGCCGAAGACAGGTGGCGCTCGCGCACATTGGCCAGTTGGCTATCCTTGGCGTGGCGCCGGCTTTGCTCGGCGCAGGCCCGGTAGAAGATGCTGGTGGCGGTCATGGCGATCCTGTTCCGGCGGGAGGGATGGGGTGTCGGGTCAATCCACCATATCAGCCACAAGGCGCCGCAATTCGGCGGTGGTCAGCAGGCCCGAAGGGGCGGCTACCGGCGGGCGGCGATGGAGGGAAAGCGATTTGATCGTGGAGCGGAAAATTTTGGAAATATGATGCATATCAGTGTTTTGGGGAACTCGGTAAAGATGCGGCATGCTATGCCGCGATAGGGAATATTGAGGTTGTTTTGCAGGGAAGGGCGCCTTGTCAGACGGCCCGTTTCCCGCGTCCAGCCCACGATCTCACCCTCGCAAACGAGGGCGGATCAAGCGGGCCGAACGCGGGCCACCCTGTCAGGAGCAGAGCCCGCGACAGGACGGACAGTTCCCGGAAAAGTCCCTGCGGAACTCCGGCGAACTTCGGCACTTTGGAAAATCGGGGGTGCGATCAGGCCGAAGCGAGATTGACCGCCGACTGCTTGCCACGACGGTCGGTCTCGACTTCGTAGCTCACGCGCTGATCCTTGTTCAGCGTGCCGAGGCCCGCCTGCTGGACAGCGCTGATGTGCACGAAGCTGTCATTGCCGCCGTCTTCCGGAGCGATGAAACCGTAACCCTTGTCGGTGTTGAAAAATTTGACGGTGCCTACTGGCATGGTTGTTTCCTTTTCACGAAAACGAGAAACCCGCCCGCAACAGCGCGGACGGAGCCGAGGGCGTGAGAAAGGAAGGAGAGCCGCGATGCAGCGTCAATTTCCGTCGCAGACGACGATAGCCCGATCCATATGGGGCAGAACCCCCGCAAAGTCAAGGTCGACGGCATGCTGGCCATGGGCCGCGACCAGAACTTCGGCCAGCGACAGGTAAAAATGCGCGATTTCGGCCAATGTTGCCGCGCAGATCGGGGGGGGCGTGGTGGTGGACGGCACATTGCGGTCCAACCCCGGTGCGGCCACGGCCAGATCCTTGATGAACCTTGTACCAAACCTTTCGGCATGACCCTGGCAGGCTGCCGCGCGCAGGCGTCCGATCGCGCGCAGGCGTGGCCGGTGCACTCCCGCCACCGGCAGGGCAAGAGCACCGCGGGGCAGGTGGCAGGCCGCGATCAGCACTTCGAGGAAACGATCGAGTTCCTTGAGATGGTTGCCCGCCACACGCAGGCGGACATGGCGTTCCCCCGCGTTGCGCGCGGCGGGGGCATCGGCCCTTGCGTCTGCCGCGCGCGCCATCAGAAAGCGGCACCCCGCCAACAGCGTAGTATGGGCGATCTCCGTTGTAGAAGGGGCATCGTTGGCGGGCGTATAGGCGGATGGCGCGGGCAAAGCGGCGGATAGGGCTATGCTGCGCTGGTTCATCCATTATGCTCCGGACCAAGCGGGAGCACGGGAACTCTCAGCCGACAGTGCTTGATAGAGGAATACTGGCGGTTTGGGTGGACTAAAGGAATTATCCGCTTGCGTCCAATGCTTAATCGCTGACCCGCGCCCGATCCCCTGTTCAATCGGGCCGGTCTTTGATAGCCCGTGCCCATGCGCATTCTTTTGACAGGATCATCGGGCTGGCTGGGGCGCTTTCTGGGGCCACGGCTGCGCCATGCGGGGCACGAGGTGGTCGGGCTGGATATCGCCGCCGGCGCCACCACGGATGTAGTGGGCAGCGTGGCCGACCGCGCGCTGGTGGACGATCTGTTCGCGCGGCACGGGTTTGAGGGCGTGGTCCATGCCGCCGCGCTGCACAAGCCGGACATCGCGCGTTATCCGCGACAGGCCTTTGTCGATGTCAACATTACCGGCACGCTCAACCTGCTCGAGGCCGCCGTGGCGCATGGGGCGGGGCGTTTCGTCTTTACCTCCACCACCTCGCTGATGATCACGCAGGCGATCCGTGACGAGACGGCGCAAGAGGCGGTGTGGCTCGACGAGAGTAGTGGCCCGCTGGCCCCGCGCAACATCTATGGCATCACCAAACTGGCCGCCGAGGCGATGTGTGGCCTGATCCACAAACAGCATGGCCTGCCGGTCGTGATCCTGCGCACGGCGCGGTTCTTTCCCGAGGATGACGACACCGACCGCGATCTGTCGGGCGAGAACACCAAGGCCAACGAGTTTCTCAACCGCCGTCTGACGGTGGAGGACTGCGCCGCGGCGCACGAGGTCGCGCTGGTCAAGGCGCCTGACATTGGCTTTGGCACCTATATCGTGTCTGCCCCGCCGCCTTTCGGGCGCGGGGATGTGGCGGCGTTGAAGCAGGATGCTGCGGGCCTCGTCGCGCGCCTTTATCCTGATGCTGCCGCGCTCTACACGCGGAAGGGATGGTCGCTGCCGCGCAGTCTGGGCAGGGTCTATGACCCCTCCGCTATCGAGCGCGATTTGGGTTTCCGGTGCCGGACCGGTTTTGACGCCGTTCTGGCCGCGCTGCGTGAAGGAGCGCCGATGCCCTTCATTCATGATGCCAGCTATGTCTCGCCCAAGGAAGGGGTGGGGGACGGGGCCTGAGTCTTGCGCTACGGCCCATGTGCCGGTGCCGGTGGAAAGCCGCGGATGATCTGGCCCGTCCGGCTTGCGCGATGCGGCGGGGCGATTTAGCGCTGGCAGGCAGACGCGGCGTGATCTTTCGTCGCGCCGGGTCTGTTTCAGGGAGTTCACCTTTCATGCGCCTTGCCGTCTCGCTTCTTGCCGCCGCTGCCACTGTGCCGCTGGCCGCTTCGCCCGCTTTGGCCGATACCGTGGTGGTGAAGGCGGCGCATATGGTCGATGTGCTGGCAGGCAAGACGGTGGATGGCGTGCAGGTGGTGGTCGATGGCGAGCGGATCGTCGCGGTTGGCAAGGCGGGCGATGCGGTGCCGGCAGGGGCGAAGGTGATCGATCTGGGCGAGCGTACACTGTTGCCCGGCCTGATCGACATGCATGTGCATCTCACCGCCGATCCGCGCCTGTCGGGCTATCGCGGCCTTGAATATACCGACACGTTCTGGACCGTGGTGGGCGTGGCCAATGCGAAGAAGACGCTGGAGGCGGGCTTTACCACGGTGCGCAATGTGGGCGCTGGCAATTATGATGATGTCGCGCTGAAGCAGGGGATCGAGGGCGGCTATGTGCCCGGTCCGCGCATCGTGCCCGCCGCCTATTCGATCGGGGTGACCGGCGGCCATTGCGACGCCACCGAATTCCCGCCCTCGATCCAGCCGCCCAGCCCCCAGATCGCCAATTCGCCCGACGAGTTCCGCGCGCTGGTGCGCAAGAACCGCAAGTTCGGCGCCGAGGTTATCAAGGTCTGCATGACCGGCGGCGTGTTCTCCAAGACTGACAGCGTGGGCGGCCAGCAACTGACCTATGACGAGATCCGCGCGGTGGTGGAGGAGGCCCATATGCTGGGCATGAAGGTGGCGGTGCACGCGCATGGCACCGAAGGGATCAATGTGGCACTGCGCGCGGGCGTGGACACGATCGAGCATGCCAGTCTGGCTGATGCCACCAGCTTCCAGCTCGCCAAGGAGAAGGGCGCGGCCTTCTCGATGGATATCTACAACGACGACTATATCCTGTCGGAAGGCGCGAAAAACGGTGTCTTTGCCGAAAGCCTCGAAAAGGAACGCGCCATCGGGTTGAAGCAGCGCCAGACCTTCCGCGCCGCGCATCAGGCGGGGGTGAAGATGGTGTTCGGCAGCGATGGCGGCGTCTATCCCAATGGCGACAATGCCAAGCAATTCGCCACGATGGTGACATGGGGCATGACGCCGGTGCAGGCCGTTCAGGCCGCCACGCGCAACGCCGCCGAGGCCTTGGGCCGTAGCGGCGACGTGGGGGCGATTGCCGCGGGCCGTTATGCCGACATCATCGCGGTGGACGGCGATCCACTCAGGGATGTGACAGTACTGCAAAAGGTCGGCTTTGTGATGAAGGGCGGCAAGATCGCCAAGGGGTTCTGATTGCTGATCCGCACCCCCGCGCTGGTCTGCGCCGCAAGGCCGCATGGCGAGGTGGGGGTGATCCTGCGCGCGCTGACCGAGAGCCACGGCATGGTGGGCGCCTATGTGGCGGGCGGGCGCGGGCGGGCGCTGCGGCCGGTGCTGATCGCGGGCAATACGGTGGCGCTGGAGCTGAACGTGCGGCAGGCAGGCCAGATGCCCTCTGCCCGCGTGGAGTTGATGGCCAGCCGGGCGCCCTTTCTGGCCGAGCCCTTGCCCGCCGCCGCCATTGACTGGGCCACGGCGCTGAGCGTGGCGGTGCTGCCCGAGCGGCATCCCTATCCCTTGCTCTACGATGCGCTGTCGGCCTTGCTCGATGCGGTGTGCCATGCGCCATCCGCGCGGGGCTGGATACGGGCGCTGGTGGCCTATGAGGCGCTGGTGCTGCGCGAACTGGGCTATGGCGACCGGCTGGAGCGCGCACAGGCGGAGGACTGGGCCGCCCAACTGGCGCAATTTGACCGGATTGGCGGGTTTTTGGCGCGCTATCTGCTTGCCGATCGGCGCGGCGATGTTATGGGAGCGCGCGACATGTTGCGCCAGCGGCTGGGCAGGATCGGCGGCGCTGGCTGATAGAAGGGCAGGCTTATGAAAATTGCGGTGTTTGCAGGCGACGGGATCGGGCCGGAAGTAACGCGCGAAGCGGTGCGTGTGCTGGAGGCTCTGGCCATTGCCGGTCTCGAGATGGTCGAGGGCGATGTGGGCGGCGCGGCCTATTACAAGCATGGCCATCCCCTGCCGCAGGCCACCAAGGATATTGCCGCCAGCGTGGACGGCATCCTGTTCGGCGCGGTGGGCGATTTCTCCTGCGACCATCTGGAGCGCGCACTGCGCCCCGAACAGGCCATTCTCGGCCTGCGCCAGCATCTCTCGCTGTTCGCCAACCTGCGCCCTGCCAAGCTGTTTGCGGGCATGGAGGATTTCTCGGCGCTGCGTCCCGAAGTCGCCAGTGCGATCGACCTGCTGATCGTGCGCGAGTTGAATGGCGACGTCTATTTCGGCGAGAAGGGCATCCGCAAGCTGGAGGATGGCCGCCGTCAGGGCTGGGATATCATGTCCTATGCCGAGGATGAGGTGGCGCGCATCGCCCATGTCGCCTTCAAGGCGGCGCAGGGCCGCCGTGGCAAGCTGTGCAGCGTGGACAAGGCCAATGTGCTGGAAACCTTCCAGCTGTGGCGCGATGTGGTGATCGAGGTGTCGGCCCACTATCCCGACGTCGAGCTGACCCATATGTATGTCGACAATGCCGCGATGCAGCTGGTGCGTAATCCGGGCCAGTTCGATGTGGTGGTGACGGGCAATATGTTCGGCGATATCCTGTCGGATCAGGCCAGCATGTGCGTGGGTTCGATCGGCCTGCTGGCCTCGGCCTCGCTGGGCACGCGCCAGACCGCCTATGGTACGGTGGGCCTGTATGAACCGATCCACGGCAGCGCGCCCGACATCGCGGGCCAGAACAAGGCCAACCCGATGGCAACGATCCTCTCGGCGGCGATGCTGCTGCGCCACTCGCTGGGGCTGGAAGCAGAAGCGGGCCGAATCGAGGCGGCGGTGGCCAAGGCTCTGGCCGATGGTATCCGCGGCGGCGATCTGGGCGGCACCGCATCCACCAGTGAAATCGGGGATGCGGTCTTGGCGCGCCTGTAATTCTCGCCTAGGTAGTATCCTTGATGTCCACGCTGCAACTCGCCATCATCCTGCCCACCCTCAACGAGCGCGGCAATCTGCGCCCGCTGGTCGAGCGTCTGTCGGCCGCGCTGGAAGGCGTGGTGTGGGAGGCGATCTTTGTGGACGACAACAGCCGCGACGGCACCGCCGACGAGGCGCGCGCCATCGCGCTGGAGGACAAGCGCATCCGCTGCATCCAGCGCATCGGGCGGCGCGGTCTGGCCAGCGCCGCCATCGAGGGCATGTGCTCGACCGCGGCGCCCGTGGTGGCGGTGATGGATGCCGATCACCAGCATGATCCCAAGCTGCTGCCCGGCATGTTGGCCGCGATCACTTCGGGCGAGTATGATCTGGCCTATGCCAGCCGCTTTGCCGAAGGGGCCAGCACCGAGGCATGGGGGCGGCCCGACCGCGTGAAGGCCAGCGGCTTTGCCAATGCGCTGGCCCGCAAGGTGACGGGCGTCGATCTGTCCGATCCGATGAGCGGCTATTTCATGCTGCGCGCCGAAACCCTGCGGGCCGACGCGCACCGCCTGTCGGGTGTGGGGTTCAAGATCCTGCTCGACATTCTGGCCACGGTGGACCAACCCTTGCGCGTCAAGGAATTTCCCCTCGATTTCGCCGCCCGCGCAGAGGGTGAAAGCAAACTGGATCGCACCGTTGTGTTTGAATTCCTGATCGGTCTTTACGACAAGTGGCTTGGCCGCATCATCCCCACCCGCTTTGCCCTGTTCGGCACGGTGGGCGCGCTGGGCGTGGCGGTGCAATTCGCGGCGCTGTGGTTCCTGCTGGCGGTCGTGTTCGGCCAGCGCTTTGTCTATGGCCACTGGTCGAGCGACGAGACGACGTTCAACATCGCCAACACCATCGCCGCCATCGTGGCGATGACCTTCAACTTCGTGCTCAACAACGAGCTGACCTATGCCGACAAGCGCCTGCGCGGTGTCTGGCCCTTGTGCAAGGGCTGGGCGCAATTCGCGCTGACCTGCTCGGCGGGCCTGCTCACCAACATCGGCGTCACCGCTGCGCTCAAGCGCATGCATATCCATGATGTGGTGGCGGTGCTGGTCGGGATCGTGCTGGCCTCGGTGTGGAATTTCGCGCTGTCGAGCAAGTTTGTCTGGGGCAAATACGGCAATTGAGCGTGGCCCTGGACCGGTTCAGGAGATGATGTGAGTCGATCGCTACCCCGCGTTGCCCTGATCTGGAGCCAGTTCGCGCCCTATCACAGTGATCGGTGCGAGGCGGTGGCGCAGCGTCTGGAAGGGCGGGCCGAAGTGCTGGCCGTCGAGGTCGCCCCGTCTTCGGACACCTACGCCTGGGTGCCGTCGGGTGATTTGCGCCATGGCCGCAAGGTAACACTGTTCGCCGACGCCAATTACGACCGGCTGGGCGACGGGCAGCGTTTTCGGGCGATGTGGTCGGTGCTGCGCCGCTGCGACACGGTGTTCATGGGCATTCCCTATAGCCAGAAGGATGTTATCGCGCTGTCATGGCTGCTGCGCTTCACCGGCACGCGGCTGGTGATGATGAGCGACAGCAAATTTGACGATTCCCCGCGTGACAGCCGTTTCGAACTGGCCAAGGCTGTGCTGCTGGCGCCCTATCGCGCGGCACTGGTGGCGGGGCGGCGGCAGGCGGACTATCTGCGCTTTCTGCTGTTCCGGCGGCGGCGGGTGCTGATCGGCTATGATACGGTGTCGGTGGAGCGGATCCGCAGCGAGATCGCCGCCGCGCAGGATGGCCCTGTGCCCTCGTTTGAACAGCGCGACTTCCTCTATCTCGGACGCTTTGTTGCCAAGAAGCAATTGCTGCGGCTGATCCGCGCCTATGCGGCCTATGTCGCGCTGGCGGGCGGGGCCGCGCGGCGGCTGGTGCTGGCGGGCGACGGGCCGGATGAACCGGCGATGCGTGCGCTGGTGGCCGAACTGGGGCTGGCAGATCGCGTAGAGTTCACCGGCTTTCTGCAAGGCGCGCAAGTGTCGCAGGCGATGGGCCGCGCGCTGGCCCTGCTGCTGGTTTCCACCGGCGAGCAATGGGGGCTGGTGATCAACGAGGCGCTGGCGGCTGGTCTGCCGGTGATCGTCAACCAGCAGGTGGGGGCCACGGACACGCTGGTGCGCAATCTGGTCAATGGCTATGTCGTGAATATCGAGGAAGAGGCGACGCTGGTGCAGGCGATGCTGCGCATGGGCGCCAGCCGCGCGGAGTGGGAGGCGATGGTGGCGGCTTCGCACACCATGGCCGAACGCGGCGATGTGGCGCGTTTTGCCGATGCGGTGGAACTGCTGGCGCTACCTGCGGACGAGGCGACACTCGCCCGTTATCGCGCCTTCGAGGCGAGCGTTCTGGAGGTTTAGCGCCAGCTGGCCAGCCACATCCAGTCCTGAAAACTCTGCACGCCCTTGTGCAGCGGGGCACCCGTCAGGATCGGCCAGAACCACGCCAGCAGGCCCAGTGCCAGCACCAGCGTCGCCGCGGCTTCCTTGCGCATCAACCCGCCAGCCGCCCATAGCCGGTCCACCGCCAGCCCCAGCAGCGCCATCAGAAAAGCGGCGGGCAGCAGATAGTGGTAATAGAACTGCACCGGCTTGTGCCCCAGCACCCATAAGGCGATCGAGGCGCCATACAGCCCGACCAGCAGCAACGGCAGCCACGCCCTTTGCGCCCAACCGCTGCTCGCCGCCCAGCCCAGCGCCACCAGCCCTGCCAGCATGGTGAAGGGGTTGCCCACCAGCAAGATCCCCCGCTGCGCCCCGTCCACCACCTCGTAGAGATACCAGATCGGGCGCTGGTTGATGATCCACTGGCTCCAATGGCTCTGATAGGGATGGTGCTTCACCACGCTGGCTTGCAACTCGAGCATAATGCGGTGCCAGCCGAGCACATCCCACGGCGCGATCCCGTCCTGCGTATAGAAGAAGGCAGGGGCATAGGTCAGCCAATAGGCAAAGGGCGGCAGGATCACCAGCCAGAGCGCCAGTTCGCCCCAGCCGATCCCGCGCAGCACGCGCCCCGACAGTCGCCCCGCCAGCAAGGCCCCGATCACCAGCGCCATCACCGGCGCCACGCTCCATTTCGCGCCCAGCGCCAGCGCGAAAGCCAGTCCGCAGCCCGCCAGCCGCAGCCTTATGCCGACCGGCGTGGCGCTATGATGCACCGCGCCAGCCGCCAGCCACAGCGCCACCATCGTCAGCCCTGCCATCACCATATCGAGCATGGCGATCCGGCTTTGCACCAGCCACGAGAAGTCGCTGGCCAGCAGCGCCATGCCCGCCAGCGCCGCCACGCGACGCCCGCTGGCCAGCCACAGCGCGCGGCCAAAGGCAAACAGGCCAAGGCAGCCCGTCAGCGCCGAGGGCAGGCGCCATGCGAAAGGCGTGTCGCCCAGCAGGCGGATCGACAGGGCAATGGCTTCCTTGCCCAGCATCGGGTGTTCGGGATTGGCCATGCGCCTCGCCAGCATCGCGCGGGCGGCGGGCACATAATGGATCTCGTCGAAATAGGGTTTGGAGGGGATGCCCAGATGCCAGAACACCAGCGCGGCGAAAAGCAGCGTCATTCCCGCCTGATAGGCCCAGGGATCGGCAGCGGGGCGGGGTAAGCATGGGGCGCAGCCTAGGGCCTCGCGCCGCCGGTCGCAACCGCTCTTGCCATTTGGGCAAGCGCCTGGCCCGAAAGCGGTGCTTGCCCTTGGCGTGCGCGCGTCTTAGAGCGGTGGCCATGAAACGCACCACCGGACAAGATCGGACGATCACCTCGAAATGGCGCAGCGCGACCCGTGCGGTGCGCGGCGGCACATGGCGCAGCGAACAGGGCGAGACTTCCGAGGCGATCTATATGACCTCGGGCTATTGCTATGACGATGCCGAGACGGTGGCCGACCGTTTCGCGGGCAAGATCCCCGGCATGACCTATTCGCGCACCGGCAATCCCAGCGTGGCCATGCTGGAAGAACGCATCGCGCTGATGGAAGGGGCCGAGGCCTGCCGCACGATGGCCAGCGGCATGGGGGCGATGTCCTCGGTCTTGCTGGCCGCGCTTTCGGCGGGCGACCATATGGTGATCGCGCGCGCGGCCTTTGGTCCGACGCGCTGGGTGACGGATAATCTGTTGCCGCGTTTCGGCATCGCCTGCACCGCGGTTGACGGCGCCGATCTGGACCAGTGGCGCGACGCCATCCGGCCCGAAACCAAGCTGTTCTTCTTCGAAACCCCCGCCAATCCGACGATGGATATCGTGGATATCCGTGCGGTTTGCGACATTGCGCATGAACGCGGCATCCGCGTGATCGTGGACAATGCCTTCGCCACCAGCGCGCTGCAGCGTCCGCTCGATTTCGGGGCCGATGTGGTGGCCTATGCCGCCACCAAGCTGATGGACGGTTCGGGCCGTACTTTGGCGGGCGCGGTGGCTGGTGATGCCGATTTCATCAATGGCGTCTTGCATCCCTATGTCCGCAACACCGGCAACACGCTGTCGCCCTTCAACGCATGGGTGGTGCTCAAGGGGCTGGAAACGCTGCAAATGCGCGCCGAGGCGCAGGCCAAATCCGCGCTGGATCTGGGCGCGTGGCTGGAAACGCGCCTGCCGCGTGTGCTGCATCCCGGCCTTGCCAGCCATCCCCAGCATGATCTGGTGAAAAAGCAGATGAAGGCGGCCGGCTCGGTCTTTTCCTTCGAGGTGGATGGCGCCACCCCCGAACAAAGCCGCGCGCGGGCGATGGGCCTGCTCAACGCGCTCGAACTGATCGACATTTCCAACAACATCGGCGATGCCAAATCGCTGATGACCCATCCGGCCAGCACCACCCATTCCTCGATCAGCCCCGAAACGCGGCAGGCGATGGGTGTGACCGAGGGCATGGTGCGCATCAGCGTCGGGCTGGAGGATGTCGAGGATTTGAAAGACGATCTCGACGCGGCGCTGCGCAGCATCGGGCTGTAATCAGGTCTCGATGGCCAGATCGAGCGGGCGACCGGCCTCGGCCAGCGCCCGCGCCGCCATGCGCAGTGTGGCCAGCAGGCTAGCGGTCGGCGCGCCGGTGGTGAGGCGGTGGAGGCATTCCTCCGCCAGCGCAGGATCGCGATCGGCCACCGCCAAGGCGGTGAGGAGATCGGCCTCCTGCGCCGTCATCCGCAGCGCGCAGCATGGGGCAACCGCGACCGGCGCCCGCGCGACTTGCGAAATGTCCAGCATCAGCGCGCGCAGAAGCAGCAGGGGTTTGCGGAAATGCAGCCCCAGTTCGCGCATCATCAGCAGGCTGGCCGAGGCGTCATACAGCCCATGCGCCGCCATGCGACGGATCACGAACAGCATCACGCGCGGCCAATGCGCCACGGGCGCGGCATGGGGCAAAAGCCGGGCTATGGGCGATGGCGTGGCGGCGGGTCGGAAAGCGGGCTGGGGCATGGCGATTCTCCGTTGGGCAGGGCCATGCTATGATTGTTGAGAATGATTCGCAACAAGCTTTCCGCAGGGGGCTTGTATGGTAAACATCTGCGAAGTTCGTTGCGCCGCGCCGTGTGGCCCGCTAGTCTGGCCCGCATGAAGGAACTCTTCCAGCATTCGGCGACCACGGACGGCGTGACCGTGCGTGTGGCGGTCAACTTCCTGCCCGAGCAATCGCGCATCGAGGCGGGCAAGTGGTTCTGGGTCTATCACATCCGTATCGAGAATGATTCGTCGCGCACGCTGCAACTGTTGACCCGCCACTGGCGGATCACCGACGGGCGCGGGGCGGTCAATTTCGTCGATGGCGATGGCGTGGTGGGCGAAACGCCCGTACTGGCGCCGGGGATGAGCCATGACTATGTCTCGGGCTGTCCGCTGGCCACACCGCATGGCAGTATGGAAGGCCATTACACCTTCATCACGCTGGAAGGCGGGCCGGGCAACTGGCAGGAGGGCGAGACGATGCAGGTGGCGATCCCGCATTTCGCTCTGGCCGCGCCAGCTACGGCAGGTTGACGGGGCTGGCCGAATGGGCAGGCTTCTGCTTGCGCGGGGTAAAGCCGCTCTTGCTTGACGCCACCCCCGCGCAGGCGCAACAGAGCGCGCCATGAAGCGCACCCATCTCCCTTTGAACGCCCTGCGCGTGTTTGACGCAGCCGCGCGGCACCTGTCCTTCACCCGCGCGGCCGACGAACTGGCGGTGACGCCTGCGGCGGTCGGGCAACAGATCCGCGCGCTGGAAGATCTTCTGGGCGTGGTCCTGTTCCGCCGCACCACCAAGGGGCTGGAACTGACCGGCGAGGCCGAGGCGGGGCTGGAAGCCTTGCGCGCCGGTTTCCTGCATTTCGAGGATGCGGTGCAGGCGATGCAGGCGGGGCAAAGCTCGCATGTGTTCACCATCGCTGTGCCGCGCGATATTTTCGCCGCATGGCTGGCGCCGCGATTGGCTTCGTTCCGCGCCGCCAATCCCGAAGTGCGCGTGTCGATTGTGGATGGCGATGCTACCGATTTTGCCGAGGCCAATCTCGACCTTGCCTTGCGGCTGGCCGAAGGGCGCGGCGATCTGGAAGGCGTGCAGATCGGCGCTGCCGAGCGTGTGGTGGTGGGCGAGGGCGAATGGATCGGCTGGCCCGGCGACCCGCATCC
>DDES01000004.1 GCA_002336765.1 Novosphingobium sp. UBA1948 | reverse complement strand
AGCCATAGCCTGCGAACTTGTCGATAATGTCGAACAGTTCGTTGGCCTTGTCCTTCTCGATGCCGGAAACCTCTTTGCAGCCCTCGACAAAGCGCAGGCGTTGGGCGTCCATCTCGGCCTGCACTTTCTTGCCCATCGCGCGGCGNNTCTTCTTGCCCATCGCGCGCCGCAGCAAGTCGGCGCCACCGAGCGAATAGCCCGCCAGGATCTGCGCGGCCTGCATCACCTGTTCCTGATAGACGAAAATGCCATAGGTCTCGGCCAGAATGCCCGACAGTTTCTCATGCGGGTATTCGATGGGCGCGAGCCCGTTCTTGCGCTGGCCGAACAGCGGGATATTGTCCATCGGGCCGGGGCGATATAGCGAGACGAGCGCGATAATGTCGCCAAAATTGGTGGGCTTCACCGCCGCCAGCGTGCGCCGCATGCCTTCCGATTCGAGCTGGAACACGCCCACGGTATCGCCGCGTTGCAGCAAGGCATAGGTGCCCGTGTCGTCCCATGGCAGGGTGGATAGATCGATGCTGATCCCCCGCTTGCCCAGCAGATCGACCGCCTTGCGCAGCACCGAGAGCGTTTTGAGCCCCAGAAAGTCGAATTTGATCAGGCCCGTGCTCTCAACATATTTCATGTCGAACTGCGTCACCGGCATATCCGAGCGCGGATCGCGGTAGAGCGGCACCAGTTGCTCGAGCGGGCGGTCCCCGATCACCACGCCCGCCGCATGGGTCGAGGAGTTGCGCGGCGCCCCTTCCAGTTGCATCGCCAGATCGACAAGGCGCTTCACCTCGGGATCATTGGCATATTCGCGGTGCAGCTCGGGCACGCCATTGAGCGCGCGCTCCAGCGTCCACGGGTCGGTGGGATGGTTGGGCACCATCTTGGTCAACCGGTCCACCTGACCATAGGACATTTGCAGGATGCGGCCCGTGTCGCGCAACACCGCGCGCGCCTTCAGCTTACCGAAGGTGATGATCTGCGCCACATGATCCGCGCCATATTTGGCCTGCACATAGCGGATCACCTCGCCGCGCCGCGTTTCGCAAAAGTCGATGTCGAAGTCAGGCATCGACACGCGCTCGGGGTTCAGGAAACGTTCGAAGAGCAGGCCCAGCTTGAGCGGATCAAGATCGGTGATGGTGAGCGCCCATGCCACCAGACTGCCCGCGCCCGAGCCACGCCCCGGCCCCACGGGGATATCGTTCTGCTTGGCCCACTGGATGAAGTCGGCCACGATCAGGAAGTAGCCGGCAAAGCCCATGCGGTTGATGATGCCGGTTTCGAAATAGAGCCTTTCGGCATATTCCAGAAAACTGTCATCCACGCCAAGCGACTTGAGCGTCTCGAACGCCGCCTGCCGGTCCTCCGCCGCGAGAGCCTTGTCGAGCGTCGCCTCGTCCACACCGGCCCAATAGGGCGCCAGTCGCTTGGCCAGCCCCTGTCGGGCAAGGTCGACCATCATGCGTGCCTCGCCTTCCTTGTCACCGGCAAGGCTGGGCAGCAACGGCTTGCGTTTGGGCGGCACAAAGGCACAGCGCTGCGCCACCACCAGCGTATTGGCCAAAGCCTCGGGCAGATCGGCGAACAATTCCTCCATCAGCGCGGCGGAACGCACCCATTGCTGTGGGTTGGAACGTTTGCGGTCGGGCGCGTCGACATGGGTGCTGCCCGCGATGCACAGCATGGCATCATGCGCGGCGCTGTCCTTGCCTTCGGCAAAATGCGCGGGATTGGTGGCCACCAGCGGCAGATCGCGGGCATAGGCCAGACCAATCAGCGCCTCCTCGCTGCCATCCTCGGCCAGATCGCCAGTGCGTGCGATCTCGATATAGAGCCGCTGCGGGAACGCTGCCTGCAGCGCATCGGCATAGCGTTCTGCCGCCTCCACCTGCCCCTCGGCAAAAGCCCGCGCCAAAGCGCCCTCGCCCGCGCCCGTCAGACAGATCAGCCCATCGGTATGGCCGGAAAGATCGGCCAGCAGCACATGGGGATCATACTCCAGCGGACGATCCAGATGCGCCTTGGAAACGAGGTGGCACAGGTTCATCCACCCTGCCTCGTTCTGGGCCAACAGCACCAGCGCGTCGATCTGCGGCGCTGTGGGCAGAACACCCCCCTTGCCCGCATCGGGTCGCGCCACCGACAGCAAGGTGCCGACAATCGGCTGAACTCCGAAATCGGCGCAGTAGCCGGCAAAGGCCGGCGCGCAATAAAGCCCGTTGCGATCGGTGACGGCAATCGCGGGAAAGCCATGTTTTTTCGCGAGTTTGGCGGCGTCTTTAGGCTCTATCGCGCCATCCAGCATGGTGAAGCTGGAATAGAGATGCAGCGGCACGAAGGGGGAAAAGGAAGCCATACTCCGACCCTAGGCCTCTAGCATACCAGGGATCAATCACAGCAGCCCGTCACCCTGTTGACACATTGTGGGCAAGCCTGTGGAGAAGTTACAGCAGCGCCTCAATAGAAGCGGCAATTTTCTCGGGCTTCACGGAGGGCGCAAAGCGGCGCAGCACGCGCCCGTCGCGCCCGATCAGGAATTTGGTGAAATTCCATTTGATGCCACGCGTGCCCAATACCCCGCGCGCACTGTCCGTCAGCCATTGCCAAAGGGGCGGCGCCTCGGTCCCGTTGACATCGACCTTGCCCATCAATGGAAAGCTCAGGCCGAAATTGACCTTACAGAACTGTTCGATCTCTTCCGGTCCGCCCGGTTCCTGCCCGCCGAACTGGTTGCAGGGGAAGCCCAGCACCTCGAACCCGCGCTCGGCATATTTGCGGTGAAGCGCCTCCAGCCCCTCATATTGCGNNCGCCGAACTGGTTGCAGGGGAAGGCGATCACCTCGAAGCCCTGCGCGCCATAGCGGCGCCACAGCGCCTCCAGCCCCTCGTATTGCGGGGTGAAGCCGCATTGGCTGGCGGTGTTGACCACCAACACCACCTTGCCCAGCCGATCGGCAAGGCTGATGCTCTCGCCATTGGGCAGGGTTGCGGTGAAATCGGCGATGGTTTGCGGGGGCTGGCTCATGCCCCCTGCTACCACATCAACCGGCGTGCGGGAAATCCTTGGCGGCATAGAGATCCATGATCTCGGCAACCTTCATGCGATGGTTGCCCACCAGTTCGATCTCGTAGTCCTCGCGCTTTTCGGGCGAGAGCAGCGCGATATAGCGCACCAGATCGGCCAACGGCGCGTGGCGCACAGCCTTGAAATCATCGAGCAGGCCGCCGCCATCCTTGGCCAGATGCAGCGCGGCAGTTTGCGCCCAATCGGTGCCGGTGGGGCTGGTTTCGCCATGCGTGGTGCCGGGATTGTGGCTCATGGGGTGATCCTTCCTCGTGATTCCTGTGAGCCGCCTGTGGCCTGCATCCCCGTCCAAGGCAATGCGATTTTGGTCGATTCCGCTAGACCAGCCGCCCTTCGTGCAACCGCACCACACGGTCCATCCGCGCGGCCAGTCGCTCGTTATGCGTGGCGATCAGCGCCGATGCGCCCGACCCGCGCACCAGCGCCACAAATTCGTCGAACACCCGGTCTGCGGTGGCTTCGTCCAGATTGC
>DDES01000198.1 GCA_002336765.1 Novosphingobium sp. UBA1948 | reverse complement strand
ACCTGTTCTGGTTCTTCGGCCACCCCGAAGTCTACATCATGATCCTGCCCGGTTTCGGCATCATCAGCCAGATCGTGTCGACCTTCAGCCGCAAGCCGGTGTTCGGCTATCTGGGCATGGCCTATGCGATGGTGGCGATCGGCGTGGTGGGCTTTGTGGTGTGGGCGCACCACATGTACACCACCGGCCTGTCGGAAGACGTGAAGATGTATTTCACCACGGCGACGATGGTGATCGCGGTGCCTACGGGCATCAAGATCTTCAGCTGGATCGCGACGATGTGGGGCGGTTCGATCTCGTTCCGCAGCCCGATGGTCTGGGCCATCGGCTTCATTTTCCTGTTCACCGTGGGCGGCGTCACCGGCGTCGAACTTGCCAATGGCGGCCTCGATGATAACCTTCAGGACACCTATTATGTGGTGGCGCATTTTCACTATGTGCTGTCGCTGGGTGCGGTGACGTCGCTGTTTGCCGGCTTCTACTACTGGTTCCCCAAGATGAGCGGGCGCTGGCATTCGGAAACGCTGTCCTACATTCACTTCGCTGTGTTCTTCGTCGGCGTGAACATGATCTTCTTCCCGATGCACTTCCTCGGGATGCAGGGGCAACCGCGCCGTATGCCCGACATCACTCCCGCGCTGGCCTATTGGAACCATATCGCCACGGTCGGCTATATGATCACCGCCGCTTCGGTGGGGATCTGGCTGCTCAACATCCTCTATGCCTTCACGCTCGGCAAAAAGGCCGAGGGCAACTACTGGGGCGAGGGTGCCACGACGCTGGAATGGACACTGTCCAGCCCGCCGCCGTTCCACCAGTTCGAAACCGTGCCGGTGATTGCCGACGAGGCGCATCACTAAGCGTCAACCGGGAGGCGTCGGACGACTGTCCGGCGCCTCCTGTTGCTTTCGGGACAAATGATGGACGGTGTTCTGTCTTTACATCCGGCCGCGATGGGGCAAGGGCTGGGGGCTATGCAAGTCCCCCATCTCATTCCCGACCGTGCGCCTGCCGACTGGCGCGACTTTTTCGCGCTGACCAAGCCGCGTGTTATGACGCTGGTGATCTTCACTGGCCTTTGCGGATTGCTGGCGGCGCCCGGCCATATCAATCCGGTGCTCGGCTTTGCCACGATCCTGTGCATTGCGCTGGGCGCGGGCGGGGCGGCGGCGCTCAACCAATGGTGGGAAGCCGATATTGACGCGGGCATGAAGCGCACCGCCAAGCGCCCGCTGCCCTCGGGCAAAATGAGCCGCGAGGCGGCGCGGGATTTCGGTATTGCCTTGTCGGGCTTTTCCGTGGTGACAATGGGGCTGGCGGCAAGTTGGCTGTGCGCCGCGATCCTGCTGGTGTCGATTATCTATTATGCGGTGGTCTATACGGTGTGGCTCAAGCCGCGCACGCCGCAGAATATCGTGATCGGCGGCGGGGCAGGGGCCTTTCCGCCGGTGATCGGCTGGGTAGCGGTGACGGGGGATATCACATGGATGCCGGTGATCCTGTTCCTCATCATCTTTATGTGGACGCCGCCGCATTTCTGGGCGCTCGCGCTGTTTGTGAAGACCGATTACGCCAAGGTCGGCATCCCCATGCTGCCGGTGGTGGCGGGGGAAAAAGCCACGCGGCGGCAGATCATGGCCTATTCGTTGCTGCTGCTGCCTTTGACGCTGTTTCCGATGTTTATTCCGGTGGCGCAGGGCGGCACGGGGCGGATCTATGGCGTGGCGGCGCTGGTGCTGTCGGGCCTGTTTCTGGCGCTGGCGGTGCGTGTCGGCCTGCGGGTGCGGGCGGGCGATGATGATCGCATGAAGCCCGAGAAGCAGCTTTTCGGCTATTCGGTGCTCTATCTTTTCGCGCTGTTCGCCGCGCTGGTGGTGGACCGTTGGCTGCTGATGGCAGGGGGGGCTACATGATCGTCGAGGAAGCCGAACGCAAACGCATCATCGCCGCGCGCAACAAGGCGCTAGCCTTGGTGTTGCTGGGCTTTGTGGTGCTGTTCTTCGCCATCACTATCGCCAAGCGCAGCGGCCATTCGGCTGCCGAGACCAAGGCGGCGCTGGAAGGCACGACGGCAGGCGCAGGGAGCGTGGCGCACTGATGGCAACGCAGACCGCCCCTTCGCCCAAAGGCAACCGCCGTGTGGCGCTGCTGGCAGGCGGGCTGGCGGTTGCGATGCTGGGGCTGGGCTATGCCTCGGTGCCGCTCTACCGCATGTTTTGCGAGGCGACCGGCTTTGGCGGCACGCCCCAGCGCGCCAGCGAGGCACAGGCGGCGGGCGTGCAGGCGATCACACGGCAGATCTCGATCCGCTTTGACGCCAACATCGATCCGGGCATGGCGTGGCGCTTCTCGCCCGACCAGACCACGCAGAGCGTGAAGATCGGCGCGCGCAGTCTGGCCACTTTCACCGCCGAAAATACCTCGGACCACGAGATCACGGGCGCGGCCAGCTACAATGTCGCGCCCGACGAGGCGGCCCGCTATTTCAACAAGGTGCAATGCTTCTGCTTCACGCTGCAAAAGCTGGCGCCGCACCAGAAGGTCAAGATGCCGGTCAGCTTCTATGTCGATCCGGCGATATTGGACGACAAGGATCTGAAAAACCTCGAGCAAATCACCTTGAGCTACACATTCCACCCCGTGCCGAACCAGCCCAAAAGCTGAAGCAGGCAAGGGGGCCACCGCCTGCGGCCAGCCAGCACGAATCCGCTGGATCGCAGGGGGCAAGACCGATAGACTGAAGCGCATAAACCGACGGGAGCCACGAGGCCGCAAAGGTCCGCCCGTCCATAGGGGAAGAGAGACATGGCCGCTGGCAAGACGCACGATTACCATATCCTGCCGCCCGATCTGGTGCCGTTGATGACAACGCTGGGCGCCTTCACCTTCACCACCGGCATGGTGTTCATGATGCATCCCGAAACCTTCGGGACTCTTGGCCATATCGTGCCGTGGGCGGGGCTGGCGCTGTTGATCGCGGCCATGTTCACCTGGTTCAACAAGATCGTGAATGAAGCCCATGCCGGCGACCATACGCCGGTGGTGCAACTGCACCAGCGCTATGGCATGATCCTGTTCATCGCTTCGGAAGTGATGTTCTTTGTCGGCTGGTTCTGGGCCTTCTTCGATTTCTCGCTGTTCCCCAGCACGCTGGTGAAGGAAATCGGCGGGCAATGGCCGCCCAAGGAAATGGAGGCGGTGCTCGATGCGTTTGACCTGCCGCTGCTCAACACGGTGATCCTGCTGCTGTCGGGCACGACGGTGACATGGGCGCACCACAGCCTGATCCACGGCGACCGCGACGGCCTGAAGAAAGGCCTGTGGCTGACAATCCTGCTCGGCATCCTGTTCACCAGCCTGCAGGCGTTTGAATATGCCCACGCGCCGTTCCCCTTCGGCAAGAACACCTATGGCTCGGCCTTCTACATGGCGACCGGCTTCCACGGCTTCCACGTGATCGTCGGCACGATTTTCCTGATCGTGTGCCAGATGCGCGCCTATCGCGGCGATTTCACCCCGCGCCAGCATTTCGGCTTCGAGGCGGCGGCGTGGTATTGGCACTTTGTCGATGTGGTGTGGCTGTTCCTGTTCGTGGCGATCTACATCTGGGGCAACTGGGGCTTCGCGGTTGACTGATACGGACCATGCGCGTCATGTTTGCTCTTTCCCTTCATGGAGGTAGGCATGACGCAGTGGCATCTGGCGCAAATCAACATCGGCCGGTTGGTGGCGCCCAGAGGTGATCCGCGCGTCCAGCCCTTTTTCGACGCGCTGGATGCGGTGAACGCGCTGGCCGACACCAGCGAGGGTTTCGTCTGGCGGTTGCAGACCGAGGCGGGCAATGCGATGGATATCAGCTATTCGCCCGACCCGCTGCTGGCGGTGAATATGTCGGTGTGGCGCGATGCCGACAGTCTGTTCGCCTTCGTCTATCGCAGCGCGCATACGCCGGTGATGGCCAAACGCCGCGATTATTTCCAGCGCTTCGAGAGCGCCTATCAGGCGCTGTGGTGGGTGCCCGCCGGCGAGATTCCCACGGTGAACGACGGCCTGTCGCGCCTGTGGATGCTCGACCGCTTCGGGCCTAGCCCCCATGCTTTCACCTTCAAGGCACGCTATCCCGCGCCGGACGAGGCCGGTCTGCCGGTGGACCATCAGCCCGATCCGTGGTGCATGGGCCATGTCTGAGGCGGGGCATACGCCGCCTTCGCTCGGGGCTGCGGCGATGTTGGGCCTGTGCCCGCGTTGCGGCGCCAAGGGGCTGTTTGCGGGACTGGCCGCCTTCGCTCCGCGCTGCAAGGCTTGCGGGCTGGATTATGCTAGCTTCAATGTGGGCGACGGGCCTGCCGCTTTCCTGACCTTTCTGGTGGGCGCCTTGGCCACCATCGTGGCGGCATGGCTGGCGCTGGATGTCGATCCGCCGGTCTGGGTCTATCCGCTGGTGCTGGTGCCGCTGGTGGTGGGGCCGACGTTGTGGGGGCTGCGCGTCGGCAAGGCGGCGCTGCTGGCGGTGGAATACCGGCGCCGCGCGGCGGAGCACCGTAGCGAATGAACCTCTTCCGCCTGCCGGTCATCCCCACGCTGCTGGTGCTCGCGGCGAGTGGCTATATGGTGCATCTCGGGCTGTGGCAGCTTGACCGCTTGCACCAGAAAGAGGCCCGCATCGCGCAGGCGCGGGTCGCTCAAAAGGATCCGCGCCCCGTCTCCATCGGTGTCGTCTGGCGCGAGAAGCAATCCGACGCGTGGGACTATCGGCGCACCACCTTCTGGTGCCAACAGGTGATGGGTACCAGCATGGTGGCGGGGCGCAGCGCCGCCGGTGCGGCGGGGTGGGCGCAGGTGGCGCGGTGCCTGACCGCGCCTGTGGTGACGCAGACGTTTCGCCCGATCGAGCCGCCGCAGGGTGTGCTGGTCGATGTGGTGGTGGGCTGGACACAGCGGCCCAACCCTGTGCCGTGGCAGGGTGGCGAGGTGACAGGCATGATCGCGCCGGGCGGTGAGTTTTTGCATCATGTGGTGGCCGATCCACCCTTGGCAGGGCTGGCCGCCAATGCGCGGCCTGATCCCGCAAGCCTGCCTAACAACCATCTGTCCTATGCGGTGCAGTGGTTCGGCTTTGCGCTTACCGCGCTGGCGATCTATGCGCTGGCGCTGCGCAAGCGGTGGAAAGCGGCGGAATAGGCCAAAAGTCTTGCCCCTTGCGCCAACGGGCGCTAACCGCGCCCGATCATTGGGCCAGTGCCAAAGGGCTTCGATTCTCATGGAATACATCAGCACACGCGGTAACGCTCCGGTTCTGGACTTTGAAGGCGCGACCCTTGCCGGTCTGGCCAGTGATGGCGGACTCTATGTGCCGCGCGAATGGCCGCGCTTCACCGCTGAAGAGATTACCGCCCTGCGCGGCCTGCCCTATGCGGAGCTGGCGGCGAAGATCATGGCGCCCTTCGTGGGCGACAGCCTGAGCTATGACCGTCTGCTCGAACTGACGCGCACCGCCTATGGCCGCTTTGCCCATGCCGCCGTGACGCCGCTCAAGCAGTTTGACGAACAGCACTGGCTGCTCGAACTGTTCCATGGGCCGACGCTGGCTTTCAAGGATGTGGCCTTGCAGATGCTGGGCCTGTTCTTCGAGGAGTTCCTGGCGCGTTCGACACAGAATCTCACGATCGTGGGCGCCACCAGCGGCGACACCGGCAGCGCGGCGATTGATGCTGTGGCGGGCCGCGCCAAGGTCGATATTTTCATGCTGCATCCCAAGGGCCGCGTGAGCGATGTGCAGCGCCGCCAGATGACCACCGTGCTGGCGCCCAACGTTTACAACATCGCCATCGAGGGCAGCTTCGACGATGCGCAGGCGATGGTGAAGCGCATGTTCAACGACAAGGGCATGACCGACCGCTTCAGCATCGGCGCGGTGAATTCGATCAACTGGGCACGCCTGATGGCGCAGGTGGTCTATTATTTCGCCGCCGCGCTGCAACTGGGGGCGCCCGACCGCGAAGTGGCTTTCAGTGTGCCGACCGGCAATTTCGGCGATGTGTTTGCCGGCTATGTCGCGGCGAAGATGGGCTTGCCGATCGCGCGGCTGATCGTGGCCACCAATGTGAACGACATCCTGCACCGCGCGCTGTCCAGCGGCGACTATTCGGCGGGCACAGTCACCCCCACCGCCGCGCCCAGCATGGACATTCAGGTGTCGAGCAATTTCGAGCGTCTGCTGTTTGACCTGGGTGGCCGCGATGGCGCCGCGCTTGCCGCGCAGATGGCGGGCTTTGAGGCCACCAAGGCGATGGCGCTGACCAATGCGCAGCGCGAAGGAGCGTCGGCCCTGTTCACCTCGGCGCGCGCCGATGCCGACGATATGGCGCAGGCCATCCGCTGGGGTTGGGAAGCTGCGGGCGAGTTGATCGATCCGCACACCGCCATCGGCATCCATGCCGCGCGCAAGTCTGGTTTGGACAAGAGTATTCCTGTCGTCACACTGGCCACCGCCCATCCGGCCAAGTTCCCCGAAGCGGTCGAGCGTTGCACCGGCCATCGCCCCGCTCTGCCCGAGCGCGTAGGTGATCTGTTCGAGCGTGACGAGCGCTATGCCGAACTGGCGGGCGACTATGATGCCGTGGCTGCCTATGTCGCCGAGCGCGCGACCCCTAAAGCGTAATGGCCGAATTGATCCGCCAGCCTGTGGTGATGGCCGGAGAAGGCTGGGCCGATTACGGTCTGGTGGACAGCGGCCATGGGCGCAAGCTGGAGCGCTATGGCGCCTATCGTTTCATCCGCCCCGAACCGCAGGCCCTGTGGAGCCCGCGCGCGACGGAATGGGACGCACACGGCGAATTCGTGCCCGGTGCGGATGAGGATGGCGGCGGGCGCTGGAACTATACGAAGCAGACCCCGCGCGACGGTTGGCCGCTCAGCGTTGGCGATGGCGCAGGCAAGGTGACCTTCACCGCGCAATGCACCCCCTTCCGCCATCTGGGCTTCTTTCCCGATATGGCGCCGGTGTGGGGCTGGATGGGCGAGCAACTGACGGGGCGCAGCGATGCCTCCACGCTCAACCTGTTCGGCTATACCGGCGTTGGCACGCTGAGCCTGAGCCAATACGGGCCGGTGACGCATGTGGATGCCAGCAAGAAGTCCGTAGCGCAGGCGCGGGCCAATGCGGCGCTGTCGGACATGGAAAGCCGGCCTGTGCGCTGGATCGTCGACGATGCGGCCAAGTTTACCGCGCGCGAGCTGCGGCGGGGCAAACGCTACGACGGTATCATCCTTGATCCGCCCAAATTCGGCCGCGGGCCGGATGGCGAGGTGTGGCGGCTCGAAGAGCATCTGCCGGGCCTGATCCGGGATGCGCGTGCGCTGCTCGATGGCAACAGCCGGTTCCTGTTCCTCACCGTCTATGCGGTGCGCATGTCGTCGCTGGCGATTGCGGGCCTGCTGGACGAGGTCTTTGCCGATCTGCCGGGCCGGATCGAGCATGGCGATCTGGCGGTGCGCGAGGATGGAGAGGGTCGCCTGTTGCCGACCGCGATTTTCGCCAGATGGAGCAATCCGGCATGAATGACACGCTGACCCTTGAAGTGGGCGATTTCGAGGTCGATGTCCTCACCGGCGTCTATTCGGAAGAGACCGGCCAGAAACAGCCCCTGCGCATCAGCATCAGCGTGGCGATGAAGCCTGCCGCGCGCTATCTGCCCGAAACGCCGCTGTCGGCCAGCAAGAACTATATGGACCTCAAATTCGCCGCCAGCGAGGCTTTGCCCGAGGGCGTGCATTTCACGCTGATCGAGGCGGTGGCCGACCATATTTGCGAGACGCTGTTCCTGCAGGACGAGCGTGTGCTGGCCGTGACGGTCAAGATCGTGAAGCTGGCGATCAGCGAGGCGGGCGAGAAGATCGGCATGACGCTGACGCGGCAGCGGCGCTGATGCGGTTGCTTGCGGTCGAAGGCTTGCCCGACGCGCCGCTGGCCGCCAGCGCCGATTTCCATGCACGGTTTCTGCCGTTGGTAGCGGGCGATGGCGATTGGCTGCTGGTCTTTCCGCCCGCCGACCACACCCATCGCGCATGGCGGCTGGCGGTGGTGCAAGGGTTGGCCCGTGCGGCGGTACCCTGTCGTGTCAACGCCGTCGAGAGCGATGATCCTGCCGCGATTGCCGCCGCCCGGGCCTTTCTGGCGCAGGCGTCGGGTGTGACGGGGCAGATGTTGCCGCTGGATAGCCAAGGGGCAGGGGGCGTGGTAGACTAGGCCCATGAGCAGCCCCCTCGTCGATCAGTTCCAGCGCCGGATTTCCTATCTGCGCCTCTCGGTGATCGACCGGTGCGATCTGCGCTGCACCTATTGCATGCCCGAGCGGCAGACATTTCTACCCAAATCCGAAGTGCTCAGCCTTGAAGAGATGCACCGCATGGCGCTGGGCTTTATCGCGCGAGGTGTGACCAAGATCCGGCTGACCGGCGGCGAGCCTTTGGTGCGGCGCGACATGATCGAGCTGGTACGCGCCTTGGGCCGCGAAGTTGGCAGCGGTCTGGAGGAACTGACCCTCACCACCAATGGCACCCATCTGGCGAGCTTTGCCGGGGATTTGCGCCGCGCCGGGATCGAGCGGGTGAACATCAGCCTCGACACGCTGGACCGCGACACGTTCGCGCGCATCACGCGGCGCGACCAGTTGCCCGCTGTGCTGGAAGGCATTGCGGCGGCGCGGGCGGCGGGGTTGAAGGTCAAGATCAACGCTGTGGCGCTGCGGGGCGTGAACGAGGGTGAGATTGCCGAGATCATGGGCTGGGCGCATGGGCTGGGCATGGATCTTACGCTGATCGAGGTGATGCCGCTGGGCGAGGTGGAGCAGGATCGGATCGATCATTATCTGCCGCTGATCACGGTGCGCGCCGCGCTGGAGCAGCGCTATACGCTGACGCCCGAGGACCATCGCACCGGTGGCCCCGCGCGTTATGTGCGGGTGGCGGAAACCGGTGGGCGGCTGGGGCTTATCACGCCGCTTACCAGCAATTTTTGCGACGGGTGCAACCGCGTGCGGGTGACGGCAACGGGGCAATTGTTCGCCTGCCTTGGCGGGCGCGAACAGGTCGATCTGCGCGCCGCCTTGCGCAGCGCCGATCCCGAGACCGCGCTCGAAGCCGCGCTGGACGAGGCGATGCGCATCAAGCCCGAACGCCACCATTTCCGCATTGACCAGCGCGGCGCCGAGCCCGCTTTGGCCCGGCATATGTCGATGACAGGCGGGTGATGACGAGATTGGTGTTTCTGGGGCGGCTGGCCGATGTGGCAGGTGCGGGCGAAATACCCGTCGCGGCGGGGCCTTTGGGGGTGGTGCTGGCAGGCTTGCCGGTGGGGCTGGCGGCGGCGCTGATGGAGCCACGGGTGCGGCTGGCGCTCAATGGCGCGCTGGTGGGCGATCCGGCGGGGCTGGTGCTGGCGCAGGGCGATGAACTGGCGTTTTTGCCACCCGTCAGCGGAGGCTGACATGTCTAAGACGCTAGTGGGGGCTGAGATGGACATCCGGCTGCTGACGGCTCCCTTTGATCCCGCGCGGGAGCTGGCTGCCTTTGCCGATGCCCACCCGGCGAGCGGCGGCATCGCCAGCTTTCTGGGGCAGGTTCGGGCGGGCGAAGGCGTCGAGGCGCTCGAACTTCAGCATTACGAACCGCTCACTCTGCCTGCCATGCACGAACTGGGCGCGACGGTGGGGCAGCGCTGGGCGCTTGATGGTTTGCTGATCCTGCATCGCAGCGGGGTGATGGCGTCTGCCGAGCCGATCGTGCTGGTGGCGGCTGCCGCGCGGCACCGGCGCGACGCGCTGGCCGCCGTGGACTATGCGATGGACCACCTCAAAAGCGAAAGCTGGTTTTGGAAGCGCGAGAAACGCGCTGGCGAATGGCACTGGATCGAGCCGCGCGGGCAGGATTATGCTGATCTCGCGCGGTGGTGGCCGTCAGGGGGGAACCCGTCAGGGCAATCGGGCGCGTAGGCTTCCGAGCACGGCATCCTCCGCTTCTGCCAGCGCGCTGACGGTGGCGCGCGCTTTGGTCAGCGCTTCGTCTTCGTCGCTGTTGCGGGACAGGCGGTCGTCGGCATAGAGCCGGTCGAGCGCGGCCAGCGCGCTGCCTAGATCGGCGCGGGCGCGTTCAAGTTCGACCAGTTGCATATTGGCCGCTCCCCATGCCGCATCACCTGCCTTCGCCCCCTGCGCGGCGGTGAGCGCGGCCTCGACGCGCGCGCGCTGGGCGGCGAAACGGGCTTCGCAGGACTGCGCCTCGGCCAGCAGTTCAGCGTAGCGCTGGGGCGCCA
>DDES01000082.1:10350-10558 GCA_002336765.1 Novosphingobium sp. UBA1948 | reverse complement strand
GTCGCCGCGCCCTGATAGGGTTCGATGTAGGACGGGTGGTTATGCGATTCCATCTTGAAAATCGCGGCCTGACCCCTGCCGTCTGGACCGGGGCCAATGTCGATCACGCCGGCGTTCTCACCCGGGCCGCAAATCACCCAGGGCGCCTTGGTGGGCAGCTTCATCAGGTGCAGCTTGCTCGACTTGTACGAGCAATGCTCCGACCACA
>DDES01000082.1:0-10343 GCA_002336765.1 Novosphingobium sp. UBA1948 | reverse complement strand
TCGGCTCGCGGCCGAGCGCGTGGAGAACCTTGTCGTATTCCTCGGGCGAGAGCCCGTGGGCGGCGACGACATCAGGGGTGATCTGGGGAGCGTGCTGGGTCATGGAGGCGCCCTTAGCGTCAGAGAACGACAATTTCCAGCCTGTGAACACCGCCTTTGGTGCATAGTTTTGCTCCGCGCTTGACCGACAGGGGCGCTGGGGCCAATGCTGCGAGCATGACCGAGATTGCCACCACCGAACCCGAACTGTCCAACCTCAGCTTTGAAGAGGCCTTGCGCGCGCTGGAGGATGTCGTGCGCAAGCTGGAAGGCGGGGATGTGCCGCTCGATGATTCGATCACGCTCTACGAACGCGGCGAGAAGTTGCGCGCGGCCTGTCAGGCGCGGCTCGATGCCGCGCAGGCGCGGATCGAGCGCNNCCCCCGCCACCCGCCCCTTCGACGCGCAGTAAGGAGGCGGGCATGGTGAACATTTTGCTGGCCGAGGGCCTGAAGGCAATCCAGAGCGATATTGACGCGGCTTTCGATGCGCTGTTGCCGGTGCCGCAGGATGCCAGCGGGCGTCTGGTGGAGGCGATGCGCTACGCAACGATCGGCGGCGGCAAAAGGCTGCGTCCGTTGCTGGTGGCGGCGGTGGCGCAGATGCATGGTGTGGACCGCGCGGCGGCGGTGCGCGCGGGTGTGGCCATCGAATCGGTGCATGTCTATTCGCTGATCCACGATGATCTGCCCTGCATGGACGATGATGCCCTGCGCCATGGCAAGCCGACACTGCATATCGCCTTTGACGAGGCGACGGCTGTGCTGGCGGGCGACGCGCTGCAATGTTTCGCCTTCGAGGTGCTGGGCGATCCGGCCACCAGCGGTGATCCCTTTGTGCGGATCGAACTGGTGACAACGCTCGCCGTGGCCAGCGGCCATCACGGCATGGCGGGTGGCCAGATGATGGACATTGCCGCCGAAACCGCCAGTTTCGACCTGCAAACCGTGACGCGGCTACAGCAACTCAAGACGGGCGCGCTGCTCGGCGCCGCCGTGGAAATGGGCGCCATTCTCGCGCGCGTTCCGGTGGAAGGGCGCCGCCATCTGCGCGCCTATGCCCGCGACATCGGTCTTGCCTTCCAGATCGTGGACGACCTGCTCGACCATGAGGGTGACGAGGCGGCGGCGGGCAAGGCGCTGCGCAAGGATGCCGAGCAGGGCAAGGAAACCTTTGTCTCGCTGCTTGGCCCCGAGCGGGCGCGCGAACAGGCCCGGATGCTGATCGATCAGGCGGTGTCGCATCTGGCCAGCCACGGCGCCGAGGCCGATCTGCTGCGTGCTTTGGCCCGCTTCATTGTCGAGCGTGACCGTTAAGTCCTAGACCTACGTCGCGCGGCGCTCTAGCAAGGGCGCCGAAAACGGGGAAAGAGGGTCCTTAGTATGGCAGGCGTAGCAACCACCGGCGAGCGCATCGGCGTTTATCCGGGCACTTTCGATCCCATCACGCTGGGCCATGCCGACATCATCCGGCGCGGGGCAAAGCTGGTCGACCGGCTGATCATCGGCGTTACCACCAACCCTTCCAAAAACCCGATGTTCACACCGGAGGAGCGTATCGCAATGGTCGAGCGCGAGGTGGCCGCGCTGGGGCTGAAGAATGTCGGTGTGGTAGGGTTCAACGCGCTACTGATGAAATTTGCCGAAAAGCAGGGCGCCAGCGTGATCATCCGTGGCCTGCGCGCTGTGGCCGATTTCGAATATGAATACCAGATGGCGGGCATGAACCAGCAGCTCAACGCAGGGATCGAGACGGCGTTCCTGATGGCGGATGTTTCACTGCAACCCATCGCCAGCAAGCTGGTGAAGGAAATCGCGCTGTTTGGCGGCGAGATCACCCGCTTTGTCAGCCCCGCCGTGCGCGAGGATGTGCTGGCGCGCATCGCCGTGATCGGGCGGATGGGCGAGGATTGACCCCGCATTTTTGAACACTCGTTCATTGCCATGACAGGCGCGCGCGTCTATCGCGCTGGATCAAAGTTCCAAGAGAGCCTTATGACCCGACCCTTGCTTGCCCGTAACCTGCCTCGTTTCGTCCGTCCGCTGGTGCTGGGGGCGGCTGTGCTGGCCGTGGCCGGTTGCTCGCAAAACAACGTCAACACGCCCAAGATGGCAGCGCTGGTGCGCGCCCAGACGGCGGCGGCGCAGATGTCGGCCAAGGTGGATGCCGATATTGCCCATGATCCTGACAATGTGCTGCTGCTCGACCTGTCGACCGGCGGTCGGGTGGCGATCCGTCTGATGCCGCAATGGGCGCCCCATCATGTCGAGCGGCTCAAGACCCTCGTGCGTCAGGGCTTTTACGACGGCATCATCTTCCATCGCGTGATCGACGGTTTCATGGCGCAGACCGGCGACCCGACGGGCACGGGCGCCGGTGGCTCGAAGCTGCCGGACCTGAAGGCCGAGTTCAATTCCATGCCGCATGTGCGTGGTTCGGTGTCGATGGCGCGCACGGGTGACCCCGATTCGGCCAACAGCCAGTTCTTCATCGTGTTCTATCCGCATTTCGCGCTGGATCGCACCTATACCAATTTCGGCCGCGTGATCGCGGGCATGGATATTGTGGACGCCACCGCGCGCGGCGAACCGCCTGCCAACCCGACCAAGATCGTGCAGGCCTCGATCGCCAGCGACAAAAAGCCGCGTCCTGTGATCACGGCGCCCGCGCCTGCGGCCAAGATCACGGCGGATATGCTCTCCAACTCGCGCTCGAACTGAGCGGAGCGGGGCCCGTCGCTTGCGCGTAGACCTGTTCGATTTCGACCTGCCGCCGGAGAATATCGCGCTGCGGCCTGCCGTGCCGCGTGACAGTGCCAAGCTGCTGGTCGCGGCGGGAAGCGACGGGCTGGTTGACGCGACGGTGCGCGATCTGGCCGCGTTCCTGCGTGCGGGCGATTGTCTGGTGTTCAACGATACAAGGGTGATTCCGGCCCAGTTGCACGGGGTTAGAGGTGACGCCAAAATCGGCGCCACTCTGCACAAAAGGATCGACCTGAGGCGTTGGCAGGCTTTTGTGAAGAACGCCAAGCGGTTGCGCGAAGGCGATGTGATCGCCTTTCCCGCCGATGTTGCCGCCACCGCCGAGGCGCGGGCGGAGGATGGTAGCTGGACGCTGGCCTTCCATGGCGAGGAACCGGTCGAGGTGCTGCTCGAGCGCGCGGGCACCATGCCGCTGCCGCCCTATATCGCGGGCAAGCGCCCGACCGACGAGCAGGACCGCCGCGATTACCAGACCATGTTTGCCGCCAAGGATGGCGCGGTGGCCGCGCCGACAGCGGCCCTCCACTTCACGGATGGCATGATAAAGTCTCTGGAAGGCACTGGTATTCATCGTGAATTTCTGACACTCCATGTCGGCGCGGGCACGTTTTTGCCGGTGAAGGCCGATGATACGGCCCAGCATCAAATGCACGCTGAATGGGGTACGATCACGCCCGAAGCCGCCGACCGCCTCAATGCCGTGCGCGCCAGCGGTGGCCGCGTGATTGCCGTGGGCACCACCTCGCTGCGCCTGCTGGAATCGGCTACCGGAGCGGATGGCATCATCCGCCCTTTCAGCGGCGACACATCCATCTTCATCACGCCGGGCTACGTCTTTCGCGCCATTGACGGGTTGATGACCAACTTCCACCTTCCGCGCAGCACGTTGTTCATGCTGGTCAGCGCGTTGATGGGACTGGATCGGATGCAAGCGATCTATGCCCACGCCATCGCGCAGGACTATCGCTTCTATTCCTACGGTGATTCGAGCCTGTTACTGCCAAAGGGGCTCTAATTGCCAAAGGGATAGGGCGCACACGCGAAAGGCCTTGTGATGTTTGCCCTGCTCCTGCTTGCCGCCGCCCCTTCCTCCAGCCTGACCGATTGCATGACCGCGCATCTGGTGGATGCCGACAAGCCGGTGCTGGCGCGCTGGTATGCGCTGGAAATCGCCGCCTCTCCGGCGGCCGAGGGAACGCAGGTGGATGCCGCCAAGCGCGAGGCCGCCGACAAGGAGGCCGCCAGCGTCTTCACCCGCCTTGTCACCAAGGATTGCGCGACGGTGGCCAAACCGCTGTTTGCCGCCGACAGCCAGAACAGTTTCCGCGAGGCGGGCGTGGCCATCAGCCGCCTCGCCGCCCGCGAGATGCTGGCCAGCGAGGGCGTCAACCGCGCTATCGTGCGCTCCTATGTCAGCCATTTGAAGCGCGAGGATTTCGCGGGCCTGATGCCTTAAAGCTATGCTCTAACCGGCAAACCAGCCCCATACCAGCTTGGCCGTCAGCGAGAGGCTGACCGCGATCAGCAAGGGCCGGATCACCTTGGCGCCAAGCCGTGTTGCCATATGCGATCCGAGCCAGGCCCCGCTCATCGAGCCCAGCGCCATGCACAAGCCGAGCAGCCACAGGATCTTGCCCCCCAGCGCGAAGACCAAGAGCGAGGCGATGTTGCTGGTGAGGTTGAACAATTTGGTCAGGCCCGTCGCCCGCGTCAGCCCTTGCCCGCGCAGCCCCACCAGCGTGATCGCGAAAAACTGCCCCGTGCCCGGCCCGAAAAACCCGTCGTAAAAGCCGATGCCGCTGGCAACGGGCAGATAGGCCTTCTCGCTGATCTTGGGCTCGCCCTCATGGTCGTGCATCTTGGGGCTGAGCACGGTGTAGAGCACCACCGCCACCAGCAGCACCGGCACCACCAGCTTGAGCGCATCGGGCGAAATCCGCTGGATCGCCCAAGCCCCCGCCGCAGCTCCGGCCAGCACAAAGCCCACCGCCGCCAGATTGGGGCGCAGCCGGAACAGGCCCGCGCGATGGTATTTCCATGTCGCCAGCGCCGTGCCGCAGGAGGATTGCAGCTTGTTGGTGCCCAGGGCCATCGTCGGCGGCAGGCCTGCATAGAGCAGCGCCGGCACCGAGATCAGTCCGCCGCCGCCCGCGATCGAATCAATGAAACCTGCCACAGCCGCCGTGGCGGTCAGCGCGGGATAGAGCCAGTCGATGGTCACTTTGCGGCTTGTTCCTTGGCGATGCGCTTGTCCAGCATCGCGGTAAAGCGTCCCGCCGCTGCCGCACAAGCCGTCTTGTCCTGCCAGTCCACGCTTTTGGGGTCGCGGATTGCCGCCGCGATCTTGTCGTCGGCCTGACCGTGCTCGGGATGGCCGGTCAACAGGATATCGCAGGGCAGGGCGGCAGCCTTCTTGAACGAAGCCCGATACGAGGTCGTAATCGCGGCATGGGCGGGATCGGAAAACAGCCAGCCATCCTGCGAAACCGCGCTCATACTGGCGAGGAAAGTGACGGTGCGGCAGCCCTTCGCCTTGTCGCAGGCGTTCCACACCCACGAGGTCGAGCCGATGGTGTGGCCGGGGGTGAAACGCGCGGTCACGCTGGTATGACCCAGCCGGATCACCCCGCCATCGCGGATCGCCCGCAGCTTTTTGGGCGCGGGGAAGGCTTGCAGGTCGTCATGCTGCTGGTCTTCCTTGCCGGTGCCGCCCCTGGCCAGCGCCGCCACGGTATAGGGGCTGGCGATCACGGTCGCACCACTGTCGCGCGCCAGCGCCGCCACGCCGCCCGCATGGTCGAAATGCGCCTCGGTGACGAGGATATAGCGCACATCCTTCACCTTATGCCCGATGGACGCGATCTGCGCCTCCAGTACCGGCGCGGATTGCGGCAGACCCGCATCCACCACGATCAGTCCCGCGCCCGTATCGATCACCGCCGTGTTCAAATGCAGCGATCCGGTCAGCCATGTGCCACCCCACACCGGCAGGGCGGGGCGCGGCTCCATCCAGCGGTCGGTGTAGGAGCTTTTCATCGGGCGGGTGAGCGGATCGTCGGCCGCCAGCGCGGGGGTGGCCAGTTGGGCGAGGAGCGGCAGGGCGAGCAGGGGAAGCGCGTGTTTCATGGCGGCGAGGCTAGCGGGGCGCGGCGCATCCGTCCAGTTTGCCCGCCCTTCACATTGCCCGATGCCGTATTTCGGCGTAAGGGCCGCGCCATGACTACGCAAGCACCCCGTTTTTCCTTCGAAATCCACGCGCGCGATGGCAAGGCGCGCACCGGCAAGATCCGTATGAAGCGGGGCGACATCCGCACGCCAGCCTTCATGCCGGTGGGCACGGCGGCCACGGTGAAGGCGATGAAGCCCGAAACCGTGCGCGCCACAGGGGCCGATATCTTGCTGGGCAACACCTATCACCTGATGCTGCGCCCCGGTGCGGAGCGCATGGCGCGGCTGGGGGGCTTGCACAAGTTCATGAACTGGGATCGCCCGATCCTGACTGACAGCGGCGGCTATCAGGTGATGAGCCTGTCGGACCTGCGCAAGATCACCGAGGAAGGCGTGACCTTTGCCAGCCATATCGACGGCAGCCGCCACCATCTGACGCCCGAGCGCAGCATGGAAATCCAGCGCCTGTTGGGCAGCGACATCGTTATGGCTTTTGACGAATGCCCGCGCGCCGATCAGGGCAAGGAGGTGATCGAGCGTTCGATGCTGATGTCGATGCGCTGGGCCAAGCGCAGCCGCGACGGGTTTGACAGTGGCGAGGAGCATGCCGCGCGCTCGGCGCTGTTCGGCATCCAGCAAGGCGGGCTGCACGAGGATCTGCGCGGCATTTCGGCGGGCAAGCTGCGCGAGATCGGCTTTGACGGCTATGCCATCGGCGGTCTGGCCGTGGGCGAGGGGCAGGAGGCGATGTTTGCCACGCTGGACTTTGCGCCCGGCCAGTTGCCTGATGATGCCCCGCGCTATCTGATGGGCGTGGGCAAGCCCGACGATCTGGTCGGCGCGGTGGAGCGCGGGGTGGATATGTTCGACTGCGTGCTGCCCAGCCGGTCGGGGCGCAACGGTCAGGCCTTCACATGGCGCGGGCCGCTCAACATCCGCAACGCCCGCTTTGCCGAGGATCAGGGGCCGCTGGACGAACGCTGCACCTGTTCGGTCTGCGCCACCTATTCACGCGCCTATCTGCATCACCTCAACAAGGCCAACGAGATCCTCGGCATGATGCTGATGACCGAGCACAATATAGCGTTCTACCAGCAATTGATGGCGGGGATGAGGGCGGCCATAGCCGAGGGCCGGTTCGCCGGCTTTGCGGCGGATTTCCGGCGGGACTATTTCGGGGGGCTTTGAGCGGGCTGCAACAGCGGCGGTGCCGGTTCCTGCAACAGCGGCACCAGTTCGCGGTTCAGGTCATCAAGTGAGAAGGCGCCCGCCTTGGCATAACGTAGCCGTCCGGCGCGATCGATGATGAAATTGGTGGGAACGGCGCCGTCAATGGGCTCATAAGGGCCGCGCAGGCGGCGCAGGGGCGTGATCGCCAGAACGTCAAACAGTTTGCGCAGCTTGTATTCCGGAATGGAATCTTCTGTCGTCGCGGCAAAAACGCGCAGGCCATGCTTTTCCTGCGCACGGTAATATTCGTCCAGCAGCGGCAGTTCAGCGCGGCAGGGCACACACCATGTCGCCCAGAAATTGATGACCACCACCTGCCCACGCAATTCCGACAGTTTGAGGTACTGGCTTTTGACCGTGGTCATCATCGCATCGGGCGCGGGTTGGCCGACCACGGGGGCCTTGGCTATGGCGGGAGCCGAGCAGGCCATCAGTGCCGGAACAATCCATCGAATGATCGCCATCATGAAATCCCTGTCACCATGAATGTGGCAAGAATGACATAAAACCCTGCAACCACAAACAAAAAGGCGGCAGGTTGCCCCGCCGCCTTTCCGAATTTCGTTCCGTGACGGACGCGAATTAGCGCGAATAGAATTCGACGACCAGATTCGGTTCCATCTTCACGGGATAGGGCACTTCGTCGAGCGTCGGAACGCGCACGAAGGTAACCTTGTCACCGTCGGCCGACACATAGTCGGGCACTTCGCGCTCGGGCAGAGCCTGCGCTTCGGCGATCAGGGCCATTTCCTTGGCCTTCTTGCCGAGCGAGATCACGTCGCCGGGGCGCACGCGACGCGAGGCGATGTTGCACTTCACGCCGTTCACATAGATGTGGCCATGCGACACGACCTGACGGGCCGAGAAGATGGTGGGGGCGAACTTCGAGCGATAGACCACCGCGTCCAGACGCTGCTCGAGCAGGCCGACCAGGTTCTGGCCGGTATCACCCTTCATGCGCGAGGCTTCCTGATAGGTCGCCTTGAACTGCTTTTCGGTGATGTCGCCATAGTAGCCCTTGAGCTTCTGCTTGGCGCGCAGCTGCAGACCGAAGTCCGAGATCTTGCCCTTGCGGCGCTGGCCATGCTGGCCCGGGCCATAGGCGCGGCGGTTCACCGACGACTTGGGACGGCCCCAGATGTTTTCGCCAAGACGGCGGTCAATCTTGTACTTAGACGCGTGACGCTTCGACACGTTCGCTTTCCTTCATTGCTGTTACGCGGGGATGTTCCCGTCGTTTCGTTGTTCCGGCGCTGCACCCTTGAGCCTATTGCCCAAGGCGGCACCCGCTTCACCGGAAAGTGCGGGGCCAAGGGGAAAGCGCCGCGGATGCGACACTTTGCCGTTGTGGAGCGGCGCCTTTGGCGGCACGCGCTGGTCTTGTCAATCACTTTCTGGCGGATTTGCGCGCTTCTTGCCGCGTGGAGGCGGGATCACGCCGGGCGTGCGCCCCAATGCTGAGAGCACGCCGCGCATGGTGCGCACTTCCAGATGGTTCCATGCGGGCTTGGTCAGTACCCCGCGCAGGGTGAGGCGGGTGGCCTCTGCGCGATCGGGCGGGAAGAAATAGTCGCGCGCTTCCAGCAGGCTCTCGAAATGGCCGATCATGCCTTCCAGATCCTCCTGCGGGGCCGGCGGCAACAGATCCTCGAGCGTAGGCTGGGCCAGAGCATCGCCTTTCGCCAACCCTTTCGACCATTCATAGGCGCACAGGATCACCGCCTGCGCCAGATTGAGCGAGGCGAATTCCGGGTTGATCGGCACGGTGATGATCGCGCGGGCCAGCGCCACGTCCTCGGTTTCAAGGCCCGAACGCTCGGGGCCAAAGAGGATCGCGCTGCGCGCGTCGTTATGGCTATGGATCTCGCGCGCCGCCTCTTCGGGCGTCAGCACCGGCTTGGTCACGCCGCGCTTGCGTACCGTGGTGGCATAGACATGCGCGCAATCGGCCACCGCCTCGGCCACCGAGGCATAGACCCGCGCGCCTTCCAGCACCACATCGGCCCCCGCCGCCGCCGGTCCCGCCGCAGGGTTGGGCCAGCCATCGCGCGGCGTCACCAGCCGCATTTCGGTCAGGCCGAAATTGAGCATGGCCCGCGCCGCCTTGCCGATATTCTCGCCCAGTTGCGGGCGCACCAGCACGATGACAGGCCGGGAACTGACGGCGCGCGTCATGCCGGTTTCACCTCATGCACGCTGGAGGCGAAATCCTCGAAATCGGCGGGCGAGGCAAAATCGCGATAGACGCTGGCGAAGCGGATATAGGCCACGCTGTCGAGCGCGCGCAGCCCGTCCATCACCAGTTCGCCAATCACCCGCGAGGACACTTCATTATCGCCCAAGGTCTCGATCTGGCGCTGGATGCCCGACACCAACTGGTCGAGCCGCTCCTGCGGAACCCCGCGCTTGCGGCAGGCCAGCGTGACGGACTGCTCGATCTTGGCGCGGTCGAAAGGCTCGCGCTGGTCGTTGCTTTTCACCACCGTTACCTCGCGCAGTTGCACGCGCTCGAAGGTGGTGAAACGCGCGCCGCAGCCTTCGCACTGGCGACGCCGACGGATGGACGTATTGTCCTCCGTCGGGCGCGAGTCCTTAACCTGACTGTTGTCATGGGCGCAGAAAGGGCAACGCAAGGATCAGTAGCCCAGCTTGGGATAGATCGGGAAGCGGGCGCACATTTCCTGCACCTCTGCGGCCACACGGGCCTCGACCTGCGCATCGCCTTCGGGGCCATTCTTGCGAAGGCCATCAACCACTTGCGCGATCCACTTGCCAATCTGCGTGAACTCGGCCTCGCCAAAGCCGCGGGTGGTGCCGGCAGGCGTGCCCAGACGGATGCCGCTGGTCAGCAAGGGCTTCTCGTCGTCAAACGGGATCGAGTTCTTGTTGCAGGTGATCGAGGCGCGATCGAGCGCCTTTTCGGCATGCTTGCCCTTGGCGCCATAGGGCCGCAGATCGACCAGCATCAGATGGTTGTCCGTGCCGCCCGAGACAATGCCCAGACCCTCGGCCTGAAGCGAGGCGGCCAGCGCCTTGGCATTGGCCTTGATCTGCTGGGCATAGGCCTTGAACGAAGGCTGGAGCGCCTCGCCGAAAGCCACCGCCTTGGCAGCGATGATGTGCATCAGCGGGCCGCCCTGCAGG
>DDES01000126.1:2616-2776 GCA_002336765.1 Novosphingobium sp. UBA1948 | reverse complement strand
CCGAGTTCAGGAAGGCCAGTTCGCGGTAGCGGTGCTCCAGCTTGTCGAAATCATAGACGGTGACATTCTTGAACGTCTCGTCGCTGGCCAGAAAGGTGACACGGGTGCCGTTCTTGAGCTGGCCCTTGCGGCTGCCGCTCTCGATCACCGGCGCATCGCC
>DDES01000126.1:0-2488 GCA_002336765.1 Novosphingobium sp. UBA1948 | reverse complement strand
TCGGCCGCCGAGACGCCTTCCTCGGGGTGCAGGCCGGTCGGGATGCCGCGGCCATTGTCCTCCACCGACACCGAGCCATCGGGGTTGATCTCGATCAGCACCAGATCGCAATGACCGGCCAGCGCCTCGTCAATCGCGTTGTCCGAAACCTCGAACACCATATGGTGCAGGCCCGAGCCATCGTCCGTGTCGCCGATATACATGCCCGGGCGCTTGCGCACCGCGTCGAGGCCCTTGAGAACCTTGATGCTGTCGGCGCCATAGGCGTTGGTGTTGGGCTGGTTGGCGGCGGGCTGGTTGCTGGTATTCTCGGTCATCCCAAGGCCTATAGGCAGTTTGGCGCAGGATCGGAAGGCTTGAAGGGGCTTTCCATCCACAGGGAATTGAGGCTCTATGGCGCCATCACGCGGGGTATGGGCAAGATCGCCCCCGCAAAGGAGACAGACAATGCGTAAACTGGCGAAATTTCTGACAGGCTCCGCGATGCTGGCCGGCGTTGCCGCAGGTGGCGGCGCGCAGGCGCAGGAGGCGCTGCGCCCCGATCAGGTGCCTTTCCGCGCGCTGTATAAGGAGCTGGTGGAAACCGACACCTCGATCACCACCGGTTCCTGCACCGATCTGGCCGACAAGGTAGAAAAGCATCTGCGCGCGGCGGGCTATGGCGATGCCGACATCACCCGCTTTGCCGTGCCCGACCATCCCAAGGAGGGTGGCCTGGTGGTGATCCTGCCCGGCACCTCCAAGACCTTGAAGCCGATCCTGTTGCTCGGCCATCTCGATGTGGTGGTGGCCAAGCGCGAGGACTGGACGCGCAACCCCTATGAATTCATCGAGGAAGGTGGCTATTTCTACGGTCGCGGCACCAGCGACATGAAGGCGATGGACGCCATCTGGATCGACATGATGGGTCGCTTCAAGAAGGAGGGTGTCAAGCTGAAGCGCACGCTCAAGCTGGCGCTGACCTGCGGCGAGGAGACGAGTTGGGCCTTCAACGGGGCCGAATGGCTTTCGAAGAACAAGCGCGAACTGATCGACGCCGAATTCGCGCTCAACGAGGGTGGCGGCGGGCGCACCGACGGGAAGGGCAAGGTGATCGTCCAGAACCTGCATGTGGGGGAAAAGACGCCGGTCAATTTCCGCATCGAGGCGACCAATCCGGGCGGGCATTCCTCGATACCCATCCGCGACAACGCGATCTATGAATTGTCCGACGCGCTGGGCAAGGTGCGCGAATTCGACTTCCCGCTGATGCTGAACGACACGACGCGCGCCTTCTTCACCAAGGCTGGCCCTGCGCGCGGCGGCGATATGGGCAAGGCGATGGTGACGATTGCCAGTGCGCCGCTCGGCAGCCCCGAATCCAAAGCCGCCGAGGCGATTCTCAACACCGACCGTTCGTATCACTCGATGCTGCGCACCACTTGCGTGGCGACGTTGCTCGATGGCGGCCATGCCAACAATGCCCTGCCGCAGCGCGCGGGCGCCAACATCAACTGCCGCATCTTCCCCGGTGTTTCGGCGGAAGATGTGCGGCTGACGCTGGAAAAGGTGATCGACGACAAGCGCATGAGCGTGGTGCGCGTCGACCATCGCGGGCCCGAGGCCAAGGCGCCGCCGCTTGATCCGCGCATTGTCGGCGCCGCTGAAAAGCTGGTGGCCAAATATTATCCGGGCGTGCCGCTGGTGCCGGTGATGTCGACGGGGGCCACCGATGGCGTGTTCCTCGAGGCGGTGGGGATTCCCTCCTATGGTCCTCCGGGCCTCTATGGCGACCCCGATGGCAATGGCGCGCATGGGCTTAACGAGCGGGCTATCGTCAAGGCGGTCTATACGGGGCGCGATTTCCTCAATGATCTGGTCAAGGATCTGGCCTCGAAGTGAGGGTGAGGGGGCGGTGCCGGTCTGCGGCATCGCCCGTCAATACCGGCCAAAAAACCGAAGGGCCGCTTCGCTTGTGCGAAACAGCCCTTTGTTTTGGCTTATCCCCCGCCGGACATCCGGCATAGGGGTATCCGGCGTGGGCCGGTTAGGCGCCGACTGATGTGTCGGGTCTGTTATTGCGCGGGTGGACGGTTACGCCAGCACAGCCGCGAAGAACAGGCCGCTCACACCCAGCGCAGCGGCGAGAGCCACGAAATTGCTGCGGGTCATGATTTTCTCCTGTAAAACACTTGATCGAGGCGGCGGGCATTGCTAGTTAACCATGTACGCTAATTGGCGTATGCCCGTTTCGCTTCGGGATGCTATGTAGCAAATTCCGTGCATTTTGCACTTGAGAAGAAGGCGTATGCAGTTGCGCTGCGTGCAACTGTCTTTGTGCTTTGCTCCTGTCCTTTGCAACAATGGTCCCCCGAAGCTGTTGCCCCCCTTGAAACTGTGGCTGGGCGTTCGCCGCCTCTTGCCAGTTTCGTGCCTGCGCCCTAGTGGCCAGCCATGACTATCCAGCCCTCCGATTCCATCCTTATCGTCGATTTCGGCAGCCAGGTGA
>DDES01000185.1:1496-5724 GCA_002336765.1 Novosphingobium sp. UBA1948 | reverse complement strand
GCCGTCTGGGGCAAGGGGCGGCCCGCCGTATCATCGGCGCGGATATCCCAGCGCTGCAAATGCGCCACCACGCGGCTCGCCAGCCCGCGATCGGGCGTCACCAGCGCCACGCGCCTCTCCGGCTCTTCCAGCGCTTGCCGGATCAGGATGGCGATGGCCTGCGCTTCCTCGCCCGGATGCTCGCTCTCCATCAGCCGCACCGCCGACAGCCGCCGCTTGCGCTCGTCCAGATCCACCCAGCGCGCCGAAGCCTTGGCCGGCAGAAACAGGTTCGAGATCGCCTTGCTGCGTTCGGGCGGGGCGGCGGCGGGGCCGGCGCGGTGCCACGGGTCCACCTCGGCGCGGGCCACGCCCATGCGGTTGAGCAGCAGCTTCAAATGGTATTGCGGATGGGTCAGCGCATCCTCGCGCCCGAACGGCGCCTCGCCCTCGGCAGGGGCAACACCGGCATGGCCCAGTTCCTCCCACACATCCTCGTCGAGCGACAGGTCGAGATCGGGCAGCACCACCGCCCCTTTGGGCAGATCAGCCACCACCCGCAGCAGCCGCGCCAACGAAGGCGAGGCCGAGGTGATGCCGACGGCTACCACCGGATGCTCGGGCGGATGGTCGCGCCAGCCGCGCGCGGCGTGGTCGAACAGCATATTGCGGCGCACCGGCGGATCGACCTCGCCGCTTTCCGCCAAGGCCGCCGCCCAATGCGCCTGCACCCGCAGGAAGGCCAGCGTCGATTGTCGCCAATGCTCGGCCTGTTCGCCCACCAGCGCCACCACCGGATCGGACAGCAAGTCCTGCGGGCTCAACCCTTCCACCGCCAGCCGGTCTATCGTGCGCGCCACATCACCGGCGCGGCGCAGCAGCGCAGCACCCTTGGGCGCGGCAGCCCCTTCCACCTGCGCGATGATGCGCGCCAAATGCAGCCAGCGCCGCGTGGGATCGCAAGCGGGCGGAATATCGGCCCCCACCGGATCGAGCAGGCTGCCCAGCGCCTCGTCCAGATCGAGATCGCCCACTGTCACCATGCGCGGCAGGAGCAGGCCTTTGGCTTCCCGATCCGTGCCCGCGCGCACGAAAGCCTCGGTGATGGTGCGCGCCGCGCGCTGGCTGGGCAGCAGCAGCGTGAGCCGCGCCAGCCCCAGATCGGGATCGGCATAACGCGGGATCAGCCCCGCCACCAAAGCATCGGCAAAACCGCGATGGGCGGCAATCGAATAGACTTTAGGCTGGCGCCCGCCCGCCATCAGGGGCGCCCCAGCCGTGCCTCGGTGGGCGCGATGGCCTCGGGTGTGCCCACCTCGAACCACGCGCCGGTATGGACATGGCCATAAAGCCGCCCTTCGGCAATCGCGCGGTTCCACAGGATGTTGGTGGAAAACGCCCCCTGCGGCGCATCACGCAGCAGGCGGTGCGCCACGATCTGGATGCCGGTGTAGATGAAAGGCGCCACGCGGCCCGGTTTACGGCGGCTCACGCGGCCCCATTGATCGAGGTTGAAGTCGCCCTGCCCGCTATAGCCGCAGGCCTGCGGATGGCGCACCATCAGCAGCAACGCGTCCATCTTGTCCGCATCCCACGCCTCGGACAATTCGCGGAAGGTGTTATACGGCCCGTCGAGCCAGATATTGTCGCTGTTCAGCGCAAAAAACGGATCGGGCAACAGGCCCGCCGCATGGGCCTTGACCATGCCGCCGCCGGTTTCCAGCAACAGCGCGCGTTCATCCGACACGGTGACGGCGGGGGCCTTGCGCTGGGCCAGATGGGCTTCCAACTGGTCGGCCAGATAATGCACATTGACCACCGCGCGGGCCACACCCGCCTCGGCCAGCCGGTCGAGCGCATGGTCGATGAGCGGCTTGCCCGCCACCGACACCAGCGGCTTGGGGCGCAGCGCGGTCAAGGGGCGCATCCGCTTGCCCAATCCCGCCGCCATCACCATCGCGGTGTCGCTCACCAGTTTTTCGGAAGCCAGCTTCATGCCGCGATCTTTCCGCCGCCCGCCGCGCGAATCCCTGCGGGGATATTGGCATCGAACCATGCCGCCACAGGCGCCAGCGCGGGATGGCGCAGATCGCGCTCCATCAGCGCCCATACGCGGGGGATCAGATCGAGATAGCGCGCCTTGCCGTCACGCTTGCACAGGCGCACGAAGATGCCCACGATCTTGGCATTACGCTGCGCCCCCAACAGGGCATAGTCGGCAAGGAAAGTGTCGCGATCATAAGGCGTTGCGGCCAGGAAGTAATCCAGCATCGCCGCTTCCAATGCGGGCGCCACATCGCGGCGCGCATCCTGCAACAGGCTGACCAGATCATAGGCCGGATGGCCCGCCAGCGCGTCCTGAAAATCGAGCAGGCCCTGATCCTTCAAACCGCCTGCCAGCAGCATGATATTCTCGGCATGGTAATCGCGCAGCACGGTGATCCCGTCCCCCTGCCGCGCCAGCAAGGGCGCCAGCGCCGCCTGCCACGCCGCATCATAGCCTGCCTCGTCCACCACGAGGCCAGCGGCGGGCGCATACCATTCCGTCAGCAGCCGCACCTCGCGCAGATAGACCGATCCGTCATACGGCGCCCACGGCCCCGCAGACAGTTTGGTCAGCGCCACCAGCGCATCGACCGCGCCTTCATACACCGCGCGCTCGTCCGCCGGATGCTCGTCGAGCCAGTCGCGCACGCGATCGTTGCCGAAATCCTCCAGCAAGACCCAACCCTCGCCCGCCTGCTGCGCCAGCACGGCAGGGGCGCGCAAGCCATGCTCGCCCAGCCATGTCGCCACGGCAAGGAAAGGCGCGGGATCCTCGTGCGGCGGCGGGGCATGCATCAGCATGGCCGTTTCGCCCGAAGCCCGCCGCAGCCGGAAATAGCGCCGGAACGAGGCGTCGCCGGGCAAAGGCTCCACCGCCGCATCGCCCCAACCGGCGGAGGTGACAAAGGATTCCAGCCCCTCGGGCAGCGTCGTGGTGGTCGCGGTCGTCATGGCATCCGCTCTAGCCAATCCGCCCCGCCCGAAACAAGGGCCACGCGGCCCTCACCCACAGTATCAAGAACCACTGATAGGCACCCCGCCTCATGCGCGAAGCCGCCCGCCATCTCGGGCCATTCCGCGATCAGCACGCCGCCATAGCGGTAATCATCCAGCCCGAGTTCGAGCGCATCCTCGGGCCGCTCCAGCCGGTAGAAATCGGCATGGACCAGCGACAGGCGCAGCCCATCGTAAACCTCGATGATCGCAAAGGATGGCGACGGCACCTCGCCCTCATGCCCCAAGGCGCGAATGATGGCGCGGGCCAGTGTGGTCTTGCCAGCCCCCAGCCCGCCCGACAGCGCCACCACATCATCGGGCCGCAAACGCGCCGCAATGCGCGCGCCCAAAGCCTCCATCGCCGCCAGATCGGGCAGTTCGATCCGCATCACAGCAGCTCCGCAATCGCCGCCGTGCCCTGCCCCGGTTCGGAGAGCAGTTCGAGATGGCCGCCATGCGCCTCGATCAATTGCCGCGCGAGAGGCAGGCCAAGCCCCTGCCGCCGCTCGACCGCCGTGCCATCCTCCGACAGTTTCAACCCGTCGAGCGCGCGGGCCAGTGTCGCACGGTCCATGCCCGGCCCGTTGTCCGACACCACCACGCGGGCGACATCATGGCCCTTCACGCGGTGACGCGACACTTCGACCAGAATACGCCCGCCACGCGGAGTGGCCGCAATCGCATTGTCGATCAAATGGCCAAAGGCGCGCGCCAGCCGCTTGGGATCACCCTCGATCCGGCCCACCGCCCCGCTGGTGCCGCGCAAATCCAGATTCAGCCCCGCCGCATCGATCACATTGGCCCGCGCCGTCACCAGCTTGCGCACCAGCGCGAAGAGATCGACCTCCTCCTTGGCCAGCGGCAACAGGCCCGCCTCGCTCTGCGACAGGTCGAGCACGGTCTCGATCTGCTCCGACAGGCGCTCGACCGACGACAGGATCGCGCCGACATATTCGTGGCCCGATTCCGACAGATCACCACCCAACCCTGCCTCGAGCAATTCGGCAAAGCCGCCAATGCTGGTGAGCGGGGTGCGGAACTCATAGCTCATATTGGCAAGGAAGCGGGTCTTGAGCTGGTCCGCCTCGACCAGCGCGGCATTCTTCTCGCGCAAAGCTTCCTCGGCCTTTTGCGAATCGGTGATATCGAGCACCGTCAGCAAGCCATTGCCATCGGGCAACGGCACGCCCGCAAATTCAAGGCAGCG
>DDES01000185.1:0-1439 GCA_002336765.1 Novosphingobium sp. UBA1948 | reverse complement strand
CGCGCCCGCCGGTCTGGCGCCGCTCCAGCGTGGCGGCGCGCACGCAATCGCCCACACCCTTGGCCTGCGCGGGCTTGGCGAGCCGCGCGCCAATCTTCTCCAGCAATTCCTCGATGCGCGGATGGGCGTCGAGCATCTCCGCCTCCAGCCCCCAGGCCTGCGCGAATAGCCGGTTCCATATCTGCATCCGCCCGTCGGGCGCGAACACCGCCACCGCCTCGAACAGGCTGTCAAACGTGGCGGTGCGGGTGCGCAGCAGCGTGTCGCGCATCGCGGAAATGCGCAAAGTCTCGGTGCGGTCCTCCACCACCATCAGCAAGCCGCCATCGGGCATCGGCTGGGCCACCACGCGCAAATGGGTGCCGTCGGACAGCGGCCATTGTTCCTCGATGGCCCCGCTGGCGGCAAACCATTGGGCGCGCTCCTTGCGCCACGCGCGATAGTCGCGCATCTCGGGCACCCGCCCGCCCTCGCGCGCGGCATCGACCACGCGGTCAAACGGCGCGCCCTGCACATCGGCGGGTTTGAGCGCGAAGAGCCGCTGAAAGGTCTGGTTGGCAAAGCTCAGGCGGCGGCGCGCGTCGAACTGCGCCACACCGGACGACAGCATATCGAGCATCGAGCGCTGCGCCTCGCGGAAGGCACGGAACGAGCGCGATAGTTCCTCCATCTCCTCGATGTCGATGGCATAGCCCGCCACGCCTTCCTCACCCAAGGGGAGGTCGGACACGCGCAGCGCGCGACGCTGGCCGCCGATGGTGGCCGCCACCAGCCGTTCGACCGGCCGCTTGTCCGCCATCGCCTGCACCGCCACCTCGGCGGGGGTCTGGCCTTCGACCCGCTCGATCAGTTCGATCCGTTCGGCCACCACCTGCTCGGCGCTCTCGCCCGCCACCGCGCGCACATAGGCCGAGTTGACCAGCCGCAGATCGCCGGTCGGATTGCGGAACCACATCGGGATCGGCGCCGCCTCGATCAACCCGACCAGCGCGGCAAAATCACCGCGCGCGCGGTCCGTCTCGGCGCGCATCCGCGCCAGTTGCGTCTCGGCATCGCTGGCATCGAACACCCACACCATCGCCGAACCGGCAGGCGCCACCGCAGGATCGGCCAGACAGCCTCGCAAGGCCAGCGACCGGCGCGATCCGCGCGGATTGACCGACAGGCGGAATGGCCTGCTGGTCCGCTGGGTGGACAGCACGGCATCGGCCAGCATCGTCACCTGTTCGGTGGAGAGGCCGCGATCCTTGACCTTCTGGCCGCCGCGCACATTCTCGCCATCCAGCTCGCTCAGAAACTGGGGCATCGCCTCGAAACCCAGCCAAGAGGCCAGCCGCGGCGTGCCCTCGATCCGGCCATCGGTGCGCACGATCAACATCTGCGCGGGGCTTTCCTCGACCAGCCGCGCCAGACTGCGTGCCCGCGCCAGCGCCGCCTCG
>DDES01000220.1 GCA_002336765.1 Novosphingobium sp. UBA1948 | reverse complement strand
CCGCGAATTGCGCGAGGAAACCGGCATCGACGCCGATTGCGGCGAGGAAGTGGCGCGCGTCATCAGCGACTTTGTCACGCTGGATGGCGAGCCCGTTACCGGCGATGATCGCTATTTCCGCCTGTGTGTCGAACAGGCCACCATCGACACATCCGGTCACACCGCCAGCGAACAGGCCGTGATGCGCGAGCACCGCTGGTTTGCCCCGGGCGAGATCGCCGGCTGGCCCGAAACCATCTATCCGCTGGATATGGCCGACATGCTGGAGCGCGTCGCGCGGGGTGTTGCCCTTTTGGGCCGCGCGCCGTAAGGCGCGAGCCATGACTACGCGCAATTCCTCGCTCCGCCCGCTCACTTTCGCCATTCCCAAAGGCCGCATTCTGGATGAAGCGCTGCCCTTGATGGCGCATGCCGGTGTGGTGCCCGAGGCCGAGTTTTACGACAAGAAATCGCGCGCGCTCTCCTTTGCCGTAGAGGGTAGCGACATGCGCCTGATCCGTGTGCGTGCCTTCGATGTGGCCACCTTTGTGGCGCATGGCGCTGCGCAGGTGGGCATTGTCGGTTCGGATGTGGTGGAAGAATTCGCCTATGCCGATCTCTATGCGCCGGTCGATCTCGACATCGGCCACTGCCGCCTGTCTGTGGCGGTGCCGGTGAACAGCGGCGACACGGCCAGCGAGAGCCACCTGCGCGTCGCCAGCAAATACCCCAACCTCACCCGCAAGCATTTCGAGCGGCAGGGCATTCAGGCCGAAGTGGTCAAGCTCAACGGCGCGATGGAACTGGCGCCGATGCTGGGCCTGTCGGGGCGTATTGTCGATCTGGTGTCGACGGGGCGCACGCTGAAGGAAAACGGGCTGGTCGAGACGGATGTCATCATGCAGATTTCCGCACGCCTGATCGTCAACCGCGCCGCGCTGAAAACCGATCCGCGCGTGGGTGAACTGGTCGAAGCCTTCCGCGCCATGATGGCGGAGAAGGTCGCGGCATGATCCGCCTTTCCACTTCCGACGCGGGCTTTGCCGAAGCCTTTGCCCGCATTGTGGCAGACCGGCGCGAGAGCGACGCGGGCGTGGCCGACACCGTGCGCGCCATTCTGGCCGATGTGCGGGCGCGCGGCGATGCCGCGCTGGCCCATTATAGCGCGAAGTTTGACGGACATGCGCTGGATACGGACGCCGACTGGCGCATCAGCGCGCAGGATTGCAAGGCGGCCTTCGACGCGCTCGATCCCGCCCTGCGCGCCGCGCTGGAAACGGCGGCCCAGCGGATTGCTGCCTATCACGAAGCGCAGAAGCCCGAGGATCGCGACTATCGCGATGCGCAGGGCGTGCGCCTGGGCGCCAAGTGGAGCGCGGTGGATGCCGCAGGGCTTTACGTGCCCGGTGGCCGCGCGGCCTATCCCTCCAGCCTGCTGATGAACGCCATCCCCGCCAAGGTTGCCGGTGTTTCGCGTCTCGTCGTCGTCACGCCCACCCCCAAGGGCCAGAGCAACCCGCTGGTGCTGGCCGCCGCGCATCTGGCGGGGGTGGACGAAATCTGGCGCGTGGGCGGCGCGCAGGCGATTGCGGCGCTCGCCTATGGCACGGACCGCATCGCGCCGGTCGACGTCATCACCGGCCCGGGCAACGCATGGGTGGCCGAGGCCAAGCGCCAGCTTTACGGCGTGGTCGGCATCGACATGGTGGCAGGGCCGAGCGAGATCCTCGTGCTGGCCGATGGCCAGAACAACCCCGCATGGATCGCCGCAGACCTGCTTTCGCAGGCCGAGCATGATCCGGTGGCGCAGTCGATCCTCATCACCGATGATGCCGCGTTTGCCGATGCCGTGGTGGCCGCGGTCGAGGTGGAACTGGCCGCACTGGCCACGGAAAAGACCGCGCGCCAGTCGTGGAACGATTATGGCGTGGTGATCGTGGTGGAAGATCTGGCCAAGGATGCCGCCCCGCTCGCCAATGCGCTGGCCGCAGAGCATGTGGAGATCGCCACGGATGATCCCGACGCGATCTTCGCGCAGATCCGCCACGCGGGCAGCGCCTTCCTTGGCCGCCACACGCCCGAGGCAATCGGCGACTATGTGGCCGGCCCCAACCACGTTTTGCCCACCGGCCGCCGCGCGCGTTTTGCCAGCGGATTGTCGGTGCTCGATTTTATGAAGCGCACCAGCTTCCTCCAGCTTGATGACGCCGCCCTTGCCGCCATTGGCCCCGCCGCTGTGGCGCTGGCCGATGCCGAGGGGTTGCCTGCCCACGGTCGCTCTGTAGCGGTCCGGTTGGGCCAATAAGGATAGAATGATGAGCAACGCTCCCAAGACCCCGAAGTCGCAAATGCGCTCCGCCGCCCGCCTTGCCGCCGTTCAGGCGCTGTATCAGCATGTGATGGAAGGCACGCCCGAGGCGCAGCTGCTCGATGAATTCCACCGTCACCGTCTGGGCGCGGAAATCGAGGATATCCAGTTCGCCGATGCCGACAAGGTGCATTTCGACGATGTGGTGAAGGGCGTGCTGGCCCGCACCGAGGAAATCGACGCCCGCATCAGCGAAAGGTTGACCGATAGCTGGAAACTGGAGCGTCTCGACAAGACAATGGTGCAGGTGCTGCGCGCGGGTGTTTACGAGTTGATGGCGCGCAGCGATGTGCCCGCGCCCGCCGTGATCACCGAATATGTCGATGTAGCCCACGCCTTCTTCGAGGAGCGCGAGGCCAAATTCGTCAACGGCGTGCTCGACGCCGTGGCCAGGGATGTCCGCTGAGCTGGATTTCATCGCCGCGCTGAGGGCGCTGGCCGATAATCCCGCCGCGCGCGGATTGCAGGATGATTGCGCGGTGCTGCCCTTTGGCGGCGAGTTGCTGGTGCTGACCCATGACACGATGGTGGCGGGCATACATTACCTGCCAGACCAAGACCCCGCCGACGTGGCGTGGAAACTGGTGGCCAGCAACATTTCGGATCTGGCCGCCAAGGGGGCACAGCCTGTCGGCGTGCTGCTGTCCTATCAATTAACCGGCGGCGAGGCGCGCTTTCTCGAAGGATTGCGCGAGGCGCTGGCGCATTATGGCGCGCCCTTGCTGGGCGGCGATACGGTGAAGGCGGCGGAAGGGCAAACACTGGGCCTTACCGCACTGGGGCGCGCCACCCATAGGCCCGTGCCGGCCCGCAACGGCGCCAAGGCGGGCGACAGCCTCTATCTCTCCGGCCCCGTCGGCGGGGCGATGATCGGGTTCGAGGCTCTGCAGGCAGGCAGCAGCGACGTGGCGATCACCTTGCCCTATCGCCGCCCGCAGGCCCGCCTTGCCGAGGGTATTGCGCTTGCTCCCTATGTCAGCGCGATGATGGATGTGTCGGACGGCGTGCTGCTCGATGCCTGCCGCATGGCGCAGGCCAGCGGCGTGACCCTCGCGCTCGACTCGCGGGCCGTGCCGATTGCCGCGCCCGAGGCACGCCGCGATGATGCCTTGCGCTGGGGTGATGATTACCAACTGCTGTTCACCGCGCCGCAGGGCGCCCTGCTCCCCTGCCCCGCAATCCGCATCGGTAGCGTTCTACCCCGCGCAGATCAGCCGCTTTTGCTCGATGGCAAGGCGCCCGAAGGCAGCCTCGGCTACACCCACTGACACACCTGTAAATCCCCTTGCACCGGCGGTAAGCCGTTCTATAGTTTCGACCAATGGACACCGCTTGAACAACAAGGGCGGGTTCGGGGGTTTGTCGGACTTTCCGGTGCAAACCGAGCAGAGGGGAATGTTATGAACCTGGTGCTAGTCGCCATAGGCCTCGGAGCCTTGGCTGTTGTTTATGGATTTATCACAAGCAAACAAGTTCTCGGCGCGAGCGCAGGCTCGGCGCGGATGCAGGAAATCGCCGCCGCTATTCAGGAAGGCGCGCAAGCCTATCTGAAGCGGCAGTACACCACCATCGCCATCGTCGGCGTGGTGGTGGCCGTGATCGTGGCGCTCACACTGGGCAAGATTGCCGCCATCGGCTTTCTGCTGGGCGCGATCCTGTCGGGCGCGGCAGGCTTTATCGGCATGAATGTGTCGGTGCGCTCCAACGTGCGTACCGCCGCCGCCGCACAGGAAGGCCTGCAAGCGGGTCTGACGCTGGCGTTCCGCGCGGGCGCGATCACCGGCATGCTGGTGGCGGGGCTTGCCTTGCTGGCCATTGCTGGCTTCTTCTGGCATCTGACCGACACGGGCGCGCTTGGTCATGGCCTTGCGCCCAACGACCGCACGGTGGTCACCGGCCTCACCGCCCTCGCGCTGGGGGCCAGCCTTGTGTCAATCTTCGCGCGTCTGGGCGGCGGCATCTTCACCAAGGCGGCCGACGTGGGCGCCGACCTTGTCGGCAAAGTGGAAGCGGGCATTCCCGAGGATGACCCACGCAACCCCGCCGTGATCGCCGACAATGTGGGCGACAATGTTGGCGACTGCGCCGGTATGGCCGCCGACCTGTTCGAGACCTATGTCGTGACCGTGGGCGCCACAATGGTGCTGACCGCACTGCTGGTGAAGGGCTCGGCCAACTTGATGGGGCTGATGAGCCTGCCGCTGCTGATCGGCGGCGTGTGCATCGTCACCAGCATCATCGGCACCTATTTCGTGAAGCTGGGCGCCAGCAACAACATCATGGGCGCGATGTACAAGGGCTTCCTTGTCACCGCAGTCCTGTCGATCCCAGCCATCTGGTTTGCGATCGAATATGCATTGGGGGGCATGGATTTGCAGTTTAGCGGCGAGTTGGACCCGCGTGCTTCCATTCCGGGCGCGGCACCAGTAGCCGCCTTCGCACCCTTCACCGGATTTAATCTCTTCGAATGCTGTATGGTTGGCCTGATCATCACCGGCCTCATCATCTGGATCACCGAATATTACACCGGCACCAACTATCGCCCGGTCAAGTCCATCGCCAAGGCTTCGGTGACGGGGCATGGCACCAATGTCATTCAAGGTCTGGCTATCAGCCTTGAAGCAACCGCGCTGCCCACATTGGTCATCGTGGCGGGCATCATTATCGCCTTCAAGCTGGCGGGGCTGATCGGCATTGCCTATGCGGCAACCGCGATGCTGGCGCTGGCCGGTATGGTGGTGGCGCTCGATGCTTATGGTCCGGTGACCGACAATGCGGGCGGCATTGCCGAAATGGCCGAACTGGATGCGTCGGTGCGTGAAAAGACCGATGCTCTCGATGCCGTGGGCAACACCACCAAGGCCGTTACCAAGGGCTATGCCATTGGCTCGGCGGGGCTTGCCGCGCTGGTGCTGTTTGCCGCCTACACCACGGACCTTCGCGAGTTCTTCCCGAACCTGACGGTCAATTTCAGCCTTGAGAACCCCTATGTCATCGTCGGCCTGCTGCTGGGCGCTCTGTTGCCCTACCTGTTCGGCGCGATGGGCATGACGGCGGTGGGCCGCGCGGCAGGCGATGTCGTCGTCGATGTGCGCGACCAGTTCCGCGAGAACCCGGGCATTATGGCGGGCACCTCCAAGCCCGACTATGCCCGCACGGTGGACCTTGTTACCAAGGCGGCGATCAAGGAGATGATCATCCCCTCGCTGCTGCCGGTGTTGGCGCCGGTCGTGGTCTATTTCGTCATCACGGCTGTCGCGGGTCAGGAAAACGGCTTTGCCGCACTGGGCGCCCTGCTGCTGGGCGTGATCGTGAGCGGTCTGTTCGTGGCGCTCTCGATGACCTCGGGCGGCGGCGCGTGGGACAATGCCAAGAAATATATCGAGGATGGTCACCACGGCGGCAAGGGTAGCGATGCCCACAAGGCTGCGGTGACGGGCGACACGGTGGGCGATCCCTACAAGGACACCGCCGGCCCTGCCGTCAACCCGATGATCAAGATCACCAACATCGTGGCCCTGCTGCTTCTGGCAGCCTTGGCCGGACACGCTGTCGGCTGATTGCGAAAACCACTGGAAACCCCGTCCGGATGCGATCCGGGCGGGGTTTTCTATGCCTATTTTATGCCGCCTTCACGATTCCTTGGGGCTTGGCAGGCTAAAGAACCGGCCATCGGGCGGATGTGACCAAGCCCGCCCAAGGGGTACACTGTGGCGAGCCAGCCTGATTTTCTGCGCGATTTTTCCTTGCCCGAGGCGACGCCCGATGATGGGCCGCGCCCGCATTGGGCCGCGCCTCAGGGCGAGATCCGCGCGGTGGATTGGACCACGATGGACCATCACGACGCGGTCATGGCTTGGGACGCACTCGCCGTCTGGGCCAGCGAGCCCAATCCTTTCTTCGAAAGCTGGTATCTGCTGCCCGCGCTGCGCGGACAGGGTGCGGGCGGACAGGTCAAACTGCTGCGCTTCGAGATTGCGGGTGAACTGGCCGGGCTGATGCCGGTGGTCGAGGCTTCGCGCTACTACACCCGCCCCATCCCGCATCTGGCGAACTGGCTGCACCCCAATTGCTTTGTTGGCGCGCCTTTGGTGGCGCGCGGACTGGAAAAGCCCTTCTGGCGCGCGATGCTCGACTGGGCGGATCGTCAGGGTGGGCTCGGCCTGTTCCTCCATCTGGCCGAACTGCCGCTGTCGGGCGCGCTCTATGAGGCGCTGCATGCGGTGGTGGGCGAACAGGATCGCCTCGCCGCCGTGGTCGCGCGGGGCAACCATGTCATCCTGCAGAGCGATCTGGCCCCCGAAGCCTACTACGAGGCCACCGTCTCGGCCAAGAAGCGCAAGGAATACCGGCGGCAGGCCAACCGTTTGGCGGAAACCGGCGCCCTCGCCTTCACCCGCCAGCGCGGTGACGAGGATCTGGCGCAATGGATCGAGGCCTTCCTCACGCTGGAAGCCTCGGGCTGGAAGGGCAAGGCCGGATCGGCACTGGCCAGCCATGAGGCCACCGCCATGCTGTGGCGCGAAGCCTTGCGCGGCGCGGCCAAGCGCGGGCGGCTCGAACGCCTCGCCATGACGCTCGACGGGCGCCCGGTCGCCATGCTGGCCAGCTTTATCACCCCACCCGCCGGTTTCATGTTCAAGACCACGTTCGACGAGAGCCTCGCCGCCTATTCCCCCGGCGTGCTGCTCCAGCGCGAAAACCTCGCCATGCTGGAAGCCGAAGGCATCAACTGGGTCGATAGCTGCGCAGGCGAGGACCATCCGATGATCACCCACCTGTGGCGCGAACGCCGCCCCGTTGGGAAAGTCTCGCTGGCGATCGGCGGCGGGCTGCGGCGCGCGATCTTTGGCAAGATGGTGGCGCGGGAGATGGGTGGGGAGCCTTGCGGGCTTTAGGCGCAGCCAACTCGCGCAAGCGTGCAATAGGACACAAGGCGCCAATCCTCATCATCCCCCCGGATGATAGAAATCATACACCGCCCGCGCCACCGCCTCCGACACGCCGGGCGCGCGCATCAGATCATCGAGCGAAGCGGCGCGCACGCGGCTTGCGGTGCCGAAATGCAGCAGCAGCGCGCGTTTGCGCGCCGGTCCGACACCGGGGATCTCGTCCAGCGGCGAGGCGGTGATAGCGCGACTGCGCTTTTCGCGGTGGGCGCCGATCACGAAACGGTGGACCTCGTCGCGCAGGCGCTGGAGATGGAACAGCACGGGCGAGTTGACCGGCAGCATCTTCTCCCGTCCGTCGGGAAAGTGGAAGATCTCGCGCCCGTCGCGCCCGTGATGCGGGCCTTTGGCGATGGCGATCAGCGGAACATCCTCGACGCCCAGTTCTTCCAGCGCCGCTTTCACCGCGCTCATCTGCCCCTTGCCACCGTCGATCAGCACAAGATCGGGCCATAGGCCCTTATCGCGGTCGGGATCTTCCTCCATCGCGCGGCCAAAGCGGCGGGTCATCACCTCGCGCATCATGCCAAAATCGTCGTTGCTCTGCGCGTCCTTGATGTTCCACTTGCGGTACTGGTTCTTGATGAAGCCCTCCGGCCCCGCCACGATCATCGCGCCCAGCGCGTGGGCGCCCTGAATATGGCTGTTGTCGTAAACCTCGACGCGCTGGGGATCATCCAACTCGAGGAATTCGGCCATCTCGCGCCAGACTTTGGCCTTGCTGCCGCTTTCGGCCATGCGGCGATCGAGCGCCTCGGTGGCGTTGCGGGTCGCCTGGTCGACCAGACGCTTTCGGTCGCCGCGCTGGGGGATGGCGATCTCGACCTTGCCTCCGGCCGCATCCTTGAGCGCTTCGGCCAGCAGATCGGCCTCGGGCAAGGCGCGGTCGAGCAGGATCACGCGCGGCGGCGGCACTTCCTCATAGAATTGCGCCAAGAAACTTTGCAGCACCTCGCCCATCTCCATCCCCTCGGTGCGGGTGGGGAAGAAGGCGCGATGGCCCCAGTTCTGCCCGCCACGGATGAAAAAGGCCTGGATCGCGATCTGCCCCGCCTTTTCGGCGCAGGCAAAAATGTCGGCATTGGGCAGGCCTTCCGCGTTGATCGCCTGACTGCCCTGAATAAAGGTGGCGGCGCGCAAACGGTCACGCAGCATGGCGGCGCGCTCGAAATCCAGCGCCTCGGCGGCGGCGTTCATCTGCGCCTCGATCTCGCGCTGCACCGTGCTGCTCTTGCCACCGAGGAAGTCCTTGGCCTGCCGCACCAGATCCTCGTAATCCTGCGCCGAAATGCGGTCCACACAGGGCGCCGAGCAACGCTTGATCTGGTAGAGCAGGCACGGCCGGTCGCGACGGCTAAAGAAACTGTCGGTGCAGCTTCGCAGCAGAAACAGCTTTTGCAGCGCGTTGATCGTGGTGTTGACCGAGCCTGCGCTGGCGAAGGGGCCATAATAGTTGCCGACCGCCTTGCGCGCCCCGCGATGCTTCATAATGCGCGGGAAGTCATGATCGGAACGCAAGAGAATAAAAGGAAAGCTTTTATCATCCCGCAGCAGCACATTATACGGCGGGCGAAACCGCTTGATCAGCTGCGCCTCCAGCAAAAGCGCCTCGGCCTCGCTGTTGGTGGTGACGATAGTCATGCCCCGCGTCTGGCTGACCATGCGTTGCAGCCGCAAAGGCAGGCGGTCCACCTGCGTATAATTGGCCACGCGGTTTTTGAGCGCCCTCGCCTTGCCCACATAGAGCACATCGCCGCGCGCATCCTGCATCCGGTACACGCCCGGGCGCGGCGGCAAAGTGGCCAGTACCTCGCGGATCGCGGCGACGCCCGCCTCCAGATCGGGGCGTTCGCCGCCTCGGATCAGGCTGGTCGCCCGCTCCTCGTTGAAGCGTTCGGGGCTATCGGGAATGGATCGCTCGTCCTCGGACATAGCGGGTCAGATAGGGCAGCGGCGCGCAAATTGGGAGAGGCACGCCCAAGCCTCTCCCCATAAATTCAGAACATCTTGCGGAATTCGATCCCCACCAGCCGCCCGTTGGCATCCATATAGGCGGGCTGATAGGCCAGCGGCGTCAAGCCGTTGGCGTCGGTCACCTTCTGGCGCTGGTCAAACACATTGTTGGCATAGACCGACAGGCGCGCGCCCTTGAAGAAAGGCGCACCCTTCACCAGCCCCTGCATCTGCCCCAAATCGAAGAACAGGCGGGCATTGGCCTTGAACAGCGCGCCAAAGCGCAGATCGCTGGCCGCGCTGGTGACGCGCGTGGGCGCTGTCCAGTTGCCATTAAGGCGCAGGCCCATGCCCTTGTAGAAACCGCCGCCCTCGAACTCCACCGTATGGCGCGCCACGCCACCGTTGGACAGGGCATCCCCCTCAAGCAAATTCAGCACCGGCCCGCCCTGCGCCACCAGCACGCGGTTCACGAAATTGACCGTGTGATAGACCGACAGGTTCCAGCGCCCTTCATAGCGCGCCATCGGCCCGCCACCGCCACCCATGCGCGGAGGCCCGCCCATGCCACCGCCGGGCGGAGGGCCACCCATGCCGCCACCGGCAGGCGGACGCATTCCGCCGCCCATCATCATCATCGGCCCGCGCTGTGGCCCCTTGATCTCCTTGCCCAGCGGCCCGCCAAAGTTGAAGCCCCAGCGGATATGCTCGTCGCGCGTTTCGGCCAGCGTGATGGCGCGGCGGTCGATCTGGGTGATCTGCCCCGCACCATTGCGGGTGACACGCCCGGGCAGCGCCAGTTCCAGCGACGGCGTCAGCACCGAGGGGAAGCCCGAGGTGACGTTGTTCGAGCGGTTGTTGAAATATTCCACCACCAGATTGAAGGCATCCTTCAACACCGGCGGGGTCCAGTTGACGCCAATCTTGATATCGTTGCGCCTCTCGCGCACCAGCGCGGAATTGCCACCGGTGATGATCGTGGCCAGCACGCTCTGGCCGGTCACGAAATCATAGGTCGAGACATTCTGCGTCGTCACCAGCGGCGCGCCCAATGCCGAGAGCGACGGGGCCGCCTCGCTATAGACATAGCTCCCCTGAAGCCCAAGTTTCTTGGTCACATTCCACGTCAACCCGCCCGACCAGTTGGCCAACCAGCCGAAATCGGACAGACTATCCGCCCCCGCCGAAATATTGGCCGAGAGATCGCCCAGCTTCTCCAGCACATTCTCGCGCGTGGAGGTGAGCGGGATGCCGATGTTGACGCCAAAGGACGCATCCCCACGCTTGAGCGAGGAGGATGGCACCACAACCGGCGATCCCGCCGTGGTGCCGCGCAGCGCGGAATAGGCAAAGCCACCCTTGGCGGTAAAAGCCAGCTTGCCCGCGGGCAATTGCAAGGGGCGACCATTGAGCGTGACGAGGCTGGTGACGCTGTCGGTGTTGGTACGGGCGACAATGCTGGTTGGCGCGACCAGAGCGATACTGTTGCCGGTGGTGGTGCTCCCCTCGGTATGGGTGCTGTCGAGCGTTGCCGACAATTGCCAATCCACCAGCGATTTGTTGAGCGAGGCGCCCGCCTGATAGGTATCGGTGCGGGTAAAACGGGTGATCGGCACCACACTACCCCCCGCCAGCGTGTTGAGGCCCGAAAGGCCCGCGCTGTCGGCACGGCTGGCCGCCGCGTTCACGGTCACGCCGCCACCCGTCGCACCGCTGCCAAAGGGCATGGTATAGGTGCCATTGAGCGAGTAGTTCTTGGTGTCGTTCACCAGCGAGCGATAGGCAGCTGGATTGAGCCCACCCACCGGCGCCCCGCCGCCCGCCGGAGTCACGCCCTTGTCAGCCTCGTTAACGCCGGTGGTGTGGTCGGCGCGCGCGGTCAGGTTGAGGCGCTTGCCCTTGTCGATCTTGAGGATCGAGGCCATGCCCTTCACCGTGTTCGAGCCGCCGCCATCGGGATGGTTGAACTCGATCTCGCCGGTGTAGGCGCGGAACGTATCTTTGAGGATGAAATTGACCACGCGCTGGTCCGCCGAATAGCCATAGCGCAACGCCACTTCCTCGGGCAGCACCTCCACCTTGCGGATCGCCTCGGGCGGAAAATCGCGCAATTCGCGGAAGGAGGCGATGCGCTGGCCGCCCACCAGAATGATCGGCATGGTCGCCCCGCGCCCGCGCCCCGATCCGGTTTGCGGCGAGATCGCGGTCAACAGATCAGAAATCGAGGAGGCGCCATAGGATTTGATGTCCTCCTCGTTGAAGGTGGCAACCGGAGGCTGGGGTGCATCGACTTGCCCCTTGATGCGATCAGCCACCACCACGATCTCGCGTCGGTCCTGCGTCTCGGGCTGCGTTGCGGTCTGATCGTCGCGGCTGGCGGGAGCAGCCTCGGCAGCGGTGGCAGCGGGAACAGTAACCGTCGCGGCAACAGGCTGGGCCAGCGCAAGGCCCAGCGCCAAAGCGGAGGAAACGGGGGACAGATAACGCAAGCTGGTGAACTCCCGACGGCAAAACACCGCCAACTGACATGTATGTCACTGAAAACCGATGCGGCATCGCCCACCAATTCGCAAGCGCAGCATTGTAAAACATTGTCGCGCCCTTGCGACAGATGTCTGTCATAGGCCCGATTGCGCCACATGCACGCCAAGGCTTTTCTTTTTGTGCATCTGCCGCTATGGCGCGGCCCAAATCCCGTAAAACTATATGAGAACCGATCGTCCGGATGGCAAAAGAAGAACTCCTCGAAATGCGCGGCCAGGTGGTCGAACTGCTCCCCAACGCGATGTTCCGCGTGCGGCTGGAGAATGACCACGAAATCCTCGGCCACACCGCCGGCAAGATGCGCAAGNNGCAAGAACCGCATCCGCGTGCTGGTGGGCGACGAGGTGCTGGTGGAGCTAACCCCTTATGACCTGACCAAGGGGCGTATCACCTATCGCTTCATGCCCGGCCGCGGCGGCCCCGGCCAATTCTGACGACAATGGAGCAAGCACCCGCGTTGGTGCTGGCTTCTTCATCGCCCCGACGGCGTGAGCTGTTGGGGCGTTTGGGTCTTGTGCCCGCACGCATCGCCAGCCCCGATATTGATGAAACCCCGCGCAAGGGCGAAACGGCGCGCGCCTATGCGCTGCGGCTGGCCGTGGAAAAGGCCCGCGCGGTGGACCGCCATGATGGCGAGGTGGTGCTGGCCGGCGATACCACCGTGGCGCTGGGTCGGCGTATTCTCTCCAAGGCCGAAAGCGCGGAGGAGCAGCGCGCGATGATGAAACTCATCGCGGGGCGCCGCCACCAGTGTATCTCCTCGATCTGCGCGATTGACACCGAGGGACACGAACGCACCCGCCTGTCCATAACGGTGGTGGCCTTCAAACCTTTGTCCGAGGCCGAGATCGAGGCCTATGTGGAAAGCGGCGAGGGTTTGGGCAAGGCGGGTGGCTATGCCATCCAGGGCCGTGCCGAGGCGCTGATCCGCTTCATTTCCGGCAGCCATTCGGGCGTGATGGGCCTGCCTTTGTATGAAACGCGCGCGCTGCTGCGCGCCTCCGGCCTCGCGCTGGGCTGACCGGCGATGGAATGGCTGATCGAGGAAGGTATCGGCGAGCACCGCGCTCTGCTGATCGACGGCGGCGAAGTGCTGGCCGCGCGGATCGACTGGCCGGGCAAAGCAGCGGCAGGGTTGGTGGCCGATGCGGTGCTGATCCATCGCGCGGGCGGATCGAAACATGGCGTAGTGCGGTTGGCCTCGGGCGAGGAAGCGCTGGTGGACCGCCTGCCGCGCGAGGCCAGCGAGGGCGCGCCGATCCGCGTGGAAGTGACCCGCTCCGCCATTGCCGAGACAGGCCGCTTCAAGCTGGCAAAATCGCGCCCCACACAGCAGGATCTGCGGCCTGCCCCCACGCTGGCCGAAAGCACGGGCGGCAAGCTGGTGCGCCACTTTCCCGCCGGATTATGGGAAGAAGTGTGGTCCGAGGGCTGGAGCGGCGAGGTGGGTTTTGCGGGCGGCGCGCTGGTGCTGACCCCCGCCCCTGCCATGACGGTGATCGACATCGACGGCCCCCCGCCCTCCGCCAAACTGGCGCTGGCAGCCGTGCCCGCGCTGGCGGGCACGATCAGGCGGCTGGACCTTTCCGGCTCGATCGGCGTCGATTTCCCGACTCTGGCCGACAAGGCCGACCGACAGGCTGTGGATGGGGCGCTGGCCAAGGCGCTGGACGACTGGCCGCATGAGCGCACCGCAATGAACGGCTTCGGCTTTGTGCAGATCGTCGCGCGGCAGGAACGACCCTCGTTGCTGGCCCGTTTGCGCCATACGCCGGTTGCCGCCGCCGCACGTTTCCTGCTGCGCCATGCCGAGAGGGTGGAGGGTGCCGGCGATGTGCTGATCACCTGCCCCGCGCCGGTGCGCGCGGCGATTACCCCCGCATGGGACAGCGAATTGGCGCGTCGCACCGGGCGCCGTATCCACTGGAAGGTGAGCGACACGCTTGCGCTCGACGGCGGATTCGCGCAGGCGGTGGCGCCATGACGACCCGAAAATGCCCCGTCTGCGGCAAGCCCCGCAGCGAAAGCCACAGCCCGTTTTGCTCGCCGCGCTGCCGCGACCGCGATTTGATGCAATGGCTGTCGGATGGCTATGCCCTGCCCGGCGCCCCCGCCAACGAGGGCGACGAGAAAGAAGTTGGGCCAGAGTGATTTTTTGCCTTGCCAAGCGCGGCGCGCTTCGCCATAGGCGCCCGACCAAACGCTGAAGGGTACGGGCCAAGTCCTCCTTCTCCGGTATGCCTGGGTAGCTCAGTTGGTAGAGCACGTGACTGAAAATCACGGTGTCGGCGGTTCGATTCCGTCCCCAGGCACCACCACCAAGCGCAAGCCAATGTTATGATTGGAAAATCTTGTTACCGGCTAGGTTGGACAAGGGGTGGTTGGACAGCATCACTGTTAATTTTGGAAATTTCCGTCAGAATTTCTGGGTGTAGATGGAACCACTCACCTTGCGCCTTATGGCGCGCAAATCGACAATGGTAGGCGCGCTCGATCTGTTGCCCTCCATGTCGATATGTAAGCACGCGCAGTCCAACAGGATTTCCAGTCTGCAGGGTACGCAGCCTTTCAAATATGTTGAAAGTTGTTCCTATTTTCACAAAAGGAAGATCGCTTCCTATAAAATATACCACCTGCACTCCCTTTAGGATTCGTAGGGAGCTATCATTTTCGCATGTGCCCACAGCAAGGCCATGCATGCACTTTTCGTACTCTTCCTGAAAATTGTGGTCGATAGGATTAGGAAGGTAACGTGAAGGAAGGCCTACTTTGCGAAATCGAAAACGAACCTTCCCATGCCTGTCTTTTACCATATTAACGCAGCGCGGTAGCTTCATTGATCGTCCTTGTCATAGGCCTCTGCCACTTTGCTCATTGCAGCGTCGGCCAGCTTTCCGAGGTTGGCGGCGGCGCGGTATTTTACGAAGGTGCTGGCCTTCTTGTGGCCGGTGACTGACTGGCCCTCTGCATCGGTGCCGCCGCTTTCGGCGATGCGACGGGAAATCGCCTTGCGAATGCCGTGCATAGAACATCCCTTCAGCCCCGCTTCAGCGCACCATTTGCGGAACCGGTTGCCCAGCCCTTCGACAGAAAACGGGCGCCCATAGCTGTTGAGCACCAGATGACGGATCGGCGCCGCCGGCAACGCATCGAGCGCGGCTTTGGTGGTGGCCAGCATCGGCACCGATGTCCGGTTGTTGTTCTTCACATGGGCAACAGTGATGCGACCATTTGCGATATCGTCGCGCGTGAGCGTGGCGACGTTGCACCGGCGCGCGGCGGTGTTGAGGGCAAGCTCGAAAGTTAGGCGGGCCATCGTGCCAAGTTCATGCTTCGCACGGTACTGCTCGATCTCGTCTTCCGTCCATGTGTGCAGGCCTTCACCCTCGGCATAGCTATCGGTAAGGCGCACGGGATTGTCCTTGCGCCATTCCAGCTTCATCGCGTGATCCATCAGCGTGGTGAGCAAGGTGCGCAGCACATTCGCGGCCGCTGGCGTCTCGGACATCTTGGCCAACACCCGATCCAGCCACACGGCGGAAACGGCGGACACGGGGCGCTCGCCATAGCGTCGGCCGCGCTGATCCTTCTTGTCGAGAAAGCGCTCGATCACGCGGGCCTGCACATGCTGTGTGCGGGCCTTCTTGCGCTTCCATTTCAGCGTGAGCTTGGATTGCGCGAACAGGTCATCAAGGCTGCGCGGCGTTACCTTCTGGATGGCCTTGGCGCCGTCCCGCTGGATAGGGCCGGTCGCCAAGATATCGGCATAGGACCGATGGAATTCCTCTGTGCCCGGTTGACCGATCAGATAGGCACTTTTCCAGCCTGTCCGGCGAAACCTGTACCGGATTTTGCCGTGGCGATCGGCAACAGGGCGGACATTATCGGGAAGGCTCGATGTCATCATCAGTCCATTCATCATCGCGGTAGGATGGGAGGGGGCTTCCCAACAGCAATTCCTCTGCCGATTCGGCCACGATAATCTCGATGCGCGTGTTTTCCAGATCCATAATGATGCGCGCCCGCGTGAAACCCGCCGCCTTCACCGCCTTGGCGGCGCGGTCCATATCGGCCTGTGTGATGCGGGCGGCGGCTGTCACTGGGCGTCTCGCTTGCCTGCCAAGTCTTGGGGCTTGCGCTCGGCATATGGCAGAGCGCGCAGGAACACGTTAACCTGACACTCCATGCCGTCCGCGAATTTGACGCTGCGCTCGATCGACTTGATGGAGCCATCTTCATCCATCGCGGCCGAGATATCGGCGCAGAGGCACCAGAGCAGCTCGTCTGTCATATCGCGGATGCGGCGCAGGGGTTGCCCCGGCTTGGCCAGCACCAGCCAGATCGAGCCGTCCTCGGGCTTCACGCGCAGTTGGTAATGGCGGGGGTTCATCCTGCAATGTCCTCCGGTTCATCATTGAACGGCACCCGACTAGCGAAGGCATCACGCTCTTTGATACCGTCTCGCAACTCCGCATTCTCGCAGGCGAGGGTTTCGAGTGCGTTAGTCAGTTCCGCGCGCATGTCATCGCAGATGCGCTCAAGCCGATGATCATCTTCATCGATGCCCATATCCAGCACCATGCGATCGCTGAATCCGCAGATGATGCGGTCAATCATCCCCGTCAGGCCATTGTCCTGTTGGTTATCCATGAGCGGCAAGCTCCTCGAATTTTCCGGTTTGGTTGCCCCATGCATCCCAGCCGGGGCGGTTGGTGCGGCTGAATAGTTCGACGCGCGTGACGGCGCCGAACAGGGCTTCCAGCCTTTCGTATTGCTCGGGCGGCTTGCGGCTGTGTTCGCGCGGCGGGGCGATGATCAGTTGGCGCACACCCTTGTCGCGCACCGGCAGTCCCCTGCCCCGCTTGAACAGCCAGCACGGCTCGATCTGTTTGCGGGTGTAATAGCCCATTGAAATCTTCGGCTCGGGCAGATCGCCGGTAAACAGGTCGATCTGATCGGCGTTGATCAGGCGCGTTTTCACCCAATAAAGAAGATCCGTGACCGGTTCGCCCAGCCCCCATGCGCGGCCCAGCTGCGCCGCCTCGGCCAGATGGCTGCCCACCACCCACATGGCCACCACCGCATCAGGCTCGAGCAGATCGGCAACGGGCAGCGCGGCCATATCGGCGAAGGGCATGGTGGGATAATGATCCTCCGCCTCGCGGAACTTCTTGGCCGTAGGGGTACGGTTCTTGCCGGAATGGGTGCGGAATGCCCACGGCGGGTCCATCAGCGCCAGCTGGTAGCGCTGGCGGGGGAGATTGGCGAAGGGGTTCATGCCCCTGCCCTCGCTTCCTGAATTGCCGTGGCGAGCATGAAGGAGCCGCGCTCCATATCCTCGTGGTGCGTATCGGGCTTGGACTTGGCACCCATGTAGAACAGGATATTTGACACGGAGCCGAGCGATTTGCCCAGCGCGGTGGCGATCTCCTGCGCAGTGAGGCCACGGTCCCACAGGTCCATCACATCGTTTTCCGCCTGAAACGTGTTGCAGCGGTCTGTGTATTCGTAGGGCTTAGCCATGATGCGCCTCCGTTCCGGAAAGTGCCTCGGCCCTGCTGTGGATTACGTCAAAGTCCTCGCCGGTCGCCTGTTCGGCAACCATATCCTCCGCCAGATCAATAGCCTCGTCCTCATCGGCAGCTTCAACCGTTACCCATTCGGTTGCTTCCTGCAGCACAGTGTAATTGACCTCGACCCGCCATTTCTGTTTTGGCCTGCCATCGCCATCTTCGGCCACCGGCATTGCCCAGCTAGGGTCATAGTACTTGCGCATGGCATCCCGCGACGCGGGGAATGGCATAGCGGCGATGTCGTGGAGAGTGGGTTGGCTGGCCATCAGTCCTCGCCCTCTTCATCGGTGCCGGCGTTTGACTCCGCTTCCTGCTGTGCGGCGGCGCGGGCAGCTTCTCGGGCGCGTTGGGCTTCTTCGCGTTCGGCAAGGATCGCGTCGTATTCGGCTTCGGCCTTGGCGGGGTCAACAGCGTCAAATTCCTCGCGCGAGATCCGCACGCAGATCATCACCTCCGCATAGGTGAAGCCGGAGATATCGCGGTGCAGCGCGCGATCATCGGCGCCATAGAAGCAGACATCGTTCCAATGATCGGCATAGGTAGCCCGATCCGCCAGCGGAGTGTCTTTAAGGCTGGGCATGGCAAGGCGGGCACGCCATTCGGCGATGCCTTCCTCGCGCTGCAGGGCGGCGCGCTGTTCGGGGGTAGGGCCTGTCTGCTCGGGTTCCGCCTCCTTCGGCTTGTAGTAGCCGATCCAGTCCACGCCGTTGGCATCATCATTGATGGCATAGCAGGCGATCTTGTCCGCGCGATCGGCGCGCTTGGCGGGCTGATCCGCACCCCAAGCACGGGTATGGGTTTTGAGTGTGGGCCACTGTGAGTGGCGATATTGAGTGAAAACAGCAGAGGCATAGCCGCGCTTCGTGGCATCGGCATCGGCCAGAGTCTGCGCCTTGGCCTTGGCCAGCTTTGTGAGCAAGGCAGGATCGATCAGAACTTCGGCATCGGTGGCGCTGCCCATGAACATCAGGATTTCCGAGCGCCCGCCCGCCTCGCGGTAGGCATCCAGCCCGACAAAACGCGCATCACGGCAGTCGATGGGCACCGTGCGTTGCTTCAGCTCATCGCGGACGTGCATCGGCGTGTGGCCCATGTTCCGCTTCTCGCGGGCTTCGAACACCTTCACCTGTGCCGCGTGATCTGCCGTGAGAGCATAGGCTTTGGCGCTGTCCAGCCCGATCTTTCCGGCGCGGAGCGCCTCGAGCAGCTGGGGCGCCAGCGCGGACAGGCGCAGGCGTTCGCGGACATGGCGCTGGGGCACGCCAAAGCGCTTGGCGGTGTAGGCGGTGGCATCGTCCTCGCAGCTGCCCTGTTTCTGCTGCTGGGCAACGATGGCGGCGAAGGCCTCGAATTCATCGGCCGGATTCATGGCCACGCGGTGCAGGTTTTCCGACAGGCTGGTTTCGCTGGCCTGCGCGCGCGGCTCGATCAGGCACAGCACCGGCTGATCCGGCGGGATGCGCGCGGCGTCGGCCAGCATCCGCAGGGCCTGAAAGCGACGGCCACCGGCGATCACCTCGAATTTTCCGGCCCAGCGGTCTTGGCCCTCCCACGGTTCATTCACCTCGCCGGTCATGAAGTGGGCCGGAATGACCACCAGATTTTGCTTCAGCCCGCGCGCGGCGATATCCTCGGCAAGGCTGGCCACATCGGCATCGCGTTCGGTCTGGCGCACGTTGAGCTTGGACAGCATCAGGCGATCGAGCGCGATGGTGGAGAGAAAAGGATCGAAAGCCTCGAGCGTGGGCACGGTTTCCGTATTGAGAACGTCTAGGGACATGGTGTGATCCTCTTGATCAGGTGAACTGGCGCAGCTTGCAATGGCGGTCGCCACAGGCTGCGGCGGCGCCGCGCGAAACACGCTTGTCGCATTGGTCGCACCACGCCTTGCCTTCCGGGTTGAAGGGGGAGGCGCCCATTGCGGGTGCGGCAGGCTTGCTGGCCCTGGGGGGGGGCGATGGGGCTGGATTGGGTGCGGGTTGGGCTACGGCGATAGCCTGTCCGACATCGCAGGCATTCAGGATAACAGCAGCCAAGGCGCCAATCTGTGTCAGGCAGAGGTTGCTGTTCTTTTCGCGATAGTGGTGCGCGCGCGAAATCCATCCCGAAGGCGGGGTTTTGCCGAGCCTTTCGCAGATCGTGTTGGCGGTGATCCCGCGGTTGACCGACTCCGTGAACACATCGACCAATGCCTTGAGCATGGTGGCCGAGTTGCGGACGCCGGTGTCGGGATAGGCGGCGCGCAGAGTGCCCAAGGCAAAGCGCAGGGCATGTTCGCCGCGCTGGCCGAGCAGGCGCGCCAGCATGGGGGCGCATTGCAATTCGCCCGGATTCCAGTGGCTGGTGTTATTCTTGCGCGTGATCGTCCAGCTGGTAACCTCGAGCAGGCGCGAGATGGTGATGGCATCGGGATCACCCGCCGCGAGCATGCCAAGGAACTTGTCATTCTCGGACAGCTTTTGCCGCGCGGTATTGAGATCGATGTAGGTGCTGGCCTCGGCCGCGCGCTCGATGCCGGACACGACAACACAGGGAAGGTGCGGAATATCGCCACGCTGGCGCGCGCCTTCAAGCCGGTGCTGGCCATCCAGCACGTACATCGATCCATCCACGCGGCGCGACACGGCCAAAGGCTGGCACAAAGGCCACTTCCATTCCTTGAGCATGCCGCCGATGATGCGGCGGGAGGCGGAGCCATCCGCGCGGCGCTGGTATTCGGTATCGACCAACAGGCGATCAACGCCGATCCATTCCAGTGTGGGCGGCGACCCTGTGAACGGGCCGATGGCCACGCGCACGGTTGTAGAAGCGGCATTCATGCTGCGAACCTTTCATAATCCGCATAAATCGGCGCCATGCGCAGCAACGTGGCTGCATGGCACCAATCGCTGTTGACGGGGCACCAGCAGGCCAGATCGCGCCCTGCCAGTGTGTGAAGTTGGGTGAGCACCCGCCCGCGCAGGCGTTCGAGCGCATCAATTTCGCCTGTGCCGAAGCCCATGCGCTCCAGAGTGAGCGCGCCGAGACGGCCATCCAGCCAGTTCTGATGCAGGATGGTAGCCTTTGCGTGGCTCCAGTGCCGGTGCTCGAAGGGGTTGCCCCACATGGTCGGCCTGCCGACATAGACTGCGCCTTCCGGTGTTTTCGACCCTTTGCGGCGAGAGCGTTGCAGGCGTTGAGGCATACGCTGGCCACAAGAGCCAAGAGTTGAACGGGGGCTTTCGCCCCCGTTCTTAAACGGCTCAGCCGTAGCCGTAGCCGTAGCCGTAGCCGTCGCCGTAGCCGTAGCCGTAGCCGTAGCCGTCGCCGTCGCCGTAGCCGGAGCCGTCG
>DDES01000242.1:5172-16461 GCA_002336765.1 Novosphingobium sp. UBA1948 | reverse complement strand
CCCGGCAACAATGGCGGCGATGGCTGGGTGATTGCGCAGGCTTTGCATGAGCGGGGCGGGCGGGTGGTGGTCGTGCCTGCCGCCGAGCCGCGTAGCGAGGCCGCCGTCAAGGCGCGCGCTGCCTATCAGGGCGCGGTTGCCGATGCTGAGGTGCAAGGCGATGTGCTGGTCGATTGCCTGTTTGGCACCGGCCTGACGCGCGGGCTGGAGGCGGGCGATCTGGCGCTATTGTCAGGGCTGGCGGCGCGCCATGCCAAGCGGATCGCGGTGGATCTGCCCAGCGGGATTGCTACCGATACGGGCGAGGCGTTGAATGATGGCCTGCCGGACTATCATCTGACCATCGCGCTGGGCGCGTGGAAGCCCGCGCATGTGCTGATGCCGGCGATGGCGCGCATGGGGGCATTGCGGCTGGTGGAGATCGGTTGTGGCGCTGTGGCAGGTGCGGGCGAGATCATCGCGCAACCTACACTTCGCGCGCCCGCAGCGGACGCGCATAAATACCGGCGGGGATTGCTGGGTGTGGTTGCGGGCGCGATGCCGGGTGCGGCCATGCTGGCGGCACGGGCGGCGCAAGGGGGCGGTGCGGGCTATGTCAAGCTCCTGTCCGATGCTCCGCTGGCGGCACCCGCCGATCTGGTGGTGGAGCGCGGGATGGGCGATCCGCGGCTGTCCGCGCTGCTGGTGGGACCGGGGCTGGGGCGTGATGCTGCGGGCCATTTCCTGCTGGCCGAGGCCTTGGCGAAGGGCAAGCCGACGGTGATGGATGCCGATGGGTTACATCTTCTTTCCAAAGGAATGACAGCCACTATTGCCACTCCACATGAAGGTGAAATGGCCGCGCTGGAGTGCCATTTCGGCCTGAACGGCGATGGCGACAAACGCACCCGCGCCCGTGCCTTGGCGCAGGCCTCGGGCATGGTGATCGTCGCCAAGGGGCCAGACACGATTGTTGTCGCGCCCGATGGTCGCTGGGCCGCCGCCGTCCGCGCATCGAGCTGGCTCTCTACGGCGGGAACGGGCGATGTACTGGCGGGCTGCATCGCCAGTCGCCTGGCCACCGGTGCCGCGCCGTTCGATGCCGCTTGTGAGGGCGTCTGGTTGCATGGCGAGGCTGCACGTCTAACGCCGCCGCCTTTTTCTGCCGGTGATCTGGCCAATTCGGTTGCAAGGGCCTATCGCGCCTGCCTGTAATCCAAAGGGCGCCTTATGACTGACCAGACCATCCTCCGCATCGCAGCCAAGGGCGATGGCATTACCGCGAGCGGCACTTATGTTGCTGGGGCGGCGCCGGGCGATGTGCTGCTGGCGGATGGTTCGCTGCAACGCGGGCCGAATTATGTCGCGCCGGTGTGCCGGCATTTCGACCAATGTGGCGGCTGCACCTTGCAGCATGTCAGCGATGGCGCATTGGCTGAATTCGTGCGCGACCGTGTGGTGCATGCCGCCGTGGGGCAGGGGGTGCAGCCCGAAGTGGTGGCGCCCGCGCATCTCTCGCCCGCAGGGACGCGGCGGCGGGTCAGTTTGCGGGCGATGCGTCTGGGTGGGGCCATTGCGCTGGGCTATGCCGAGGCGGGGTCGCACAAACTGGTGGATCTCAAGGAATGCCCCGTGCTGGCGCCCGAACTGGTGGAGATCCTGGCCCCTTTGCGCAAATTGCTGGCGCGGCGCGATGGCAAGATCGCGGTCGAAATCGACCTGACGCTGGCCGAGCAAGGCGTGGATGTTGCCATCAAGGGCATGACTGTCGAAGGGTTGAAGCAGACCGAGGCCATGCTCGATTTCGCGCGGGGCAATGGTCTGGCGCGGCTCAGCCTCGATCAGGGCTATGGGCCGGAAAGCCTGTGGGAGCCGGACGGGGTGACCATCAACCTGTCGGGCGTGTCGGTGCCCCTGCCGCCCGGTGCGTTCCTTCAGGCAACACTCGATGGCGAGCAGGCATTGGTGGGTGCGGCGGTCGAATGGCTGAAAGGCATCTCGCCGGTCGCCGATCTGTTCTCGGGGCTGGGCACGTTTGCCTTCGCTCTGGCCAAGGCGGGGGCAAAAGTGCTGGCAGCCGAAGCCGATCAGGCGGCGTTCTTGGCCTGCAAGGCGGCAGCGGGGCGATCAGGGCTGATCGTCCATCCGCTGCATCGTGACCTGTTCCGCAATCCGCTGCTGCCCGAGGAACTCAACCGCTTTGGCGCTGTGGTGCTCGATCCGCCGCGTGCCGGTGCGCGCGATCAGGTGGAACGTATCGCTGCCAGCACGGTCAGACGCGTGGTTTATGTCTCGTGCAATCCGTCGAGCTGGGCGCGCGATGCGGCGCAATTGATCGAGGGCGGCTATCGTCTGGTCGAACTGCGTCCTGTCGGCCAGTTCCGCTGGACGACCCATGTGGAACTGGCCAGCCTGTTTGTGCGGGACTGACCTCGTACGCTTTGGGCCACTTGTGCTGTCATAATCCGGCCCTATAGGAGCCGTTTGCTGTATTTTCGGGTTGAAACCCGCTTGAAGGAGTTGTGCCATGGGCAAGGTTCTGGTGATTGGCGCGGGGGGCGTCGGCTCGGTGGCGGTGCACAAGATGGCGATGAATCCCGCCATTTTTTCCGACATCCATCTGGCCAGCCGCACAAAGTCCAAATGCGATGCCATCGCGCAGAGCGTGAAAGAGCGCACCGGCGTTGATGTGGCGACCTATGCCATAGACGCTGAAGATGTGCCCGCGCTGGCCGCGCTGATCAAGCAGATCGGGCCCAAGCTGGTGGTCAATCTGGCGCTGCCCTATCAGGATCTGACGATCATGGATGCCTGCCTGATCGCGGGTGCGCATTACATGGACACCGCCAATTACGAGCCCAAGGATGTGGCCAAGTTCGAATACCACTGGCAGTGGGCCTATCAGGATCGCTTCAAGGAAGCTGGTCTGACCGCGCTGCTGGGCAGCGGTTTTGATCCGGGCGTGACCAGCGTGTTCGCCATGTGGCTCAAGAAGCACAAGCTGAAGACCATTCGCCAGCTCGACATTCTCGATTGCAACGGCGGCGATCATGGTCAGGCTTTTGCCACCAACTTCAACCCCGAGATCAACATCCGCGAAGTGACCGCGCCCGCCCGGCATTGGGAAAAGCGACCGGGGGAGAACGGCCAGTTCGTGGAAACGCCCGCGATGGGCAAGAAGGTCACCTTCGATTTCGAGCAGGTTGGCCCCAAGAACATGTATATGATGTACCACGAGGAACTGGAAAGCCTCGCCAAGTTCCTGCCGGAGCTGGAGCGTGGCCGCTTCTGGATGACCTTTGGTGACGAGTACATCAAGCATCTGACCGTGTTGCAGAATGTGGGCATGACCCGCATCGATCCGGTGATCTACAATGGCGTGGAAATCATTCCGCTCCAGTTCCTGAAGGCCGTGCTGCCCGAGCCGAGCACGCTGGGCGCGACGACCAAGGGCAAGACCAACATTGGCGATATTGCCACTGGCGAGGCGCTGGACGGCAGCGGCGAGAAGACATTCTACATCAAGAACATCTGCGACCACGAGGTCTGCTACGAGGAAACCGGCAATCAGGCGGTGAGCTACACCACCGGCGTGCCTGCCATGATCGGCGCAGCGATGGTGATGCAGGACATCTGGACCGGAGCAGGCGTGTTCAACATCGAGCAGTTCGATCCCGATCCCTTCATGGCGATGCTGAACGAGCATGGCCTGCCGTGGACGGTGGAAGAACTCGACGGGCCGGTGCAGTTCTGATGGATCGGGCCTTGATCCTGCCGGTGGTAATGTTGGCAGGATCAAACCTGTTCATGAATCTGGCTTGGTATGGCCACCTCAAGGCGCCCAACAAGGCGCTGTGGGTAGCGGTGCTGGCCAGTTGGGGCATTGCCTTTTTCGAATATTGGCTGGCGGTGCCGGCCAACCGTGTCGGGTCGAAGGTCTATAGTCTCGCGCAGCTCAAAACTTTGCAGGAGGTGATGAGCCTGACCGCGTTTGTGGTGGTGGCGTGGGGGCTGTTTGGCGTGCGGCCAACATGGCAGCATCTGGCGGGCTTTGCGCTGATCGCGGCGGGTGCTGCGTTGATTTTCAGGAGCAATTGATGGAAACGAGAGCGGGCGATCCGGGCGCCTTTGCGCATTTCGACCTGAACCGCGTGACCTCGCCCGCCTTTGTGGTGGACGAGGCGCGGCTGCGCGCCAATCTGGCGGTGCTGGCCGATGTGCGGACCCGCGCGGGGATCAAGCTGCTCTCGGCCATGAAGGCCTTTTCCATGTGGCGCGTGGCGGGCATCGTGGGCGAATATCTGGATGGTGTTTGCACCAGCGGCCTGTGGGAAGCGCGCTTGGCGGCCGAGCATTATATGGGCGAGATCGCCACCTATTGCGCGGGCTATAAGGCCGAGGATCTGGCCGAGATCTGCGCGATTTCCGACCATGTGATCTTCAACTCGCCAAAACAGTTGCGCCGTTTCCAGCCTGAACTGGCCGCGGCACGCGCGGCGGGGAGCGCCTTCGACCTGGGCCTGCGCATCAACCCGCTGCACCGCGAGGGGGAGGTCGAGAAATATGACCCTTGCGCGCTGGGTTCGCGGCTGGGTTTTCCGGTGGATCAGGTGACACTGGCGGATCTGGACGGCGTTACAGGCTTGCATTTCCACACGCTGTGCGAGCAGGATTTCGAGCCGCTGGAGCGCACTTGGGCTGCTCTGGAGGCGCGCATCGCGCCGTGGTTGGTGGCCAATGGCGGGCCGATCCGCTGGCTCAACTTTGGCGGCGGGCATCACATCACCCGCGCCGATTACCAGCGCGACGATCTGGTGGCCTTCCTGCAAAGGGTGAAGGCGCAGACGGACTGCGAGATCTATCTCGAACCGGGCGAGGCGGTGGCGCTGGATGCGGGCATTCTGGTCGGTACGGTGCTGGACACGCACACCAACGGCATTCCGGTGGCCATCGTGGATATTTCGGCCACCTGCCACATGCCCGATGTGATCGAGGCGCCCTATCGCCCTGCGATGCTGGGCGAGCGCGACCGTGGCGAGGCAGTGCGGCTGGGTGGGCCCTCGTGCCTCGCGGGTGATGTGATCGGGGATTATCGTCTGCCGGTGCCCTGTGAGCCGGGCCAGCGTTTCGCCTTCCTCGATCAGGCGCACTATTCGATGGTCAAAACCACGACATTCAACGGCGTGCCGCTGCCTGCGATCTATCTGTGGGATTCAGCGTCGGACCGGCTCGAATGCGTCAAACGATTTGACTGGACCACATTCCGCGATCGCCTGTCCTGAAGGCGGGCGATTCGACTTTCCTGACAGAAGATTGCCCGCCAATTCCGGAAGAATCGGGAGATTTTCCTGACAAATCACCTCGTTGGTCTGTCATTTTCCTGTCATGAAAATGACGTATATTTGCAAACTGGCCGTTTTCCGCCACGCGCGGTTTTCTGCGGGGTCGCGGGGGTATTTTTCCCCTTGCACCCCCCGACAAACGCCTTATATGCACCCCCTCGCTGCCCCAAGGGGACTTCCAAACCGCAAGGCAGCTTTTGTCTTTAACTTTGGCCGAAAGGCCTATTGGGGGTCCCTTGCGTTGTCCATTCATCTTGACGCACCGGCTGTAGTTCGCGCCCTTTCGCCGCACGAACCGGTCATTCTCAATCGCCCGCACGCCGCCGCGCGCGCTGCCCGCTTCTTTGTCGAGAAGTTTCCGGGCAAGAGCCTCTATGCGGTCAAGGCCAATCCTTCGGCCGACCTGCTGGGCGTGCTGTGGGACAATGGCGTGACGCATTACGACACCGCTTCGATTGCCGAGGTGCGTCTGGTGCGCGATGCGCTGGGGCCGGATCCCGTGCTGTGCTTCATGCATCCGGTGAAGCCCGTGGCCGCGATCCACGAAGCTTACCATGTGCATGGCGTGCGCACTTTCAGCCTCGATAGCCACGAGGAACTGGACAAGATCGTCGAGGCCACCCGTGGTCGCGATGGCGAGGTTGCCAGTGATCTCTCGCTCTGTGTGCGTCTGCGTGTGTCTTCCGAATATTCGGAACTCAGCCTTGCCAGCAAGTTCGGCATCGATCTGGCCGACGCCGCGCCGCTGCTTCAGGCGACGCGTCAGGTGGCCGATTGCCTTGGCATCTGCTTCCATGTCGGTTCGCAGGCGATGACGCCTTTCGCCTATGTGCAAGCGCTGGAGCGCGTCCGTGCAGCGATTGTCGACGCTTCGGTCACGGTGGACATCATCGACGTGGGCGGCGGCTTCCCCTCGATCTATCCGGGCATGGATCCCGCGCCGATGGAGGACTATTTTGCCTCGATCCACCGCGCGGCAGAATCGCTGCCGGTGTCCTATTCATCGGAACTGTGGTGCGAGCCGGGCCGCGCCCTGTCGGCCGAATACAATTCGATGATCGTGCAGGTGGAAAAGCGCCGCGGCAACGAGCTGTTCATCAACGAGGGTGCCTATGGCGCGCTCTATGATGCCGCGCATGTTGACTGGCGCTTCCCCGTGAAATGCCTCAACGGCGAGCGGGACAGCGCCGAGGAAGAATTCGCCTTCTACGGTCCGACCTGCGACGATGCCGACTATATGGAAGGCCCGTTCCGCCTGCCGGCCGATATCCAGCCGGGCGACTATATCGAGATCGGCATGTTGGGCGCCTATGGCGCGGCGATGCGCACGCGCTTCAACGGCTTTGGCACCGGCCTGATGGTCGATGTGGCCGATGAACCGATGGCGACGCAATACAATGGCCTGCGCCGCGATCCGCGCGCGTCGGACAATGTGGTGCGCCTGCGCTGATGGAAAGCGGCAGGGGCCAGTGGCTCCTGCCGCCTTTCGCCGTATTTCCGGCACATGCTGAAGAACTTGTTGTAAAGCCTCTTTCGCTGGCGGCTTTCCGTCCCTACATGGCCGTATATGGCACGCCCCACACCCGCAGCATTCGACAAGAAAAAGACCGTGGCCGAGAACCGGCGCGCGCGTTTTGACTATTTCATCGAGGACAAGTTCGAGGCGGGCATCGCGCTCACCGGTACCGAGGTGAAAAGCCTGCGCTTTGGCGAAGGCTCGATTGCCGAGAGCTTTGCCGAGCTGAAAGGTGGCGAGGTGTGGCTGGTCAACGCCAATGTGCCCGAATTCAGCCATGGCAACCGCTATAACCACGAGCCCAAGCGCCCGCGCAAGCTTTTGCTGCACGAGCGCGAGATCGCCAAACTGACCGGCGCGGTGGAGCGCAAGGGCATGACGCTGGTGCCGCTTTCGATCTATTTCAACGGACGCGGGCGCGCCAAGGTCGAACTGGCGCTGGCCAAGGGCAAGAATGCCGCCGACAAGCGCGATACGGTGAAGGAGCGCGACTGGAAACGCGATCAGGCCCGCATCATGAGGGAATACAAGTGAGCGAGCGGCTGGTCTCGCTCTCGAACTGGGCGCGCACCCACTTGCCAACGCGCGAATCGATGGAAGAAATCCGCTGGCTGCGGCCCTTCTCGCATCTGGTGCTGCGCGCCGACTTGTGGCGCTTTACGCGGCGCAGTGTGCCGCGCGGGGTGGCGGTGGGACTGCTGGTGGGTATCTTCGCCTTGATCCCGGGTGTGCAGATCGTGGGCGCCGCGCTGCTCTGCGTTCCGGCGCGGGGCAATATTCCGCTGGCAGGCGCGATGACCTTTCTGTCCAATCCCGCCACCACGCCCTTTATCCTGCTGGCATCGATCTATGTTGGCAATCATCTGGGTTTTCATGCCGATCTCGCCACGCTCGACCATCTTTACCGTACCGGTGCGGGGATGGGGCAATGGGTGCACTGGCTGACCTCGGATGGGGCGCCCGCGCTGTTGATGGGGCTGGGGGTGATCGCGGTGGTGGCCGCTTCGCTGGGTTATGTGATCGCGGCAATGGTGTGGCGGCGGGTGCTGGTGCATCGCAATGCTCTGCGCAAAGCGCGCCAGTCCGAAGCCTGAGCCATGCAGGGGGCGACGGCCACATCTTCAAGGATTCTCGGCTTCTGGCTGGCTGGCGGGCTGGTGCTCAGCCTTGCGCTGGTATGGTTGACCACGCATCAGGCCGCGTTGACGGCGGGCTTTGCCGGCGGCGCGCTGGCGCTGGGCGGGCTGGTGATCGCGCTGGCGGCGCGGCCGCAGCGTTTGGCCGAAGTGCCGCTGGCCGAGCCGGACTGGACTGTGACGGTGGCCGCCATCGAGCAGGGCCACGCTGGTGCAGCCATCGCCATCGCCGACCGTGCGGGGCGTCTGGTCTGCGCCAACACCGCCTTTGAACAGGCTTTCGGCACCCAGCTGCCCTCGGCGCTGACGCTGGCGGGCGACGCGCAGGATCAGGTCGCGCGCGCGGTGCGCGGGGCTTGGCGCGACGGAGTGGGCTCAGTCGATGTGGTGGCCATGCCCGACGGGCGGCGCTGGCGGCTGGAAACCTTGCGTGCGGGGCGCAGCGAGGATTTTCTGGTCTGGCGGCTGTATCCGGTGGTGGCGCCCGATCCGGTGGGCGATTTGTGCCGCCATCTGGGGGGTAAACTGGGCAAGGTGTTGACCCATGCCGGTTTCGCCGCCGCCGTGGTGGGCACAGACGGGCGCGTGGTGTCGGCCAATGCCGCCTTTGCCCAACGTGCGGGCGAACCGGCGGTGGTGGGCGAGGAATTCGTCGGCCTGTTTGCGCAGGGGGATGATGACCGGCTGTTCTGGGCGCGAGACACCCACAGGGCCGCACCTTTGACGCTGTTCTACCTGCCGCTGGCCGATCCCGACACGGGAGCAATTGCCGATCCGCAGCACAGCCCCTCGCTGATGCTGGTGGTGGATCATGGCGTGGGCGTTGGTGGCGGCAGGGAGGCCTCGGCAGCGGCGGTGCATCTGGAAGCCTTGCTGGGCGGCTTGCCGTTGGGCCTGGCGATGGCGGACCGCGATGGGCGCATCCTGTTTGCCAATCCCGCCTTCATGCGCGCCGCAGGCCGCGAAGGGCAAATGCCGCCCACCTATCCCACCGATCTTGTGGTGAAGGAGGACAAGGCGGCGCTGTCGGATGCGGTGCGGCGTTTCGGGCATGGCCCGGCCACCAGCGGCGACGTGGCCGTGCGTCTGGTGACGCAGCCTGACGATCCGGTGTCGCTGAGCCTTGCGGGCGTTCGCGGGCTTGGCGAGGCGGCGGTACTGCTCGGCCTGACCGACACGACCGAGGAAACGCGGCTCAAGCGGCAGGTGGCGCAGGCCACCAAGATGCAGGCCGTGGGCCAGTTGGCGGGCGGCGTGGCGCATGATTTCAACAATGTGCTGACGGCGATTATCGGCACCTGCGACCTGATGCTGCTGCGCCATACGCCGGGCGATTCCGATTATGATGACATTCAGCAGATCCGCGCCAATTCCAACCGCGCGGCCAGTCTGACGCGGCAATTGCTGGCCTTCAGCCGTCAGCAGACTTTGCGTCCGCAGGTTCTGCAATTGCCCGATATTGTGTCGGACATCACCCAGATGCTCAAGCGGCTGATCGGCGAGAAGATCCAGTTGGTGGTGAGCCATGACCGCGATCTGGGCGCGGTGCGCGCCGATCCCACGCAGTTGGAGCAGGTGATCGTCAATCTGGTGGTCAATGCGCGCGACGCGATGCAGGAAAGCGGGTTGCGGCTGGATGGCAGCGGGCGGCTGACCATCGCCACGCGGCGGGTTTCGAGCGCCGATGTGCGCGCCATGCGCAGCGAGATCCTGCCGATTGCCGATTATACCGCGCTGGTGGTGCAGGATACCGGCGGCGGCGTGCCGACCGAGGTGATCGGCAAGATCTGGGAGCCGTTTTTCACCACCAAGGAACAGGGCAAGGGCACGGGACTGGGGCTCTCGACGGTCTATGGCATCGTCAAACAGTCGGGCGGTTTCATTTTTGTCGACAATGTGCCTGCGAGCGAGGGCGTGCCGGCTGGTGCGCGGTTTGCGGTCTATCTGCCGGTGCATCATGGCACGGTCGAGACGGTGCGGGTGCGCGAGGAAGTGGCGAGTTGGGCCGGTGGCGGCGACATTCTGCTGGTCGAGGACGAGGATGCGGTGCGCGTGGTGGCCGAACGGGCTCTGACCCGCGCTGGCTATACGGTGACGGCGGCCAGCGATGGTGAACAGGGGCTGGAGGCGCTGGAGGAACGGCGCGACTCGGGCGGCCGGATGTTCGACATGGTGGTGTCCGATGTGGTGATGCCCGCGATGGATGGACCGGCGATGGCGCGGGCCATTCGGGCGCTGGAGCCGGATTTGCCGGTGTTGTTCATGTCGGGCTATGCCGAGGAGCAGTTGCGGCGCGAGATCGATATTGCCGATATGCACTTCATACCTAAGCCTTTTTCCGTAAGCCAGATCGCGGCGAAAGTGTCCGAGGTGCTGGCGCTGCGCGCGGCGGGCAAGGGGCGGTAGAAAATTTTTGTTCCACCCTTGTTCTACGAGAACAAATGTGGCACACATTGCTGTGTTGACGTTTGGCGTCAGCGCCTTAGCAATGGAGACGGCACATGGCGGCTCAGCTCAAGCTGATTCAAGAAGGTAAGGATAAGGACAGCATGGACCGGCAAAAGGCGCTGGAAGCGGCATTGGCGCAGATTGATCGCGCCTTCGGGAAAGGCTCGGCCATGCGGCTGGGCGCCAAGGAGGCGATGCAGGTGGAAGCGATCTCGACCGGATCGCTGGGTCTGGATATCGCGCTGGGTATTGGCGGTCTGCCGCGTGGGCGCGTGATCGAGATTTACGGGCCGGAAAGCTCGGGCAAGACCACGCTGGCGCTGCATGCGATTGCCGAAGCGCAGAAGGGCGGCGGCATCGCGGCCTTTGTGGACGCCGAACACGCACTCGACCCGGTCTATGCCAAGAAGCTGGGCGTCGATATCGACAATCTGATCGTTTCGCAGCCCGATACGGGCGAACAGGCGCTGGAGATCGTGGATACGCTGGTGCGGTCCAATGCGATTGACGTGCTGGTGGTGGACTCGGTGGCCGCGTTGGTGCCTCGCGCCGAAATCGAGGGCGAGATGGGCGACAGCCATGTCGGCCTGCAGGCCCGTCTGATGAGTCAGGCTTTGCGCAAACTGACCGGTTCGATCAGCCGTTCGCGCTGTATGGTGATCTTCATCAATCAGGTGCGCATGAAGATCGGCGTGATGTACGGTAATCCCGAGACGACCACGGGTGGCAATGCCCTCAAGTTCTATGCCTCGGTGCGTCTGGATATTCGCCGCACGGGGCAGATCAAGGATCGTGATGAAATCGTCGGCAACGCCACCCGTGTAAAGGTGGTGAAGAACAAGGTGGCGCCGCCCTTCAAGCAGGTCGA